>JAHIUE010000081.1 GCA_018817205.1 Patescibacteria group bacterium | reverse complement strand
TGGTTTCTGGCAGGATTATTTTTTAATTTTGAGATGAATTTCGGGGTTTTTACCCCAATAATCATATTAGCAAGCGTGATATTTACAAAAAATGTTAAACTTCTGAAGCAAAAATGGTTCTTTGTGGGTATTGCCTTGTTTGTTTTTACACTGCTTCCGCAAGCGCTTTTTGACTTTAGGCATGATTTTCTAATGAGCAAAGCGGTGCTTCGGCACTTGTCGGAAAATTCCGGCGCCAATTTGAATATTTTAGGGCGTTTTCAAACAATATCCGCAAGTTTCTTTGATACATATTCTGCAACCTTGATGAATCATAAGAGCTTGGCGGCCAGTTTATTGTTAATTTCCGCAATCGGACTTATCGGATTTTTGAAAAAAGAAAAAAAGAAAGCTTTAGTTTTGGTGAGTCTTATGATAATTGCTATTCCTTTCTTAGGTTATTTAATTTTGCCTGTGACGGTTAACCCTTGGCATTTGGGCGCAGAGATGGCTGCCTCGTTAATTTTAATAGCATATATCTTAAAAGAACGCATCTTCATTCCCATTTCAATTTTAATCATTTGGTTTAGTGTATCTAGCATAGGTAGTTATATTATTAATGATTTTGGAAAACCAAATTTAGACCCTTCTTTATATAAAAATGAAATTGCTGCTATTGATTATGTTTATCAATCCGCAAAGGGTCGAAACTTCAAAGTGTATACTTTTATGCCGTCAGTCTATGACTATCCTTATCAATATTTGTTTTGGTGGTACGGACAAAAAAAATACAAATATATTCCTGCAGAATATGCATATGCTCCTAACAAGCCTCCATATATTAGCAATAAGGATAAATTTGCAGGATCAAAAGATAATTATCAAGGTTTAGTATTTTTAATTAAGGAGCCAAACAGGGGATATAATTGGAAAAGCGGATGGGAGGCAAGCTATCAGTCCATGGAGCTTTTATCTTCGGAAAAATTGGGATCAATTGAGATAGAAATAAGGCGGGAATAGGGGCCTTCTTTTGTAATATTTATTTTTATAGTATTTTTGGGTAGCATACTTTTAATTTTTTCTCCCCATTCAATTAAAACAACACTATTTTTATTTAAGAGAATTTCCTCAAATCCTAACTGATTAAAGTTTTCCAGTCTATATAAATCTATATGATAAAAAACTTTTGATGTATCAGGAATTTTATGTTGGCGAGTTATGACAAAAGTAGGTGATAAGATTTTTTCTTTGATCCCTAGGCCTTTGGCAAACCCCTGGACAAAAGTTGTCTTGCCGGCCCCAAGTTCGCCGGATAATGCAAAAATATTGCCTTTAGCTGTCTTTGCAAAATCTTCCGCTATTTTTTTTGTTTCATTTTCCGAACGGGATACGTAGGTTTGCATTTTTCTTTAAATAAATATAACCTATTGAACCGGCTCCGGCAAATATGAAAATTAATCCCAGCCAGATAAATAGATTTGTTTGTTTTTGATTCTTAACATTCACTTGGGAGGAGGTTGTAGCTTTAGTCTGTGAAGCAGGGGAAGCTACTTTTATATACTTTTCCAATGAATATTCCTCAATTTCCTTTTTTGAGGATTTTGTTGTATCTTGTTTGCTTTGAGTTCCGGTTATACCCAAAATATCACTATCATCATCTTCAAGAATAACCTCTTGAGCATTTATCTTAATTGTTGTCTCATTACTCCAACTTAAAGATCTGTCTTCCGTATATCTCCCCACTTTAAAAATATATTCTCCTGCTCCTTCATATCCCGAGTCTAAAATATCCGGCTGCATTTCCAAATTTCCGGACCAGGAACCGTTTGAATCTGTTGTTATTTTATAATGATCAAGATAGCTTTTGTTATTTCTTATCCAAAAGTCACCAACTTTTGTCAGACCAAAATAGTTTGTCCCATCCTGCTTTTTAAATGCCCCTTTTAGATAAAAGACAGTATTCGGTTTACCGGATAATGATAAATTAACGGATACATTAAAAACTTCCGTGGAGTCAATGGTAGAAGGGATATTTGAAATAGTAAATGAAGATGTGGAAGTAGAAGTTGAGGAGGGGGTTGGAGTTGGGGTAGGGGTGGGAGTTTGGGTAGGGGAAGGGGTTGGTAGAGTAAAAACAATCTGGATGTCTTGTGGTGTCTGATCAGTTGTTCCTAGGCCACCTGAGTTAGTATAACGTCTTAGCCTTAATTTATAATTTCTTGGTCCTGGATATTCCCCTACTGTCGGATTGCCAATTCTTCCCTGAATAGAACCATTCCATGTTTGCCCTGACAATATTGTTATTGGGAAATATTGTTTTCCATCAGATCCTCCATACCAGATGTCATTGTTGTAGGTTTCACCAAAATAGTTAGTGGACCCTTCTTTATACAAATCAACCCTTAAATAATTTGTTCCTGCAGATGCACCACTGACAGAAACATCAAAAGTGAATTGTTCATCTGTAATAGTAGGTGGGATATTAGACATTGTAATAATGACAGCAAAAACAGGCTTTATCCCAAGAAAGAGGTAGAAAAGAATAAGAATTATTAATTTTATTCTCAAAATTACATTAATTTAATAATATACATGAAGATATAAAGTTTCTAATCCTTCTTCACTGTGTTTTACCCGTACATAAGGCAAGGCACATCCGGTTTCTCCAGAAAAACTACCACGGAATAATATTCCTTGTTTAACTGCTTTTACCTCAAGCGACGAACCCTCGATATCTATGCCATTGTGGAAATCATAAATCCTGCCTACCCAAGTGTGCTGTACTGCCCAAGTATGGCCATAGCCCTGGTTCATTTTAATGGGGCTATTAAGAGGCCAATCCCAATTTCCTGCTGGACTGAAAGGGTCGGCATCGCCACTTCCACAGGATGAACCCGAACAATTTTCATGGTCGATTGATCTTAAATAATTAAAAGGATTTAAGGCTACCAAATTTTGAACGACTGTAAAATGTAGATGTGTACCTCCTGAATTGCATGATTGACCGTTGATGAGAGTTGCAATTTTTTGGCCTTGGTTAACTGACCCGACTTCGGTTTCTATTCCTCGTCCAGCTACTATCCCTTGTATAGCTAAGTATTCGGCTCTTGCTTGGGCCAATAATGCTTGATATTTTGCTTCATCATTTTTTGTTATCCTAAGTAATTCATCCTTGTCCTTTTTTTGCCGGTCCAGCTGCACTTTATAAGTATCTAATTCTTTATTTAATTTCTCGGCTTCGGTTTGCCTTGTTTCTTTATCTTGTCTTTGTTCGTTATATGCCAGTTTGGTTGCTTGTAGCTCATATAATTTTTTCTTGTCATAAGCCTGGGCAACCTGGATATATTTCAGTCTTTCTATAAGGTTTGCGAAGCCGTGCGAGGAGAAAAGTAAATCTATTGTGGAAACAGCATTACTATATTTATATGTTTGGATGATTCTATGGAGTAAAATTTCCGATAAAGAATCCAGGGTTGCGCCGATTCTATCAATTCTGGTTGATAAATCGGTAATCTCCCGTTCTAATTTTTCAATTTTGAGATTGGTTTCTTCTATTTTTAATTTAGTAATTTGTGTTTGACCGTCAATAAGGGCAAGTTGGGATTTTAAAGTTTTTTCTTGATTTCTGGCATCCTGAAGATGAGCTTCCAGTTTGGCAATTTCAGCCTGTTTCTCTTCCAGCTGTACGGTTAGTTCGTCAGTGGATTGGGCAAAGACAGGTGTAATAAAAACAAAACTAAAAATTAAAAGAAATAGTAGTAACTTTTTCATCAAGGCTCATTATATTTTCAAATATCGTCTTACAGCTGCAAATGATCCTAAGGATCCCACAATAAAAGCCGCAATAAGCGATGATCCCAAAAGCTCCAACATAAACAAGAAATTGACCGGTAAAAGTCCGACTTCTCCCAAATAGCCTTGTAAAAATGGCGTGAAATACCAAAGTAGGCTGTAGGAAAGGCTCCAGGCGAGAGCAGCTCCTGCTACACCATAAAATATTCCCTCCAGTATAAACGGATTCCTGATAAACGATGGAGATGCGCCAAGCAGTCTCATAATTTCTATCTCATTTCTTTTGAGTCTAATTTTAAAACCGATAATCATCACAATTACCAGAGTTGCAAAAATCATTAAAAATCCAACTGTGATGCTTCCAACAATTCTGATAATGCTGGTAACAGATGTCAAGGTTTGGACTACGTCTTCCGGAACTATAGTGTCAGATACAACAGGTTCTCTTTTTAAAATTTCAGCAATTTCAGCCAAATCTTGCGGTTCTTTGGTTGATATCTCCAAACTGACCGGTAAAATATTGGCTGTAACAAGCTCTAAAAGTGCCGGGTCATTTTTGTTTTTCTCTTGGTAAATAGCAAGAGCTTCATCTTTGGAAACGAATTTCGTATTTGTTACCTTGGTTTCTTTACTTAGGGCATTTTCTATAGCTAGTACATCTTGATTGGTAGTACCTTCTTTAAAAAATGCTATGACTTGGGGTTTGCTTTCAAAATAGCGGAGAGCCGCTTGAGATCCTGCTGCCAAAATTATAAACACTTGCAAGGCTAAAAATGTTAAAAACATTATCATTAAAGCAGCCAGCGCCTGAAACGGAGTCCGTCTGATATTCCTTCTGGCAAACGCAAAAGATCTATTCATATTTTCCTTCTTTGCTATCTCTTGTAATTTTACCTGTTTTTAAAACAATAACTCTTCTTTTTAAGGTATTAACAATCTCTTGGTTGTGGGTAGCCATAATTACCGTGGTCCCCCAGGAATTTATTTCATTAAGAAGCTGAATAACTCCCCAGGCAGTTTTCGGATCCAAGTCCCCGGTCGGTTCATCGGCCAAAACTATATCAGGTTTACCTACTACCGCGCGGGCGATAGCCGTTCGCTGTTGCTCGCCGCCTGACAATTGTCTTGGAAAAAGATTTCTTTTATCCCAAATTTCAACCAGTTTAAGAGTGTGTTCTACCATTTTGACAATCTCCTCATCGGCTTTGCCTTGCGCTTCTAAAGTTAAAGCCACATTTTCGAAAACAGTTCGGTCGTCCAGCAGCTTAAAATCTTGGAATACAACTCCGACTTTGCGTCTGAGATGTGGTATATCACGGTCTTTAATTTTAGTAATATCAACATGGTTTACTGTTACTTTCCCGTTTGTTGGTAACATTTCTCTGGTCAGAATTTTCAGCAGGGTGGATTTTCCGGCCCCGGAGGGTCCGACTATGAATACAAACTCGCCCTGTTTAATATCGAGCGAGATATTGTCAAGTGCCGGCAAAGAGCCGAATTTTTTTGAAACAGATTCGAATATGATCATAGCTATCAGTCATCAGTTATCAGTCGTCAGACAGGAAAATTTACATCTGATAGCTGAAGACTGACGACTATTTTGTCTCCTCTACTTTACCCACATCCATTAGCCACCCTTCTGTGATGGCTTTTTGGGTTTCACCTAAAACTTTGACTTTCTTGCCTTCATATTTGGATAAATCAACAACAGATGAAGTTAACGCAACAGGTACGGCACCCTCCCTTACCAGTAAATGCGTTCCTTCGACGTACTTATTGAGGTCAGAGGGTTTTGGTCTTGCCTTGATCGTTCCTTCGGCAAAATCTTTAAAAGTTCGGGCATCTTGTTGGGCAGTCTTGGCCTGTCCAGTCAAAAGTCCGGGGGCGCCGGCGCCTTTGTTTTTTGTCGAAAGTATGTATCCTGTGAGTGTTCCCAAAACCAGTGCCGCTACTGTCACGCCTAAAATTAGACGCATAGGGTTTTCTGTACCAATGATTGGTTTGGTGAGTTTTTCTTCCGGTTCCGGTATAGATTCTTTTGTTGGCAGAGGGTCCATACTGTTTATATTAACAATAAGATAGGTTATTTGGCAAGACCCCTTACTTCTGCCTCAATAAATTCCGTAAGTTCCCCGTCCAGTACAGCATCCGTATTGGAAGTTTCAATATTGGTTCTAAGATCTTTGATCATATGATAGGGATGTAGAACATAAGATCTGATTTGAGTGCCCCAGGATGCCTGTCTATTTTCTCCTTTAAGTGCTTCCTGTTCTTTTTTGCCTTTCGACAAGCTTAGTGCCCAAAGTTTAGCAAGCAGTAGTTTCATGGCGTTTTCCCTATTTTGAAGTTGGCTTCTTTCTGTCTGGGCAGTAACAGTAAGACCTGTGGGGGTATGTTTTACTCTTACTGCTGTTGAAACTTTATTGACATTTTGCCCGCCTGCTCCACCCGAGCGGAAAGCTTCAAATTCAATGTCTGCATCGTTTATTTCAACTTCCCCGGGCTTTATTACCGGTAAAATTTCCACCAAGGCAAAAGAGGTTTGGCGGAGTTTATCGGCGTTAAAAGGGGATTGTCTCACTAATCTGTGAGTGCCTGCTTCGCCTTTTAAGTAGCCAAAAGAGTAAGGTTCATGAACTATCATGGAAACGGTTTTTACTCCTGCTTCTTCGCCCGGGTCTTCGTCGGTTACTTCATATTTCCAAGCCATTTTTTCAAAATACCTTTGATACATCCGGACTAACATTGATGCCCAATCCATGGCCTCAACTCCTCCTGCTCCGGAATGGACAGATAAGATTGCTTCAGATTCATCGTGCGGGCCTGATAGAAATAATTTCAGCTCAAGTTTATCCAGCTCTTTTTCAATTTGTGAAATTTCTTTTTTTAGGTCTTCTTCCATTGAAGGCTCTTCGGAAATTTCCAATGAATTATTTATTCTTTTTTCAAGTTCTTCCAAGCTTGCTAATGTCTTTTGCTTTTCTGATAGCTGACGACTGATAGCTGACGACTCCTGGGGATTATCCCAAAACCCCTCTTTCATAGTTTGGGCTTCCAGTTCCCTGATTTCGGTTTGCAATTTATCCCGGTCGCAAGATCGGGAAACTTTTCCAAATCGGTCTTTTAAAATTTTCAGTTTATCCTGAATTTCTTCCATGAGGACAATTATACAGGAGTTAACAATTATTTATTAAATATTGAAGTAAATGTGCCTTCTGACATCAACTTTATTACTTCCTCGGGATTGAATGTTTTACCATTCATGCAGACATAAATTCCCGGCTGCAATTTATCTAATTGAGCTACGGCGTATCCTAAATTAAATGGTCCATCAGAAGGAGAAAATCCTTTTATTGGAATAAACGATCCGGTTAAAATAATTACTTGATCGTTCCGTTTAAGATTGGCTTTTAGGAATCTGGCTGTATCAGGCATGGTGTAGGTTCCATGGGTGATGATAATTTTTTGATCGGGGCTTTCTTCTATAATTTTTAACAATTTGTTTCTGTCATTTTGGTCTATTGCCCTGCTGTCTTTCATGCATATTTCGGTAAATGAGCATTTTTCATATAAACGTAGCGAGTTTATGAATTCAGGAATTACAGAATGTTCATTAGGAACCACAGTATCCTTAGTCCCGTCGTAATAGGAATCAATTGTGCCGCCTGTTATTAAGAAGTGTACCCCCCCCCGTGTCAATCACAGCACTATTTTACCAAACTAATCTTAAAAATGCTAAAATTTGTACATGATTCTGCAGATTGATACTAAAGATCAAAAGAAAATAAAAGTAGGGTTAAGCGTTAAGGGGAAAGCAGTAAGGCAGTTATCAGAGGAAAATGAGTATGGGTCGCAGGTGCTTTTGCCACTTATTACCAAGTTGCAACAGGCAACAGGCAACAGGCTACAGGATTTGAGGGGAATTGAAGTAGAAACAGGCCCGGGATCGTTTACCGGACTTCGGGTAGGGGTATCTGTTGCCAATGCTTTGGGGTTTGCATTAAATATTCCTGTGAATGGGAAAAAGATGGAAACAGATTTGGTATACTAAAATCATGGTCTGGCGAAACTTATTCCTGCCTCACAAAGATACTCATAAAAAAGCTCATCTTATTTCCTGGGAAGGATTGGTTTGCTACATCCTTATTTTTATTTTTCTGCAAGTGAGCTTTTCCATTATTGGCTATACGAAACCGGGGATTTTGGGGATAAGCGCCGATATTGATCAAAAAAAACTTATAGAACTGACAAATTCAGAACGTCAAAAGATGGGACTTCCGCCGGTTTCGGAAAATGAGGCTTTAGATAGAGCAGCCGTTTTAAAAGCTCAAAACATGCTTGCCGAAAATTACTGGGCTCATTTTGCCCCCTCTGGTAAGACTCCCTGGGATTTTATTTTAGGATCAGGCTATAAATTTACCTATGCCGGCGAAAACCTGGCCAAAAATTTCTATAATTCCGACGATGTGGTTTCTGCCTGGATGAATTCTAAAACTCACAAGGATAATTTGCTTAATCCTAAGTATAAAGATATAGGCATAGCAGTGATTGAGGGAAACTTGAATGGTCAAAAAACAACTCTGGTGGTGCAAATGTTTGGGACTACAGAGATGACAGATGCGAAACCTGCAATCGAAATTTCAGGTAAGCAAATTGCAGTTCCGCCAGAGGATCTTATCAGTAAGCAGGCAGGAAGCTCCGGAGTTTTGGTTGCCCGAGTTCTGCCTATTGGAGTTGGAGCAAAGTCCGTGTTTGATCCTTTTATGGTTTATAAATGGGGAGGGATTTCTATCATTGTCTTGATTGGTCTGCTTTTGGCAGCTGATGTTTGGGTGTTGAAAAAAAGAGGCATATTGCGATTATCTTCTCATCATATTGCTCACATGGCGCTTTTATCTTTGACAGCAGGTAGTTTGCTAACAAGCAGTCCGGGAGCTATCTTATGATACTAAGAATTTTGGGAATTGGCATATTAATATATCTAATTTGGGCATTAATTCACCACAAACGCGATAAGAGTTTGACTTTGATTATTTTTTTGGAGTATCTTTTAACTGCTGTTTTAGCGATAATATTAGTGTTAGGGATGTTTGTATAATGAAAATATGAAAGGCGTTATTTTAGCAGGAGGATTGGGAACTCGTCTTGATCCTCTGACAAAAGTTACAAATAAGCATCTTCTGCCGGTTTATAACAAACCGATGATTTTTTACCCCATCCAAACACTTGTAAGGGCGGGGATTACCGATATCATGGTTGTGACAGGCGGGCCGCACTCCGGGCATTTTATGTCCATTTTAAAAAATGGTTATGAACTGGGCATTAAACATCTGGAATATGCCTATCAGGAGAATGAAGGAGGAATTGCCGATGCTCTATTATTGGCTAGGGAATTTGCTGAAGGAGACAGCGTAACAGTGATTTTAGGTGATAATACCTCTGATGCCGATATTTCAGAATCTGTTAAGAATTTTACGGAGGGGGCTTTGATTTTTCTGAAAGAAGTGTCTGATCCGGAGCGTTTTGGCATTGTTACTTTTGATCCGGACGATCATTCAAGAATAATTAAAATTACCGAAAAACCCCCAGTACCTGATTCCAAATGGGCTGTAACCGGAGTTTATATTTACGACAGACAAGTTTTTGATTTTATAAAAGAAATTAAGCCTTCAGCCAGAGGAGAGCTTGAAATTACTGATGTAAATAATAAATACATAGAAAAAAGGCAGCTTAAATGGAATGAGCTTAAAGGTTATTGGCGGGATGCAGGAACTTTTGATACACTTCTCGAGGCTAATAATTACTGGGCAAAAAAGAATAAAGACGAAAAGGCAAAATGAAGATTTTAGTTACAGGCGGAGCAGGATTTATCGGCTCCAATTTTATTCACTACTGGGTAAAATCTCACCCCGAAGACCAAATAGTCAATTTGGACGTTTTAACTTATGCAGGACATCTGGAGAGTTTAAAAGATCTTGAGGGAAATCCAAATTACACATTTATCAAAGGCGACATTACGGACGAAAACACGGTAAAAAGCGCCATGTCCGGGGTAGAAATTGTGGTACATTTTGCGGCTGAATCTCATGTTGATCGCTCCATTGTCAATCCGTTGCAATTTGTCAAAACCAATGTTTTGGGAACTGCCATTTTATTAAATGCGGCGCTCGATGCAAAAGTTAAGCGGTTCCATCATGTCTCAACCGATGAAGTTTACGGTCAACTCGATTCAAATGATCCGCCCTTTACAGAAAACTCTCCTTATAATCCTCGCGCCCCCTATTCCGCTTCTAAAGCAGGTTCTGACCATATGGTCAGGGCTTATTTTGAAACATACGGTTTACCAATTACTATTACGAATTGCGCCAATAATTATGGTTCTTATCATGATCCGGAAAAGCTTATTCCCAGATTTATAACTAATCTTTTGGAAGGTAAAAAAGTGCCTTTGATGGGTCGAGGAGAAAACATCAGGGAGTGGCTGCATGTTGAAGATCATGCCGAAGCGATAGATTTTGTTCTACAAAAAGGGAAAGTTGGGGAAACTTATTTAATTCAAGGTGAGGAAAAAACCAATATGGAAATAACTAAAATGATTTTAAACGCTTTAGGAATGGATGAATCCATGATTGAATACGTTGAACATAGGTTGGGTCATGATTTCCGCTATGCCATAAATGGAGAAAAGCTTCAAAGTTTGGGTTGGGAAAGAAAACACAACGTAGGAGAAGATTTGCCAAAAGTAGCTGAATGGTATAAAGCAAACCAGTGGTGGTGGAAACCATTCAAAGAAGGCAGGCCGATTGTTGATCGTTCCGCCCAAAAATCATATGGACCATAAGTTTATTAAAAAAACATCAATACCGGGACTTTTAAGACTGGAAAGACCCATTTTTAGCGATGAACGGGGTTTTTTCAGGGAAGTTTTCCATAAAGATGAATTAGAAAAAATTATCGGCATGAACTTTGACGGAGTGCAGATGAATCACTCACACTCGGAGTCCCGAGTGATCCGAGGCATACACGCTGAAAATTGGAATAAGATAATTTATCCAGTTTCCGGGCAAGTATTCATAGCGATAGTTGATATCAGACCAGACTTCCCGACTTTTTCTCAAGTTGCAACTTTTACTGTGGACGATAGCAACAGAATTGGTCTTTTTATTCCCGAGGGGCTTGCGAACTCGCTTTGCGTGATAGGGCAAGAGGCCGTAGACTATATGTATCTGGTGGATGCTTATTGGGATGGCTCGGATACCAGGGCAATTGCCTGGGATGATCCTGATTTAAACATAAGTTGGCCGATTAAAAATCCAATTATCTCCGAAAGAGATAAAAATAATCCCAGACTTCGAGATTTATTTCCGGAGAAATTTAAATAATGGCGAAAAAGATTGTAATTTTTGGTGGTGCCGGTCTAGTGGGATCCGGATTTATCGATCTAAATAAAGATGTTTTTGAAATAGTTTCTCCGACGATTGAGGAATTAGATATTTTAGAAAAGCAGGCTGTTTCAAAATTTATTGAAGATTCAGGTTGCAGCAGTGTTATAAATTTTGCCGCTTTTACCAATGTTGAAGCAGCAGAAGCGCAAAAAGAAGATAAAAACGGGATGTGCTATCGGATTAATGCAATCGGTGCCAAAAATGTTGCCGAAGTCTGCAAAAATTTTAATAAATATCTGATACATATTTCCACAGAATATGTTTTCGATGGCACAAAAGCAGATAGTCCTTACAACGAGGAGGATAAACAGAATCCTGTTAATTGGTATGGTCAAACAAAATATTTTGCCGAACAGCTGGTTCTGGAAAGTGGAAGCCTTTTAACTTTGGTTAGGATTTGTATGCCGTTTAGCCCGTTTTACGAACCTAAAAAAGACGTTGCCAGATTTTTTCTGGAGCAATTACGAAGCGGAGAAGAGATAGTTGCGATAGAAGATCAAAAAATAACCCCGACAATCGTTTCGGATATTGCCAATGCACTGAAGGTTTTAGTCGAGGCGGAAAAGACAGGTATATATCATGTTTGTTCAACAAACTTTACTACTCCTTTTGAATTTGCAAAAATGATTGCCGCTAAATTTGGTCTTGATATGAATTTAGTTAAACCAATATCTTTTGCTGATTATAATAAAAACAAACAGGCAAAACTTTTAAAAAATTCCTGGCTTGATCCTGCCAAATTTGTTATGCAGTTTGGAGGAAATATATTGCATTCAGTAAGAGAAGATATAGAGATTTTTAAACAAGCAGTTGACGGCAGAAGCATAAATTAGTTATATTAACCAAGATGGCAAATAACAAAAAAGCTTTTATAACAGGAATATCCGGCCAGGACGGTTCATACCTAACAGAATTGCTTTTGGATAAAGGCTATGAAATAGCAGGTTTTGTCAGGCGCAATGCGGCTTTGGATTTTGGAAATGCCAATGCTATTAAAGATGAGGTAAAAATTTATTACGGAGATTTGCATTCTCCCGAATCTATTGCATTGGCGCTTTTGGATTTTAAGCCGGATGAAATATACAACTTGGCTTCTTTGTCTTCACCATTAGGATCATTTAGCGACAAGCTGGGGACAATTATGATTACCGGTATTGGGGCTTTGCATGTTTTTGAACGGGCCAAACAAATTGTGCCGGAGGCCCGTGTTTATCAGGCATCAACTTCCGAAATGTTTGGTGCGCCAACACAAGTTCCTCAAAACGAAGAAACTCCCCTTGCTCCTGTTAATCCTTACGCGGCGGCTAAAGAATTTGCTCACAGGATGGCTCATATTGCAAGGAATGATAGGAAACAACCGCAATTTATTTCCTGTGGAATTCTTTTTAACCACGAAAGCCCGAGACGGGGTCTAAATTTTGTCACCCGGAAAATTACCACCGCAGTTGCCTGTATAAAAAATAACAAACGGGAGGGTATACCTATGAATGAAATAGGTGAACCGATAGTGAAAAACGGCAAAGTGACTTTAGGGGATCTTGAGGCAAAAAGGGACTGGGGTTTTGCTCCTGATTATGTTGAGATTATGTGGAAAATGCTCCAAACAGAGGAGGCCGATGATTTTGTGGTGGCAACGGGTGAAGTACATACGGTAGAGGAATTTGCAAAGGAAGCATTTGAGGTGGCAGGATTAAACTTCAAAGATCATGTTGAGACAGATCCTCACTTTATTCCACCTGTACAGACAGGTCCTCTTTGCGGGGATGCCTCAAAAGCCAAGAGAATACTGGGATGGCAGCCAAAAACAAATTTCAAGGAGTTAGTAAAAATAATGGTTCATGCAGATCTTGCCAAGTTCTCCTGATGAAAAAATTAGTCAGTGTGGTTTTGCCTACCTATAACGAAGAAGCAAATATTGCTAGTACTACTCTGAAAGTTCTAGAACAGGAAAAATGTCTACAAGATTGGGAAATATATGTAGTAGTTGCGGATGATATCAGGTCTTCCGATAGAACAGAGCAAATAGTAAAAGAATTGGCTAAGAAAAATAAAAGAGTACACTTTATAAAAGTAGAACCAGGTTTGGGTGTTGGTTTGATAAAAGGTCATCAATATGCTTTAGACTATCTTAAGCCCGATGTTTTAGCTCAACTTGATGCTGATGGTCAGGTAGTGCCGGATGTTTTAGTAAGACTTATTAATGTTATTGAGGAAGGCTATTCTTTAGCAATAGGTTCCAGATTTGTGACAGGAGGCAAAAACCAACTAACTCTTGTAAGAAAAATTTTCACCTATGGTGCGTCTCTATTTTGCCGTTTGTTTGCAGGACCTTGGAATATTAAAGAAGTTACAAATTCGGCAAGGGCATTTACTCCGGAACTTTTTAAAAAAATAAATTTAAAGAGATTGCCATGGAGAGAGCGGACTTTTATCATACAGCCGGCATTCTTGCATGAGGCAATTCTTGCGGGCGCAAAATATAAAGAAGTGCCGCTGGTATTTAAAAATCGGCTGGAAGGGTATTCAAAAAATAAGGTATTTAACTACACCTACGATGTTGTTACCTATTCTATAGATGTTTTTTTAAACCGGCTAGGGATAAATATCAGATTTTTTTATTTAACCCGGAGAGCTAAAACATTTGTGAAATTTAGCATGGTCGGATTTATCGGAACTATGGTAGACTTTCTGTTTTATAAAATATTTATCAATGGTTTAGGCTTTGCACCTGCAACAGCAAAAGGTTTCTCTGCCGAAATTGCCATATTGAATAATTTTATATTAAATAATTTTTGGACTTTCCGTTACCGGAAAACAAAAACCAATACTTGGCAAAAATTGGGGATATTCAATTTAGTTTCTTTGGGAGGACTTTTAATAAGCGTTTTTATAGTAAAATTCTTACATATCATTTACGGGGATGGATTTATTTATTTATTTGGTAGACATATCGCTTACAATAATTTTTACTTTTTCGCAACCATCCCGCCGGTTATGCTCTGGAATTTTACAATTAATCACTTTATCACTTGGCGCCACAGTGACGATTAAGTAAATAAGGAAGATTAATTAAACAGGTTTAAATTAGGTATGGGGGCGGTATTTTGGAGAATAAAGTTTTGGGCATAAAGATAAATTGCCAAGAGTATAATGGGAAGAATTATTTTAAATTCCCGGCTGGTTAAGACTTTTTCAAAGGCGATTAAGATAAAAGGTACAACAGGTAAAATATAGCGGCTTAAGTCCCGATGCGCTACCAAGATAGAGACAGCCAGATAAGTTAGGATGATAAATGCCAAAGGATAAAGTTTTTGTTTCAATAGTATAACCCCGCCCAAAAAGCCCAGTGTAAAAATATAGATTATGTCTTCCAGCCAGATATCTCCTACCCAAAATTGGTTTATATTAAAAACTTGGAAAGGTGGAAATGTTAAATGAATATTATCTCCGCTATGGAAATATGCCCAAAAATCTCCATAGGTTTGACCATATAGATAGAATACCCCCAAAAGTCCTAAAGGAATTAAAAGCAGGGGTAGATATTTATAAAATACTCGGATTATAGAGAATTTATACACCCAAAAAAGATAGAATAACAAGGCCAAAAATAGTAAAATGCCGGGAGGTCTGGTGATTTGTGCTAATAGTCCGAAAGTTCCCGCAAGAGCAATACTGGAAAACTTCTTTGACTTCTCAAATTTCATGAAAAAGTATACGGTAGAAATTATAAAAAAGATGAAAAGGGGTTCAGAAGAACCGACACTATGTACGATTAGCCATCTGGCCGGCAGGATTAAAAAAATAGAACTTAAAAAAAGGGGATGCGTGCTTAGCTTGAAGTCTTTGATTAAGAAATAAAAAGCCCAAGAGGCAAGCATGGTAGAGATAAGCGAGACCAGTAGCATTGATTTAAGATAACCTAACAGCGGAGCGAGGGCGGCTATAAAAATAGAATAGCCGGGAAAATGGGAAGCGAAATAAGACGGGGGTAGAGATTGAGGCAATAAAGAGATTGCTTGAGGATTATAAAAAGTTTTTGCAATAATTACATATTCCAACCCGTCAAAGTTGCGGTAAATTGTATTAAAGCCTTCTTGAAAATTTAGTCCCCACAAATTAGGAAGTGCTAAAACATGCGGAAGCCAAATTACAGTGGTAATGATTAAAGAAAGCAGTGTAAGGGAAATACAATCTTTTACGGATTTTGGCATACATCAAGATCATAGCAGAAAATATGATTATTATGCTACACTTTAAGCCATGGGATTTGACAGCTTGTCCGTTTTCTTTCCTTGCGTTAATGAGGAAGGAAATATTGAAAATACCGTTCGTAGCGCCGAACAAGTACTGAAAAGACTTAAACTCAACTATGAAATTATTATTATTGATGATGGTTCGACAGACAAAACAGGACAAATTGCAGATAAATTAGCATCAAGAGATTCTCGTATTCGAGTTATACACCATTCTAAAAATCTGGGTTACGGAGAAGCCTTAAAATCCGGTTTTTATAATGCCCGTTATGATGTTATTGTTTACACTGACGGAGATAGGCAATTTGATTTTGCTGAAGTATCCAAGTTTTTGGAAAAGATTGATAATTACGATTTAGTGATCGGTTATAGAATCAAACGGCAGGATCCTCTTTTTAGAATACTGTTTAAACAAGGATGGAAGTTATCGCTACTGACTTTCTTTGGTTTAACTTTAAAAGATGTAGATTGCGGTTTTAAAATGGTTCGTAGAGAAGTTTTGGACAAAATACCTCGTCTAGAATCTGCCAGAGGGGCAATGATTAATGCGGAACTTGCAATTAAAGCTAAAAAAGCCGGTTTTAAGATAGCTCAAGTTGGAGTAACGCATTATCCGAGATTATCCGGTAAACCTACGGGAGCAAATCCGAAAGTAATAATTAAATCATTCGTAGACCTTTTGAAACTTTGGTGGAAACTAAAGGACAATAAGAATCAATTTATCTTACTGGTGGGAATATTAGTCTTAGCGATTTTCCTAAGATTTTATAAACTTTCAGAATACATGACATTTTTGGGGGATGAAGGACGCGATGCAATTGTAATAAAAAATATGCTTATTAATCATCATTTTCCGTTGATTGGGCCGCCAACTTCTGTGGGCAATATTTATTTAGGACCACTCTACTATTATATGATGTTTTTGCCGATGGCAATTTTTGGTTTATCTCCGGTAGCTGCAGCAGGACTCAATGTCACAATAGGCGTTTTAACTGTAATTTTAATTTACTGCCTAGGTAAGATTTGGTTTGGCAGATGGGCAGGTCTTATAGCTGCATACCTTTACACCATAAGTCCGGTTACTATTATTTATTCCAGATCTTCCTGGAATCCTAATCCGGCACCCTTTTTTACTCTGCTCGGTATTTTAAGTCTGTATAAATTACATAAATCAGGTAATTTTTTATGGCTGATCCCGACAGGATTTGTAGTTGGTGCGGCTTTGCAAATGCATTATTTGGCTGTGATTTTAATACCTATTGTGGGAATTTTATGGATTTATGAAGTTTTTCAGAGATATTTTAAGAAGTTAAAAAGCAGAAAGTTAATCAGCGGATCTTTACTGGGGATCGCTTCTTTCTTATTTATTATGTCGCCCCTTGTTTGGTTTGATTTAAGACATAACTTTTTAAACTATAGAGCAATTACGGAACTTTTAAGCGAAGGAGGAGCTATTAAGGCAGATTTTGTTTCTAATATTCTAAGAATTCCTTCTATCTTTTCATATAATTTGATAGGGAGATACATAGGCGGTGAAAATTTTTACCTGACTGTCATTGTATCCCTCCTGGTTATCATAGCTTTTATATATAAATTTTCATATTGGCCTAAATTTGCACTCGGGGTATGGTTAATCATAGGTATTTTCGGACTAACTTTCTACCAGCAAGCAATATATGATCATTATCTTGGTTTCATGAACCCTGTGCCATTTTTGCTTCTGGGATCTCTTGCTGCAGTCCGGATTACAAATTGGAAAATTAGTAGGTGGTTTATTCCTTGCGGGTTCGCTGTCTTGGTTGTATTTCTAACAATAGTTAATTTTCAACAAAGCCCTTTGCGCTTTCCTCCCAATAATCAATTAAAAAAAACCCAAGAAGTAGCAAAATTTGTTATCAGTCAAACTAAAGGCAAGGATTTTAATTTTGCCTTGCTTGCAAAAAATAATTATGATTCGGCCTACCAATTTTATTTGGATATGTATGGCCATCAGTCAAAACAAGTGCCGTTTGATATTACTGATCAACTTTTTGTAGTATGCGAAGATGATGTCTGTCAGCCAATCAATAATCCCAAATATGAAATTGCCAGTTTTGGCTGGGCTAAAATAGTAGACGAACAGAACGTTTACGGCGTGAAAATTTATAAATTAGTGCATAATCCTTCAGGTAAACCATGAGAATATCTATTGTCATTCCTGCATATAACGAAGAAAGTAATCTTAAAAATGGCGTACTTGCAGAGGTAGCAGATTATTTGCGAAATAAAAATTGGGATTATGAAGTAATTATCGTGGATGACGGTTCTTTGGATCGGTCGGTCGATTTAATAAAAAAAATAATTCTAGAAAACATAAAATTTAAGCTAATCGAAAATACTCACGGTGGTAAAGCCAATGCTGTAATGACCGGAATGCTCTCGTCCAGCGGCGATATAGTACTTTTTACTGATATGGATCAAGCTACACCAATTAACCAGATGGAAAAATTTCTGCCAAAATTTGAGGCAGGTTTTGATATTGTGATCGGATCAAGACAGGGAAGAAAAGGGGCGCCAATATTCCGCAAATTGGCTGCTTGGGGTTTTTCTTTCTTGAGGGGAATGATTTTAAGTTTGCCTTATAAGGATACCCAATGTGGTTTTAAGGCTTTTCGTAAGGAGGTAGTTCGAAAAATTATTCCTCAAATAAAGAACGAGTGGGGAGTGGTGCATTTTAAAGGGGGAGCGGTTAATGCCGGATTTGATGTTGAACTTTTATACTTGGCCAAGAAATATGGATTCAAAATTGCAGAAGTTCCGGTGGAATGGAACTATGTGGATACGGAAAGAGTCCAGGTTATCAAAGACGCTGCGGCAGCTGTTTATGACATGCTGCGAATTAGATATAATGATTTGATGGGGAAGTATTGATATAATGATAAGGTGGATTTTGTAGTTAAACGCAAAAAAGCATTTTTTATCCTTGGTATTTTGACAGTTTTATACTTTACTCTTCGACTACCCAATTTGACGCTACAGCCAATTTTTGCAGATGAAGCCATATATATCAGGTGGGCGCAAGTGATGAGAGCAGAGCCAACTCTTCGTTTCCTACCTTTATCTGACGGCAAAACTCCTCTTTTTATGTGGGCGATGATACCGCTTTTGAAATTTATAAATGACCCGCTACTGGCAGGGAGATTTTTGTCTGTTATATCCGGTTTCTTTACTCTTTTGGGAGTATTTTTTCTGTCAAGGAAGATATTTAGTACAAGGACGGCTTTTTGGGCAAGTTTACTTTATGCAATTACTCCTTATACGGTTTTTTTCGATCGGATGGCTTTGGTTGATTCCATGTTGGCTGCCTTTACGGTTTGGGTCACTTTTTTTGCCATTTGGTTAGTAACTAGTTTAAGAATAGATATCGCTATGGTTTTAGGTTATTTACTTGGCGGAGCTTTGCTGACAAAGACTCCCGGAATGCTGAATCTTTTTATCCTCCCGTTTTCGGTATTAGGTTTTAAAAATAAGGGCAGGAGCCATACTTTAGTGAAACTAATAATTTTATGGGGCGCAGCGATCGCGATTGCTCTTGTGATGTATAACATGCTGCGGCTAGGACCAAATTTTAATATGTTATCCTTGCGCAATACAGACTATGTGTTTTCTCCTCTGGAGCTTGTGGGTAGACCCTTAGATCCGTTTATCCCTCATTTTCGTGATATTGCCGATTGGTTCCCAAAACTTTTCACCTGGCCGATATTGCTTTCTATCGCAATGGGAATAATTTATCTTGCATTTGGTATGTGGCAACAATCTTTTAAGGGACAATCTATGCTGGCAGGGATAGTATTGCTTTGGGTGTTACTGCCGTTAGTTTTAAATATGGCATTCCTCCGGACTTTTACAGCCCGTTATCTTTTGTCGGGAGTTCCACTGCTTCTCTGCATAGCTGGATTTGGAGTCACCAAACTGCTTCCAAGACTTGCATATATTAAGAGGTTCCCGGTGCTTTTGATGTTGATAGTAATACTACCTCTTCCTTTGTATTTTGATTATCTATTACTTACTTCTCCAGATCGGGCTCCGCTACCAAAAGAAGAAAGAAAAGGTTACTTTGAAGAATGGACAGCAGGTTACGGATTTAAAGATATTGCGGCTTTTCTTATTGAAAAAAACAAAAAAAATAAAGTAGTTGTGGGAACCGAGGGTTTTTTTGGAACTTTGCCTGACGGCCTTTATATTTATCTGGATAAGGCAAACATCTCCATTGTTGGTTCTCACGCAACAATTTCAGCCCAAATCAGAAATGCTGCCAAAGATAATCTGACTTATTTTGTTGGAAACAAAAAAAACATAGAAGGAAGCATTGATAATGTAAGATTAATTTTGGAGTATCCAAAGGCAAAACCGAGAGATCGCTCAGAGCAGGATGCCACAGTTTTGTATCAGGTATTGCCGTGAGTTCATTCCTATGAAGAAAGCTTTTTTTGTTCTTTTATTGTTGATTGTAATTACGCTACCTACTATCCTGCCCTTTTTGGGTACTAAATTTTTTTATACCCAAGATTATATTTATATTGCCAGGTTACAACAGATGAGTACCGCATTATCTCAGAGTCAGTTTCCAGTTAGATGGGCACCGGATTTAAGGTATGGCGAACCGCTTTTTAATTTTTATGCGCCGTTACCCTATTACTTGGGGGCTGTTATTCAGCTGTTAGGATTTAATTTTATCTGGGTAGCGAAAATTCTTTTTATCCTTTCCACTTTATTATCCGCGATTACCATGTATATTTTGGCGAATAAATTATTTGGTAAGCATGACGGTTTTCTGGCAGCTGTTCTTTATACGTATGCGCCATACAGGGCAGTTGATTTGTATGTGAGAGGGTCTCTTTCTGAGACCTGGGCTTTTGTTTTTTTCCCGCTAATTTTTTACAGCTCTTTTGTCTTAGCTGAAAGATTGAAATTTAAAAATGTATGTTTACTGGCACTATCCTTAGCAGGATTGTTTCTAACTCATAATGTAACAACTTTGATGTTTTTACCGTTTCTTATTTTGTGGTGGCTCTATCTAGTAATTCGGAGAAAGAACTGGCAGATTTCTTTGCACCTGTTTTTAGCATTTGTCTTAGGATTAGGACTGGCAGCTTTTTTTCTGCTGCCTGCTGTTTTCGAGCGGGATCTTATTCAAGCAAAATACCTGATAGTGGGTTATTTTGATTTTAGGGCTCACTTTGTTGCTTTAAAACAACTTTTTTCTTTATTTTGGGGATACGGGTCATCACTTTGGGGACTAGATGACGGTTTGTCTTTTCAAGTGGGCTTAGTAAATTTTGCAGTTTTGGCTACGTCTGTCGTTTTGGCACTTTTCTACAGAAAGGACAAAAGATTTTTTGGATTAATACTACTTTTAGGAATATGTTTTATGCTTTCTTTATTTTTACAACATAATAAATCGGCATTTATTTGGGAGGCTATACCATTGATGGCTTTTATTCAATTCCCCTGGCGATTTTTGGGGATATCAGTCTTTATTATTGCTTTAATGGGTGGTGCTATTGCCCCTTATTTAAAGAATAAATTACGGCCTGTTTACTTTGTTTTAATCATTGCAGCAATGCTTTCAACTTTAATGTACTTTAAGCCAAAAGATTATATTGATGATAATTTCTTTGACAAATTTTTAAATACGACAACTATGCATAAAGGAGTAGATTTAACCAAAGACTATTTGCCAGTTTGGGTTAGTAGTGTAGATGGTGAAAGGTTTGATGTCCCAAGGACAAAGGGGGGCGATATTGAAGTGTCGAATTTGCAAAGAAATTCTACAATGCTGCGGTTTTCGGCAAACGTTAACGCAAGTAGTCTAATTGAAGTACCTGTTACTTATTTCCCGGGCTGGGAGGTTTGGGTAAATAATGAGCATATCCCTCAAAGTTTACCTTCGCAAATGGGATTGATCAGTTTCGAACTCCAAAAAGGTAATTATGATGTGACAATTCAATTACAGGATACGTTAGTAAGAACAGTTGGTAATGCGATATCTTTGAGTTCGATTTTTCTTCTGCTAGTTTTATTTATGTACGAGCGATACAGGATAAGGAAATTCTAGAAGAGAAAAATGAGAAAAATTATTCTTTCTAATTTATATTTTTTCATAGGTTTATTATTAACTTTAAGTTTATTATGGCCGCTTTTTACAGCCCCTTATTTTATTCATCATGATGATGTCCAAGTAATCAGAGTTTATGAAATGGATAAATGTTTTAAAGACGGTCAAATTCCCTGCCGCTGGGTGCCTGATTTAGGTGGTTTGTACGGATATCCGATTTTTAACTACTATGCACCGCTGCCTTATTATTTTGGTGAACTTATCTATTTTTTGACAGGTAGTCTGTTAATTTCTGCAAAAACAATGTTTGCTTTAAGTTTTCTCGGAGCTTATATTTTTATGTATCTTTTGGGATCAAAAATGTGGGGTAAAATGGGCGGTAGCATATCTGCTGTTTTTTATAGTTTTGC
>JAHIUE010000080.1 GCA_018817205.1 Patescibacteria group bacterium | reverse complement strand
TTTGTTTGTTTATCTTTTATTGCGCGGCGCAAAACATGTGGCCGATACACCCAGAAAACTGCTTTTATCATGGCTCATTGTTCCTCCCATAATAGCAACAATTATTTCTTTTTTTATTCCGGTATACAGCTATTTTAGGGTTCTGTTTATCATTCTTAGTTTTGTTATTTTAATCGCAAGCGGCATCATGTCTTTTAAGAATAGATTAAAATATGGCATTTTAATTACTGTTTTATTTATAGAAATTTTTTGCTCCTTAGTTTATTTGTTAAATCCCAATTACCAAAGAGACAACTGGAAAAGTCTAGTCCTCTTTTTTAGGAATATTCAACCACAAATTATATTATTTGAAAGCTCTGGGACATTGCCTCCTTTTGATTATTATGCCGGCGATAGCCTGAATGCAAAAGGAGCCCTAAAAGATTTTCCTGCTAAAGATGAAAGTTCGGTTGCAGATTTAGGAGATTTACTCAAAGATAATGAAGATGTTTATTTAGTTGATTATTTAGTGCAGATAAGCGATCCCAATAGGTTTGTTGCAAAGAAATTAATTAATTTAGGATATAAAGAGAAAGATATTAGAGATTTTCATGGAGTGGGATTTATTTATCATTATGTCAAATAAATTAATTATTGGTTTGTTGATTGTAATAATATCTTTTCATGCTTTGATATTAACAAAGCTTATTTTTTTTCCTTATCCTGAACTTTTTATTTATCCGTATTTAACAAATCATGACCTAAAGCCTTACGGTCAAATTTTAGATCAACACTTTCCGGGACTGATGTTTTTGCCAATCAACTTAAATAATTTGGGGATGACTACTCCGGAAATAGCGAGAATTTGGTCAATTTTTCTTGCTCTTATTACACAAGTTATGCTCTTTTTTGTAAGCCGTGGAATTTTGAAAAGTAAGACAAAAGCATTACTCGTAAATATTCTATATTTAATATGGCAGCCCTTTTTTGAGGGTTGGGTTTTATGGATTGACAGTTTTTTGCCGTTAGTACTGCTGCCTGCTTTTTACGCTTTATATAAAAGAAAAATTTTTATAACCGGGTTATTGCTCGGTATCGGAATTGTTTTTAAACAGGTTTTAATCCCCTTGTCTTTTTTTGTTTTAATATATCTTTTTTGGAAAGATAAAAAGTTTAAAGCTGTACTTAAATATTTATCAGGACTCCTTCCACCAATTGTCATTGTGTTTTTTTACTTTTGGATTTTGGGGGTGTTTACGGATTTTTGGTACTGGACTGTTATTTTTAATCTGACAACGTTTGCTCAATTCGGTAGAGGGATAGGTCCTGACTTGGCTCATTTTTCCAGAGTAGCTTTAGTGTTTGGTTTAGCCTTTTTAGTAATTAGAAAAATTAAACTAACGGAAGCACAAATCCTTTTGATTTTTTTAATAGGAACACTGATAGGACTTTCTACCAGGTTTGACTTCGTACATTTTCAACCCGCTTTGCCTTTTGCTGTTTTGGCTACCGTTTACGGATTGGGAGGATTGGGGAAATTGAGGAGATTAGGAATATGGATGGGGTATTTACTGATTGCAGTTTGGTGGCTGATGACTTTTTATAAGGGTCATCTGGGGGATCGAGTGATTGCTTTTGATTCCCATACTAAGAATTTGGCTGCCAAAATTAAGGATTATACAAATCCTGGAGAGAAAATATTTGTTTTTGGAGGGCAACCTCATCTATATCAGATGTCGAGCACTATGCCGGCGGGAGATATTTTTGTCTTTCAGTTCCCCTGGTTTATGCAAGTTGCAGAAAGTAGAATTCTGGAAGGGATTATAAAAGATAAACCTCGGTTTGTAGTTTCCGATAAAACAGTTTTGATCGAAAACCGTAGACTTAGGGATTTTGCACCGAGTATTGACAGATACATAAATGAAAATTATCGAAAAATTGATAGCGTTGGAACAGCAGATATCTTGGAAAGAATGTAAAATATTCATATGGATAAAAATATTCGAGTGGGTATGGATATATCGCAGCTTGCCCATCAGGGTGGTGTTGCAACTTATGTAAAAAATTTAGCTGAAAAGCTATCTTTACTTTCCAACCTTGAGATGGTTTATTTCTACTCTTCACTGCGAAAATCATATAAAGGAGGTCTTAAAAATGTAAAGTCATTTAAACTTCCTCCAACTCTTTTTGAACCTTTCTTTAACAGATGGCGAAAAGTACCAATTGAGAGATTTATTGGACCCATAGACATTTTTCACTCGTCTGATTGGATTCAACCTCCGAGTAAGACAAAGAAAGTGACAACCTATCATGACGTTGTGCCTTTGAAATATCCTCAGTGGTCACATCCGAAAATTGTTGATATTCACAAAAGACGATTAAAACTGGTAGAAAAAGAGATAGATTGCGTGGTTGCAGTTTCAGAGTCTACCAAGAAGGATCTGCTGCAAGTTTCAAATATTCCGGAAGATAAAATAACAGTAATTTATGAAGGGCCGACCGGCAATTATAGACCACAATCTGATGAAAAGATTAAAAAATTTAGGGAGAAGTATAAGCTGCCGGATAGGTTTGTATTGGCAATAGGAGGGGTAGGGGAGAGAAGAAATTTAACAAGAGTAAAAGAGATCTGCCGAGATTATAATTTGGTAATCGCAGGTATTACTCTCCCCTGGTTGAGTACAGAAGAGTTGGAATTACTTTATGCTTCAGCGCAAGTTTTACTTTACCCTTCACTTTACGAAGGTTTTGGTATTCCCATACTGGATGCATTTTCGGTAGGACTTCCGGTTATTACCTCGAGTGTATCTTCCATGCCGGAGGTAGGAGGAGATGCAGCTTTATATGCCGATCCTTATAAAGTAAAGGATATAAGAGAGAAACTTAATGTGATAATAAATGACAATGTGTTAAGACAGGATTTAATAAAAAAAGGTTTTGAGAGAGTTAAGCAATTTTCCTGGGAAAAA
Source organism: Patescibacteria group bacterium (assembly GCA_018817205.1). Lineage (GTDB taxonomy): Bacteria > Patescibacteriota > Microgenomatia > Daviesbacterales > UBA10151 > UBA10151. The sequence continues at coordinate 46,783 of JAHIUE010000080.1, read as the reverse complement.
GCCGCACAGCAAACAGTAAAAGTTTATGAAAGGTTGACGGAATGAGAATTTGGATTGATGGATATGAAGCAAATGTTGAGCAAAGATTGGGATCTTCACAAGTGGCATATGAGTTACTCCGGCATTTGGAGGAAAATGATCAGATTAATGATTACACGGTTCTTTTGCCAAACCCGCCGCTTGAGGATTTACCAAGAGAACGAGCAGGATGGAAATATAGAATTTTAAAACCCGAGAAGTTCTGGACTAGAATCGCTTTACCTTTGGCCTTATATTCTGCAAAAGATAAGCCTGATATATTCTTTTCGCCGACGCATTATATTCCAAGATTTTCACCGGCATCGGTTAAAAAGATAGTAACAGTATTTGATCTGTCTTTTTTACATTTTCCAGAAACTTTTCTCAAGAAAGATTTATATAAACTTAAAAATTGGACAAAATTTTCTGTTGAAAATGCGGATTATATAATTACTATCTCCCAGTTTTCCAAAGAGGATATTTGTAAAGAGTACAAAGTGCCAAAAGAAAAAATTACCGTAGCTTATCCAGGTTATGACCGGGAACAATTTAGAATTCAGAATTCAGAGTTCAGAATTAAAACAGTAAAAAAGAAATATAAAATAGAGAGTAACTACATTATATATATAGGGACTCTGCAGCCAAGGAAAAATTTAATAAGACTTATTGAGGCGTTTGCCAGAACAGAAGACCAAATACAGCTTGTTATTGTGGGAAAAACTGAGGGAGAAGGCAAAGAAGGTTGGATGTATGAAGAGATATTGAAGACTCCCCAAAGTCTCGGGATTGAAAATAGAGTAAAGTTTTTGGGGTTTGTTCCGATTAAAAATCTGCCTTTGCTTCTTGCGGGAGCTCAAGCATTTATCCTGCCATCGCTATGGGAAGGTTTTGGGATACCGGTAGTTGAGGCAATGGCCTCCGGTGTTCCGGTGGTTGTTTCCAATGTTTCATCTCTTCCCGAAGTGGTGGGGAAAGCAGGACTTCTGGTTGATCCTTACTCTGTTGATCAGATAGAACAGGCAATAAGGATAGTGACAACGGATAATAAGTTGTGCCAAAAATATTCTAAAGCAGGAATTATCCAAGCCCGAAAATTTTCCTGGTCCAAAATGGCCAGAAGTGTACTAAAAGTTTTTGAAAAAGTTACACTTAAGGTTTGACATAATTTGGTTATAAGCTATAATCTCACAATATATGCCGCAGACTTTTGAAGTTCTCTACTATCAAGGCCTTGAAAGCCTTCTGCAGTGTACCGATGAAAAGCAAATTTATGTTGCGAAATTCTCTGACTACATCATTCGCTATAATGCTAACTCGTTGCTCGACATTGGCGCTGGCGACGGCCAAGTAGCTCTGCCTCTTTCAGAAATGGTTGAGGATTATGTGGCCATTGAGCAGAACCCGCAGTACGCCGCCCGGTTGCGTCAGGCCGGCAAACAGGTTATTGAGGAAGTGTTTCCTACAGAGGTTAAGGGTTTGTACGACCTAGTGCTGATGTCCCATGTCATTTCCCACACAGCCGGTGAGCACGCCACGCTAGTTCCCCCGGCCTGGGGACTAGTCAAACCCGGCGGACATTTGCTGGTGGTCACCCACCTCGGCATCAAGCAGGATGACTGGAGCCAACTACTTGACCATGTCGGGCTTGGTTATAGTGAGCAATTTAATGACAGCTTGCATGATTGTCTACGTGCTTTGCAAGCTAAGGGAGAAACTGAGATTCAAAACGTCACCAGCACCTTGACAGCCGACACTGTAACTCAAATGATAATGGCTATGGCCTTCCTGGCCTCTAACGGTGAGCGAGCGAGAAACGATGCTTTCATGGAAAGAGCGGACGAAGTGGTTACAATCTTAGGCGATAGGTATCATACCGCCGACCGCTTATCTTTCCCATTCTTACACCTATTCGTCAGTACCCAAAAACCGGCTACCGCCGTTGATTCTTATTGATGAACTTTCGCTAGGGTATTAGGTGTGGTGGCTCTGAGCTGTCCACAAGCGAAGCCGCCAATAGTTTTTTGTTCATTAATTTCTATACCACTTCCCCGAAACCTTTGAATATCAGTTATACCATGTTCAGCTAAAATAGCCACAAAAGCTTCTACTGCGACAGATGACGCCGGCTCAAATGGTATACCTGGAACACTATTGTAGGCGGATAGCTTGAGGAGCCGTCTGATGGGATTGCCCGAAACGGCACTTGGTGCCGTAAGGATTTGCGCCAACATTCGAGCATCCTCTGGCGAAGCATTAGTAAAGCCTTTGAAATCATAGGTGCCATCCATGAGTGCGACATTGAACTTTACCGGTTCACCGGTAACTTCACCGTATCCATCGATCGCCTTTAGAATCTTATCAAGTGGTTTTCGACCTGGTATGATTGAGCGGCGTTTTGTCTCATCGGCGGCATGCAGACTAAATTGCATAATGGTTCGCATATCGAGCTGAGCAAAACTCCTGGCCATTTTACCAATGCCGGCTATATTTTCGCCGATCGTCGAAAAGGTAACTCTTTCTATATTTAGCTCAGGTTTGTCAGCTAAGTAACATACTGCCGGGATGACGGCGGCGTTATCTGATGGTTCACCATTACCCATGAAGCCTAGAGCATTTGGCATAGAAGCCCCGCGATTTCGTTCCAGAATCGTATAGATAGTCTGGACCACCAATTCTTCGGCGGTGAGTAGGCGTTCAAAGCCAAGTTCAGAATATGGCACCGAACAGAACCGGCAAGCCTTAGTGCAACCGCCGGCAGTCGATACACAAATATCATGTCGATCGGAAGCGTTTTCGACCCCGCCATTATCTAAAAAGCTGCCGGTTTCAAAGGTGGCTACCTTACCGTCGTTCCGCGTGCCGGTGAAAACAACCTTCATACCCAAGGTATCTGGCGTGAACTCGGTATTAATTATCTCGATACCTCCGGGTAAGGCAACTTCAGGAGCATCAGGTGTGGTAACGGCTGATGCATACTCATCTAATCGTCGGGTAACTACTGTATCCAATTGTTCGCAGGCGCTCATATGACTCTATAGTTCAATTTATGAAGCTTATTATATTTTAATTTCATAATAAGTAAAGCGTAGGCTGGGACAATCTTTTTGCATTTGCTATAATTAGCTTATTATGAAAGCCTTTATTGCTTACCGCTCGACTGGTGAGGATCCTCAGGCAGTCGAACCTGTACTGATTGCTATCAGGGAGGCGTTCAAAGGTCGAGGGATCGAGGCATACAGTACTTTCTTTGATGAGGCCATAGAAGGTAAATCTCTTGGTGTCCGCCAAATCATGGAACACGCTTTTGGCATTATCGACAATGCAGATTTTCTCTTTGTGGTTCAGACTTCAGATAACAAAAGTGAAGGGATGTTGATTGAGGTAGGTTACTGCATGGCGAAAAGGGTCCCAATTATTGCGGCAACTAAAGACACCGTTACGAAAACGTATGTGCCGGCGATAGCATCCCAATCATTCAAGTGGAGTACGATTGAAGATTTAGCAAGAGCCATCACAGACCTGCAACTATAAAGCTTGCCATTATATAAAAGCCGTCCCTTGACACAATACTCTTGTACTAGTATACTAGTACGCAATGGTTAGAAATAAGCAACTTCAAGAGTTGATTAATTTATTATTAACTATTAAAAGAGAAGACAAGATGGAAGATTTTCTTTTGGGGATTTTAACTCCAAAGGAACGGCTGGAAATTCCAATGAGATTGCGTATTGTTAAAATGCTAAAACAGGGTATTCCCCAGCAGGGAATTGCAGAAAGTTTAGGAGTTGGGGTTGCAACAGTAACCCGCGGTTCAAGAGAACTGCAGAAAGGAAGATTTAAAGTAGTAAATTAGAAAAACTATAAATGCTTTGATCCGGAAGGTTGGAACCGGGGAGTAGAGCAAGAGTATGCTACGGAGGCGAAACCGTAAAAGTCAGCACTCTTTGTTTTCTATGAAGAAAAAGAAGAGCATGAATAAGTAAAAATCAAGGTGGCACCGCCTAAATGGCCCTTGTGAGTTTCTGATTGTATTGATCGGAAATTTGCAAGGGTTTTTTAAATGGAAAGGAGAGGAATATGCCAATAGGCAAATTAGAATCAATAAACGAATTTAGAGGATTTACTGGTCAAAAAGACGGACCAGTTAAAATTAATGGTGCTGGTCTTGATGCGTCAGAAGCTTGTGATTTAGCGTGTCCTCATTGCTATCGACCTCCCGGGGCTGGAAAAGCAGGTTATTTACTACCGGAAATTGCTTCCAAAACGATGCGTAAATTAAGAGAAGCCGGAGTTACTGAAGTATACTTCTTGGGTGCGGAACCCACACAAAATCCCGATTTACCTCAATTATTACAGGAAGCAGTTAATTTAGGGTTTAAGTTCGTATTGTTAATAAGCCATGGATTAAGGTTTGCTGATGAAGCCTATGCGCGTCAAGTGCTTATCCCGGGCGTAAGTTTATTAATGCATAGACATACTATAGATGATGATACTTTAGCGGAAAAGATTCAGGACGTTAGTGTAGGTAAACTCGGTACTCTTCAAAATAGTCATGCGGCATGGAGAAATGCAGAGAGGATCTTTAAAGAAAAAGGAGGAGATAGATTGATGATGCAATGCTGTTTAACTGATGCTGTAATGAATAACGGCAATTTGAGCAGAGTATTTAGGTGGGCGAGAGAAAGTTTGGGTACTAAACCAATCATGGAATATGTATCTCCACCCAATGAAAGCTACGATAGGCAGATTGAGTGGTTGACTACTTATCCGTTGCTAACCAAAAGGATTGTTGTCCAAATGGAGGAATTTATAGAGATAGATAGAGAAATAGGATTAATCTTACCAACCTACAATGATGCTGTTTCGCCTCAGGCCTATGATGAAGCATGCGATATGATAAAAAAAGGAGGTCAGATCAATAATGATGGGCTTTATTTGCCATGTACTAATATGGGCAGAGGTAGTACAAACTATGCTAAATTTGGAAATGTCTTATCAGGAACTTTCGGACAGATAGAGCAAAACTCAATAAGGCAAGCATTTTTAGAACAGGGTTTTAGAATTCAAAGCTGTAAGGAGCTATGTCGAGGTTCGGGTTGCTGGTGGACAGGTTTAGTGACAACAGGTTGTTATCGCCTTTGTCAACTAAATTGTATATTTAATGAAGAGAAAAAGACAATAGACGATATGCCGGATTTATGCGGTGATTGCTCTTTGGATTTATTAAGACAAGAAGGAGTAATAAAGTGTGGTCTTGATACCAGGCCAGGGTTGGCTCTTGGAGAAATGGAGAAAACCATCTTTAAAGTATGAAAAGTAAAAAAGCTATTGGTATTTTAGGAGGAATAGGACCTCAAGCGTCATTATATTTATGCAAGTTACTGATAGAATTGTCAGTGAAGTTTTTTGGTGTAAAAAACAATGCTGATTTTCCGGAAATTATTCTTGACTCCATTCCTATACCAGGTTTTATTGCTAATGATTACGAAAAGAAGATTGCATTGAAAATGCTTAAGCAAAGAGTAATTCAATTAGATAAATGTGATGTTTTATCTTTTTGTATTGTATGCAATACAGCTCACTTATTACTTAATGATCTTCAACAAGTGTCAAAAACTCCATTTCTTTCTATGATTAAGGAAGTTGCATTGCAAGTAAGTAAAGATAATGTAAATAGAATTGGGTTATTGGCTTCTCCTGCTACAATAAGAGAGGGATTATATCAGGAAGCTTTGAAGAAAAAAGGTGTAGATGTTCTTATCCCGACAGAAAATATACAAAGACTATTTAAGGATATTGTTGAGAATGTTTTAAAAGAAAAAAATACATATAGTGATGAAAAAACGCTTTTAAGGGTCGCAAACTCTTTAAAAAAGGAAGGGGCGCAAGGAATTATTTTAGGGTGTACAGAGTTGCCTTTAGTTTTTCCAAAGAGATATTCCTTGCCTATTTATAACTGTGTTGAAATTTTGGCAATGGCCTTACTTAGGAAATATTACACATAGGGTTTGCTTATACTAGTCTTTCCCCATATAATTAACTTATATATGGCTCTATTTCAGGACAGGATGGGAAAACCATTAAGTACACAAGAGGCTTCCAAAAAAGCCGTAAACAGGGTCTTTAACTGGATATTGGATTTTGAATTGATGCTTTTAACTTGGGCAGGATTGATACCTTGTCACTACTTCCGTTTATTTATGTACAGCCTGGCTGGAATAAGGATTGGAAAAGGATCAAGAATTCATGTTGGAGCCCGTTTTTATTACCTTCCCAATATTGTCATTGGCGAGGGGACAATTATTGGCGATAATGCTTTTTTGGACGGCAGGGATAAACTTATTATCGGTAATCATGTGGATATTGCTTCGGGTGTAATGATCTATAACAGTGAACACGATATAAATTCCGAAGATTTCCATGCAATATCCGCTTCTGTTGAAGTAGGGGATTATGTTTTCATAGGTCCGAGGGCGATTATTCTGCCCGGGGTAAAAATAGGGAAAGGAGCGATAATTGCCGCTGGGGCGGTTGTTACAAAAGATGTTTCCCAGTATGCGATAGTTGGAGGTGTGCCTGCTGAAGCAATAGGGGAGAGGAAAATAAAGGACCTTCATTATAAATTAGGCAGGGCAAGGCTGTTCCAATAGCATTAATGAAAAAACTATTCATTATTTTTTCACTTTTACTTTTAATTTACATGCTTTGGCCTGGACCCGGTAAAATTTCCGATTTTAAGCCACTCCCCTCCTCTATAAAATCTACGCTTTCGGGTGACACGGTTGAAATCCCCAATGTCGCAGGTTATTTTTCGGATAATTACAGGCAATTTGTTACCTCATTTTACAAATCAAATTATTGGCAAAAAACTTTCCTGCCTTTTCCTCCGATTAGACTAAACCACCCTCCCGAATATTCTTGGACTGCCATAAAAAAACATACGGATTCTACATACTTCGAGGAATTTGTTTATCCCTTAAGAGATTCATTCTATGTTAATGGCTTTGAACCGTTTTACGAAAATTTCGAACCAAAATTCTGGGGATCTAGCAAATTTGAAGTTGAGAACAGGAGCTTTTATACAAAGACGACGCTACGTTTTTATCCGTCCTCGAAGTTTACAAAATTTTTAGTTTGGTTAGGAGTAGTAACTTCAATTTATTGGCTTTTCAAATTGGGAAAGAAAATTATTGTTTGAAATATGAAAAAATTCATCTCAACTTTAGAAAAAATATTATTCTATTTGGTTTTGTTTCTTTTCGTGTTTATCCCTCTATACCCAAAATTTCCGCTAATTAACATTACCGGCACTTTTGTCGCCATAAGAATTGAGGATTTGATTATTGGCCTAACTTTGGGGCTTTGGGTGATTTATTTGGTAATTTCGAATCAAGTTAGGAGTTTTCTAAAAGATAAATTAAGCCTAAGCTTGCTGCTATTTTTCTTTATTGGGTTTGTTTCTACATTTTCTGCGGTTTTTTTAACTCATACTGTAACTCCTCATATCAGCATCCTGCACTTCTTAAGAAGGGTTGAATTTATTTTATTACTGCCGGTTGTAGCAAGTGTGGTAAAAAGCAAAAAACAGTTTGTTTGGGTCCTAGTCTTTTTAGCTTTAACAGTAGTCTCAGTGAATTTGTATGCCCTAGGTCAACAGTTTCTAGATTTACCTGTTATATCTACGACTAATTCCGAATTTTCAAAAGGTCTAATTTTGAGATTGACTCCGGGAGCCAGAGCAAATTCTACTTTTGCCGGACATTATGACTTGGCCGTATATTTGGTAATGGCATTGACCGTACTTTCTGCTCTTTTTTTCGCTGTTTCTAAAAAGATGAAATTGATAATTTTAGCTCTTGGGGGTTTGTCTCTTTTGGTCTTAATTATGACAGCCGCAAGAATATCTTTTGTTGCCGCATTTGCCGGAGTGGTTTTAGCCCTTCTTTTTTCGAGGAAAACAAAATTTATTTTACTGATTTTTATCGCGGCCGTTGTAATTTTAATTTACCCCTCGCAACTTCGTGATAGGTTGATTTCAACAGCGACTGTGAACCTTTTTTCAGGAGGACAAAGATACGTAAGTCAAACGCAAGACCAGCAGGTAAGGAGCAAATTAAATATTCCGACACTGGCAATTAAGACCTCAAGTGAGTCTGCATCTTCATCTTCTTTTGCTTCTCCCTCGGGGCAAACAGCAACGGATATTACTCCGGGAGAGCCTATTGATACCACTCAACTTGGTGTTTATAGATCTTTTGCAATCAGATATAACATTGAATGGCCAAGAGCCATCAGAGCTTTTGTAAAAAATCCGCTTCTCGGTACAGGCTATGCTTCTTTAGACATAGCAACAGATAACGATTTCTTGCGTTCTTTAGGAGAAGTGGGAATATTGGGAACGCTCTCGTTATTTTTAATTTTAACTGAGGTGGGGAAAAGGATATTTAATGCAAGCAGGTACGACAGTAGGCTGGTGAGATATTTTTCAGCAGGGGTTTTAGCTATGCTTTTTGCATTTTTGGTAAACGGTCTATTTATTGATGTATTTGAGGCTTCCAAAGTGGCATCTCTTTTTTGGATGATACTGGGACTTAATTTGGCTGCTTTAAAGTTTAAGGAATGAAAATATTTAAAGTATTTGTAAGCAAAGCTTGCGATCTGACGATCTTAAACCAATATTTTTGGCTACTAATTATAATTTTCTTTGGTCTTTTGGTAAGACTTTACAGAATTGACTCGCCCATTGCCGATTGGCATTCATGGCGGCAGGCTGATACTGCGGCAGTGACAAGAAATTTTATCAAAGAGGGATTTAACCCATTTTTCCCAAAATATGATGATATGTCGGGAGTGGCGGAAAATCCTATTATAAATCCTGCCAGGTTCCGGTTTGTTGAGTTTCCAGTTTATAATATCGCGGTTTATCCTTTATATGTTTTCTTTGGGATTAACGAAGTATATCACCGTCTTGTTTCCGTAATTTTTTCTTTAGGTTCAATAGCATTAATATTCTTTATAGCTAAAAAATATGCAGGTATTTTTGCGGGATTTGTAACGGCCTTTACTTTTGCCTTATTACCTTTTAATGTTTTTTTCTCAAGGACCACATTGCCTGAGGCGACTTTTGTTTTCTTTGCTTTAGGGATGATTTATTTTATGGACAAATGGATAGAAAGTAATAGAAACTTACATGCGGTTTTAGGATTTATTTTTTCCGTTATAGCATTTTTAATCAAGCCATGGGCAATTTTTTTCTTTTTGCCGTTACTTTATCCGGTTTTCAAACGAGGCGAGAAAAGATTCTGGATTAAGTTTATACTTTTGACGGCAATTGCTTTACTGCCGTTTGCTTTATGGAGACTTTGGATATTTCAACAACCCCAAGGGATTCCGGCAGCTAATTGGTTACTTAATGGTGATGGGATTCGGTTTAGGCCGGCATTTTGGTGGTGGATAATATCAGAAAGAATGGGACGGGAAATTTTGGGCGCAACAGGATTAGTACTGTTCCTCGTTGGATTTATCAGTAGACCAAAAAATGGGAATTACTTCTTACATTTTTGGGCTTTGTCTTCTTTATTATTCATGGCAGTTTTTGCAACAGGTAATGTCAGGCATAATTACTACCAAATACTTTTTGTGCCGGTAGCCAGTATTTTTTTCTCTTTAGGTTTTATCCGGCTCTTGAAGGGGAACGCCGCCTTTTTACCAAGAATTTGGACCATACTACTGGTTTTGCTTTTATTCCCCTTGTCCTTCTATTTTGGCTACAAAGTTGTCAAAGAATTTTATAAAGTGAATAATCCCGCCATCGTTGAAGCCGGCAAAAGGGCCGACCAAATATTACCAAAACGGGCGGTAGTTTTAGCACCGTATAATGGCGACACTGCCTTTTTGTATCAAACAAACCGTCCTGGGTTTGCTGCCGAAATGCTGCCACTTGTGGAACTAGTAACTGATTATGGGGTTACAAGTTATGTATCTACCGTAAAAGATGATAGGACTAAATGGGTGATGGAACATTTTGAAGTTTTGGAAGATACAGAAGACTTTGTGATTGCAGATTTGACGAAACCAAAAATTCCCTTATGAAACTTTTAATGTTGACACCATACCTCCCTTACCCTCTTCTCACAGGAGGTCAAACCCGTTCATACAACTTAATAAAAAGACTTGCGTCTTTGGGGCATGAAATCACCCTGTTCTGTTTAGTCAAGAGTAATACTGAAAGGAAATATGTCGGTGAACTTCAAAAATATTGCAAAGAAGTACAGGTTTTCCCAAGGTCTGAAAAACCCTGGACTGCCGGCAATATACTCCGGACAGGGTTCAGTTTTTATCCGTTTTTGGTCATAAGAAATTGGGCTAAAGGCGAGAAGGATGCAATTGCAGATAAATTAAGAGAGGAAAAATTTGATTTAATCCATGCCGAGACTTTTTATGTAATGCCTCATATTCCCAAAACTTCCATCCCGATTCTTTTGGTGGAGCAGACCATAGAATATTTAGTTTACAAACACTTTGTAGATGGATTTAATTTACCTTTGATCAAACCGTTCTTGTATATTGATGTGGTGAAAATGAAGTATTGGGAGCTGAAATATTGGAAGATAGCAAAAAGAGTGGTGGCAATGTCGGAGGAGGATAAAAAGACAATGCTGAGTGAGACAAACGAACTTGACGTTGATATTGTACCTAATGGGGTGGATAGTAAATTTTTCGGTCGTTCTATTGCGTCTAGGTCTGTTAATCCCATCATACTTTATTTAGGAAATTTCACTTGGCTGCAGAATAGGGAAGCGGTAGACGTGTTAATAAAAAAAGTCTGGCCGAAAATCAAGATGGGACTGTCGGAAGCTAAACTTTGGATAGTTGGCAAAGAAGCTAAATCTTTTTTTTCGAATTTCACTTCTTCCGATATACGGATTTTAGAAGTGGATGACGTAAGAGAGGTTTACCAAAAAGCTTCACTTTTAGTTGCTCCGATTTATGGGGGAGGAGGAACCAGGTATAAAAACTTTGAAGCATTTGCTTCCGGACTTCCGGTAGTAACTACATCCATAGGTATTAGAGGAACAGAGGCCCAGGATGGAGTAGAGGTTATCATACAGGATGATCCGGCAGACATTGCCCAAGCAGCGATTGATTTACTTACCGATCAAAAAAAATATCAACGCATTGCGGAAAATGCCAAGAAAATGGTAAGAGAAAAATACGACTGGGATCCGATTGCCAAAAAATTAAGTGCAATTTATGAGGATTTAGGTAAAAAATGATAAATCCCTTAAGGATAGTAATAGACGGCCGGATGTATCAGCAGTCGGGAATAGGTAGGTACATCAGAAATCTTATAACTCATCTGCAAATACTTGATAAAGAAAATGAGTATTTTATTCTTCACTGCAAAGAAGATTTCAATAGCCTTAAGTATCAGAATAATTTCCATAAGATTTTGGCAGATTTCCCCTGGTATGGAGTGAAGGAACAAATTAGACTGCCGCAGATGCTTGATTCAGTCAAACCCAACCTGGTGCACTTTCCTCATTTTAATGTGCCGTTTTTTTACAATGGAAAATTTGTAGTTACTATCCATGATTTAATCCACCAGCATTTTTCTATGGAGAGGGCAACAACTCATGGACCGATTATTTATAAAATTAAACAAGCGGGATACAAGATTGTGTTAAAAAATGCTTTAAGTAAATCTTCGAAAATTTTAGTGCCTTCTAATTTTGTGAAAGGGCAACTAACTGAAAATTGGAAGATAAGCGGAGAAAAAATTGTTGTAACGCCGGAGGCAGTTGATGATAGACTTCCCGGAACCAAGGCTACAAAAAAATTCGATTTTCCGTTCATTTTTTATGTAGGCAATGCACACCCTCATAAAAATGTAGAAGGATTAATAAAAGCTTATCTTATATTAAAGGAAAAATACAAAACTCTAAAACTGGTTTTGGCAGGAGCTGATCATTATTTTTGGCAGAAGATTAAAAAGGAATACAGTTATCAGGATATTATTTATACAGGCAAGATTTCCGATGAGGAATTAGTTGCTATGTATAGAAATGCCGCCGCATTTGTTCTGCCTTCTTTTGAAGAAGGATTTGGTATACCAATCTTGGAAGCTATGGCTTGCGGGTGTCCGGTGGTTTCTTCAAACGCCGGAAGCCTGCCGGAGATAGGACGAGATGCATGTTTGTATTTTGATCCGTTTGATACAAATAATATGGTAGAAAAGATTTCCGAAATATTGGACGATGAAAAATTACGGCTTAGACTAATAGAAAAAGGGCTAAAAAGACACAAAAGTTTCAGCTGGAAAACATTAGCCCAAAAAACTTTGGAGGTATACCGGCAATGCGTGTAGCGATAGTACATGATGATTTAGTCCAATGGGGAGGGGCGGAAAGAGTTTTGTTGGGGCTTTCGGAAATTTATCCCGATGCCCCCATTTATACTTCCGTTTTTGACAATAATAATTTTTTGCTTTCAAAAGTATTTGGTTCCAAAAAAATAATAACTTCTTTTTTGCAGAAAATTCCCGGCTGGAGATCTTTGTATAAGGCATTATTACCTTTATATCCTATTGCATTTGAGCAGTTTGATTTTTCTATGTTTGATTTGGTAATCTCCCATACTACCCGGTTTGCAAAAAGTATCATTACGAAACCTGAAACTAAACACATTTGTTACTGTCATACTCCGCCGAGATTTTTATGGCATTTTTCCGGAGAAAAAAATTACGGTTTTGCGGAAAGCCTATTATCGAAATTAAGAATATATGATAGTATCTCCGCCCGGAGGGTGGATTTATTTTTAGCAGGGTCAGAGAATGCAAAGAAGAGAATTAAAAAAGTTTACGGTATGGATGCAAAGGTAGTTTACCCGTTCGTTGATTTGGAGAGGTTTAAAGGTATTGAAAGTTTTGATGGTGGTTATTTTGTAGTGATGGGCAGACCGAACAAATACAAAAGGTTTGATTTGGCTAAGGCAGCGTGTAGAAAATTAGGTTTCCCGCTTAAAATAATTGACGGTAGATTAGATGAGGGAATGGTATTGCAAGTCTTGGCAGGATGTAAGGCTTTAATTGTTCCCGGTATTGAGGATTTTGGGTTGGCTGGTTTGGAGGCTCAAGCTTTAGGTAAACCTGTAATTGCTTATGCCGAGGGTGGCTCATTGGAAACAGTAATCCCAAATAAGACAGGCATATTTTTTCCCCAACAGAATGTGGTAAGTTTAACAGATGCTATAATTAAGCTTGACAAAGTTAAAATAGATCCTGGTGATTGTAGTGAAAATGCCTCCCGCTTTAGTAAAGAGGATTTCATAAAAAATTTTAAGGAGGTAGTCAATGATTTATGATTTTTTGAAAAGATTTATAGATATTATCGGGTCCTTGTTAGGACTAATCTTTTTGTCTCCGCTTTTATTACTGGTTGCTTTGGCAATTTCGATTGATTCGCCCGGACCAATATTTGCCGATACTCCAATGAGGGCGGGTAAGAACGGCAAATTGTTCAGAATTTATAAGTTTCGTTCAATGGTGCAAAATGCCCATGAGATTTTGGAAAAAAATCCCGATCTAATGGAAGAATATAAGAGACACGGCTATAAAATATTCAATGATCCCAGGGTGACCAGAGTAGGCAAATTTATCAGAAAATACTCGATTGACGAACTTCCCCAATCTCTTAATATTTTAAAGGGAGAGATGAGTTTGGTAGGCCCACGGGCTTATTACCCTTATGAACTTGAGGAACAGCAAAAAAACTATCCGGCCTCCAGGAAATATGTTAAAGTTATTTTATCAGGTAAGCCCGGCTTAACAGGAGTTTGGCAGGTTACCGGTAGGTCGGAAATAAATTTTGACAAAAGAGTAAAAATGGATGCCATGTATGTTAAAAAAAGATCGATCTTTTATGATTTTTGGCTTATCTTAAAAACTGTTCCGGCAGTTTTATCGGGAAGAGGAGCCGTCTAATGCTTAAAAGATTAAATAGAAAACAAAACACTTCCCGCAGAAGACTACTAGTGATTTTCGTGGTTGTTGCTATTGCTCTAGTTATTCCGTCTATTTTTGCTTTCTTGGGATTTAAAGGAGCTGCCTCTCATGGAAAAGCCGTAATTGCCGCATACAAAGAGCAGCAATTTGATAGTTTACAAAATGAAGTTATTTCCACCAAAAATAGTTTGCAGGGAGCTAATATTTCTTTAAGCTTCTTGTTTTGGCTAAGAATTATACCGATATTAGGCGGGTATTACTCGGACATCAAAGGTTTTACCAACGCCGGGGTGGAAGAATTCGTGGCCTTAGACACTATTCTTACAAGTATTTCGCCGGCCAAAATAGAAATGGGTTTTGATGGACATCCAAAAAGCGGCCCGGATAGGGTAACACAAGCGGTAAATATTCTTAATAATGCTTTGCCGTACTTATCTAAGATTGAAGGTAATTTAGCAAAGGCGGCAAATTCAGTCAAAAATATTGATACCAATAAATATCCGGAAAGAATTGGCACGGTAAGTTTAAGAAAAGATTTGGAAATAGTGAAGAATTTCATCTTGGGATCGGGTGTGGCAGCAAAAGAAGGCAAGGAGGCATTGGCAGCAATACCGCAACTTTTAGGGGTAGACCAGCCTAAAAATTATTTATTGCTTTTCCAAAACGATAAAGAAATTAGGCCAACCGGAGGATTTTTAACGGCTTTTGCAACGATCACCATAAACCGTGGCCAGGTTTCCGCAACAACCTCTGATGATATCTACCGGCTGGATGAAAAACTCCTTAACGTCTGTTTAACCAAAATTTGCCCCTTAACTCCTCCCGGGCCAATCGTAAAATACCTGCCTGAAGTTTCCGGTAAACCAAGGACCGCCTGGAGCATGAGAGATTCAAATATTTCACCCGATGTTCCAACCGCAGCCCGTGAATTTGAAAGGATGTATCAGCTTCTGGGGGAGGGTTTGCCGTTTGACGGTATCATTTATATAGATACACAAGCAGTGGAAAGTATGATAGAAGTGACCGGGCCGATTGACATATTCGGTACTGAGTATTCTGCTAAAGTTGACAAAAGGTGTAATTGTCCAAATATTATCTACGAGCTGGAATCTTATGCGGAGATTGCCGCAAAAGGGGAAAAAGATAGAAAAGCAATACTGGGAGTTTTGATGCAGCAAATTTTGGCAAAATCACTTGGGGCAGATGTGGAAAAGATGCCTGCTCTGATTGAATCAATTGCCCGGATGGCCAACCATAAACACATCATGTTTTACATGCATGATCAAGGCAGCCAAAAAGCTTTATCCGTCCTTGATTGGACAGGAGAGATTAGGGGTTTTGAGGGAGATTATTTGCATATTAATGATTCAAACTTTGCCGGCGGAAAATCCAATCTTTATGTAGATCAAACTGTTAATCAGGAAATTAATATTCAAAAAGACGGTTCTTTTAAAAAGAAGATTACCATTGAGTATAAAAACGATCAGCCTTTTGGGATTTGGTTAAACGGGATAAATCGGGATTATGTCAGATTCTATGTGCCAAAGGGAAGTAAACTAATATCTTCCAAAGGTTCAGAAAGCGAGGTTACCACTATAGAGGATTTGGGGAAAACGGTTTTTGAGGCATTTATCCAAGTGAGGCCGCAAAATAGCCGAAAGCTGGAAATAGAATATACTGTTCCCTACACACCCAAAGATCAATATAAACTGCTGATTCAAAAACAACCGGGAGCAAAAGATTTTCATCATAAAATTAAACTAAAAGGTAGGGAGGTAGCTAACTTTAATTTGGAAACTGATAGAGAGTTCAGTTTTTCGCTGTAGCTATAACTTCATGCAAGGGTTCAAGGTTGA
Source organism: Patescibacteria group bacterium (assembly GCA_018817205.1). Taxonomy (GTDB): domain Bacteria; phylum Patescibacteriota; class Microgenomatia; order Daviesbacterales; family UBA10151; genus UBA10151. Next base: position 30,907 of record JAHIUE010000080.1, on the reverse strand, counting down.
AGGGATAATTTTAAAAAGAAGAAATTTGGGAGAAGCGGACAGGATTCTAACTGTATTTTCAAAATCAAAGGGGAAAATTTCCGTTTTGGCAAAAGGAGTAAGGCGTATTACTTCTAGAAGGGCAGGTAGCATTGAACTGCTAAACCGGGTTTCCATGTATTTGCACCAGGCAAAAAGTTTTTTAATTTTAACCGAAGCTGAAAGTATTCAAATTTACCAAAAATTAAAAGAAGATTTAACGCTGTCAACTTATGCTTTTCATATTATTGAACTGGTAGACAAACTAACAGCAGAAAATCAGGAAAATCCCAAGTTATATGAACATTTGGTAAATGTATTGCAAAGACTATCCAAAAATCCAAGACAAATTTTAGTTAGGGCATTTGAGGCGAAAATATTAAGCAATTTGGGTTTTGTAAGTTTTGAGGGGTTACTTAAAAAATTAGAATTATTGTCTTGGGATGAGGTTGAGAAATTAGAAATAAGTAAAAAAGAGGCTATGGAACTTGAACAGCTGTTACGGTATCATGTAGAAAGAGTAATAGAGGGGAGACTTAAAAGTAGACAACTATTTAAAAGATTATGAATGATAATCTAATGGATAAAATTGTGGCACTTTGCAAAAGAAGAGGATTTATTTATCCCGGTTCGGAAATCTATGGGGGACTTTCCGGAACTTGGGATTACGGCCCTTTGGGAGCAGAACTTAAAAGAAATATCAAAAATCAGTGGTGGCAGGATGTCGTACAACTTCGTGAGGATGTCATCGGTATAGATAGTGCCGTCATGATGAATCCTAAAGTTTGGGAAGCATCCGGGCATCTGGAAGCTTTTGTTGATCCTTTGGTTGAGTGTAAAGTTTGTCATGAAAGATTTAGAGCAGATAATCTTGACCAAATAAAAGAACACGATAAATCTCACAAAGGTCAGGCGACCTGGACAGATCCTCAAAAGTTTAATCTGCTGGTAAAAGCTTATTTAGGAGTTTTGGAAGAAAAGCAATCGCAAATTTTTCTTAGAGGTGAAATTACTCAAGGGGTTCATGTTAATTTCAAAAACGTTTTGGATTCCACAAGAATTAAATTGCCTTTTGGCATTGCCCAAATCGGTAAGGCTTTCCGTAATGAAATAACCCCGGGGAATTTTACTTTCCGCTCCCGCGAGTTCGAACAAATGGAAATCCAATATTTTATTAAACCGGAAGAAAAAGTTGGAGAAAAATGGTTTGAATATTGGAAAAGCTTTTGGATGGATTGGTATACCGGCTTAGGGATCAGTAAGGAAAATTTAAGGTTTAAAAATCACGAAGAAAAAGCTCATTATGCCAGGGAAGCAGTAGATATTGAATATCAAGCTCCCTGGGGTTGGTCGGAGTTTATGGGAATTCACCATCGAGGCGATTGGGATTTGAGCCGCCATGAAGAGTTTTCGGGACAAAATATGAAATTTAAAGATTTGGAAGGCGCGGAATATTTGCCTTGGGATATTGAATCGTCAGCCGGAGTTGACAGGTCTTTACTGTTTTTCTTAAGTGATGCTTATAAGCAAGAAGATAATCGGATTTATTTAAGACTGCATCCGAAACTCGCACCCATCAAAGCCGCCGTATTTCCTCTCCTTGCCAATAAACCGGAACTGGTGAAGACGGCCCGCAAAATTTATCTTGACCTAAAAAGTTGTTTGATGGTAGCTTGGGATGATCGGGGTAATATCGGCGGCAGATATGCCTCCCAGGACGAAATTGGAACGCCTTTCTGTATAACCGTTGATTTTAAGAGTTTGGAAGATGAAGCTGTGACTGTTAGAGATAGAAATACAACAAAGCAGGATAGGATAAAAATTTCCGGACTAAAGGAATATTTAAATGGCAAAATTTATTAATCTTTTTAAAACTCATAAAACTACTTTTATTCTAATACTAGCCCTTATTATATTGGGAGTAGGCGGGGTGGTCGCTTTTGGAAAAATTACCTCTAAACCTCAAGGGCTTGTTGAAGAAGTGGATCTTGCTTTTGATCCGGAAGGGCCTTATGCAGAGCTTTTCCCAAGAAGGGACGGTAATGCTTTGATCCTAATTCTTAAAAGAACAGGATCTTATGATAGTATTTCCTACGAGTTGGCATATACTAGTACTCCCGATGAAATTAAAGTTGCCGGCACCAAAATTTCAGAGGATGAAGATGGTGAAAATGTTTCGGGTTCAATTGACAGAGGAGTGATGGGAACGATTGATACCAAAGAGAAAAAAGGGGAGTATGAACAGGAGATTTTGTTTGGAACTTGCAGTAAAAATGTTTGCAAATACGATAAAGGAGTGGAAAACGGTACACTCACCTTGCATATTAAAAAAGGCGATAAGGCTTACAGGATGAGTACTCAATGGCATCTGCAAGAACCTGATATAGCTCTAGGCAATTTAACTTCCGGTGATGGGCATTTGGTTTATAAAGTTGATGGTGACAGGCAGGCATTATCTAATATTGGCTTTACTATAATTAACGATTTGACAGGGGTACCAAAACTACCTTCCGGAAAACAAGTTTTGGGTAAGGTTTATGCTCTCAATACTATTATTACAAAGCAATTAGATAGCGGGTCAGTCAGTCTGGAACTTGCAGAAAATCCTCCTACAGATGCAGAACTTTACCAGTATAATGGGTCAGAGTGGCAAGAGCTTGACGCTAAAATTGATGGATCTAAACTTTCTGCCAAATCCTCCGGCTCCGGCATATTTACAGTATTAATTAATCAAAAATAACTTTTTTCATCTCATAGTTTGACAAATCAAAATTATTTAGATATACTACCAGCATGTTAGAAAGAAAACCAGGTTTACCGCCGGCTATAACGGAAAAAGTTGAACGAATTCCGGGAGTTAGTGAAGCTGAACAAATCTTTAAAGATCTAATTGGATTACCTGAAGCAATGCGAGAAGGAAAGCTAAGGGGAGTGGGTGGTTATCTTGATCAGCATTATGAGCATGTAATAGCTTTTCTTGGAACGAGATCTATTATTCCTTGGCCGGGACAATCAAAAAGTGAAGTGGTAGCGATTGCTCATGAAGAGTTACGGAGTTTCATTGAGAATGTACGTCCGGCCTCCCTCAAGATGTCTTAAGAGAGCAGCTTAATTAACCCTAAAAGTAAGTTTTTTATTTCCTTACATTGCGATTTCATGTTGGATTACTCAAAGAGTTTTGGGGCTTGACAAGTGTGTGTAAAATGGCGGAGAATGGTTATAGATGGTGAAAAATGGTTAATATTCTGCCCAGAAAGAGGATGTCCTCATGTTTTTGGGCGAATATCAGGTTAAATTTACTGGCCGTGGCAGGATTGTCTTGCCTTACAAATTTAGGGAAGAACTTACAGATAAGGTAGTTATATTAACAAGAGGCTTTGAAAAATGCATTTGGGGGTTTGATTTAAAAGATTTTGAAGGTACGGCTAAAAAGCAGCTTGAAATACCAGCAACAGAAGAACGGGCCAGGTATATGCGCAGATACCTATTTAGTAGCAGCGAACCGGTGGAGTTGGACGCTCAAGGTCGAATTATCATACCGTCCGCCCTGCTTGATTTTGCTAGCGTTAGGAATGAAGTTACAGTAATCGGGGCCGGTGATCATTTTGAGATCTGGGATACAAAACTTTGGAAAAAGCATATTAAGGAAGTGGAGGTAAAACTTGGAAGGATATCACAGGTCCGTTCTTCTTAAGGAAGTAGTAGAAGCTTTGGATGTAGAAAAGGGAAAGTGGTACTTAGATTGTACTTTAGGCGATGGCGGTCATAGTTTGGGGATTTTAAAACTGGGTGGGAATATTGTAGGGATAGATATTGATCCTGAGGCTTTGGAAAGAGTGAAAAAAAGGTTTGAGGAAGAAGGAATAAGTAAGAGTAAGTATAAGTTAATTTTAGGTAATTTTAGAGATCAGACGGAAACTGTAGATCAAAGATTCGCAGGTGTAATTTTTGATCTTGGGGTTTCAAGTCTGCAGCTGGAAACCCCGGAAAGGGGTTTTTCTTTTGGAAAAGTTGGCCCCTTGGATATGCGAATGGATCCAAAATTAGCAGTTAAAGCTTTGGATTTGTTGCGAGTACTTACAAGAAAGGAGCTTTATGAATTATTTCATGGCTTGGGTGAAGAAAAATATTCTTGGCGCTTGGCTGATGCTTTGGTTGGCGCCCGTGAAATAGAGACAACAAAAGATTTGGCTAATATTGTTGAGAAAGTAGTGGGATACAGAAGGGAGAAAATTCATCCCGCTACCCGGATTTTTCAAGCCTTAAGGATGGCGGTTAATGATGAATTGGGTGCACTAAAGGAGGGACTTGATAGAGTTAAAAATTTAATCGAAAGAGATGGCAGGATAGTTGTTATTAGCTTTCATTCATTGGAAGACAGGATAGTTAAAAATACTTTTAAAAAATGGCAGCTTGAAGGATTAGGAGAGACTTTGACCAAGAAACCGGTAGTGCCTGAAGATAGTGAAATTGCCCAAAATCCGAGATCCAGATCGGCCAAGATGAGAATATTTAGAATATGACTATAATACAAAAATTTGAGCCGGAGGAATCAAATAAGGGCTTCCCCAAAAAATATATAGGTTTAGCTTTGTCGGGGATCTTCATACTTATGTTGGTTGAGATTTGGGTCAGTAATAATATAGTGACATATGGAGATAAGTTAAAAAAGTTATCGGATTTGACAATAACTCTAAATACGGAAAATCAGATGTTGGAAAATGAAATAGCGAAAAACAAATCTCTTCAAAACATATCCAGCAAATCCGCTGAACTTGGTTTTTCTGCCCCTGAAAGTATACAATATATTCGCTGATGCGAATATTTTGGATCAGAATATTTTTTTTATTTTTTTTAACTGCAATAATCCTCCGCCTATTTTATTGGCAGATTATTAAGGCTCCTCTTTTACAGTCTCAAGCCGAGTTCCAGTATTTTACCGATATAAAAATAGAGGCGACCCGCGGAAATATTTTTTTCTCCGATGGTTCGCCGGTTGCTTCCTCGAATCCGTCTTTTACTCTTTACGGTTTACCAAAAACCATCAAATCCGATGAGATATTAAACTACTCGTATTTGCTGGCAAAAATTTTATCCCCGTCTTTAGAAGAAATTGACGCTGCGGCAAAGAATATAATAGATAAACTCTCGCAGGATCTTTATTGGGTTAGGTTGGCAAATAATGTTTCGGTTGAACAAAAGAAACAGATTGATGAACTAAATATTACCGGGATTGGTTTTGAACAGGGAACAACCAGGTTTTACCCTGAAGGTTCATCGTCTGCCCATCTTTTGGGTTTTGTAGGCTATGATGAAAAAGGATTAAAAAAAGGTTATTTCGGGCTGGAGGGCTTTTACGATGGAGAATTGAAAGGTATTTCCGGGCTAGTCAGGCATGAAAAAGACGCATTGGGTTTACCCATACTAATCGGGAATTTCTCAACGAATGAAGCAAAAAAAGGAAAGGATTTGGTTTTATCAATTGACCGTAGTGTGCAATTTATTGCCGAGGAAGAATTGAAAGCAGGAATTGAGAAATACGGAGCCAGAGTTGGTTCGGTTGTGATAATGGATCCTAAAAGCGGAGATATTTTGGCATTAGCCTCCTTTCCTAATTACGATCCGTCAAGGTATTTTTCATTCCCAAAGGAGTATTTTAAGAATTCTGTGGTAGCCGATCAATACGAACCCGGGTCGACTTTTAAGGTTTTGGTGATGGCCGCTGCAATAAATGAAGATGTGGTTAAGCCCGATACAAAATGTGACATATGCTCCGGACCAATTTCAGTTGGGGGATTTAGTATAAGAACTTGGAATAACAAGTATTTTCCGCAAACTTCTATGAAAGATGTAATTATTCATTCAGACAATACCGGGATGGTTTTTGTCGGACGGCAGTTGGGTTTAGATAAATTTTATTCGTATCTTGAGAACTTTGGATTTGGTCGGCTTACGAATATTGATTTGCAGGATGAATCATCTCCGGAGATTAGATCCAAAAATAACTGGAGGGAAATAGATTTGGCAACAGCCTCATTTGGTCAGGGTATTGCTGTGACTCCGATCCAGATGATACGGGCAGTTGCAGCTATAGCCAATGGCGGCAATTTAATGGAATCGCATATAGTAAGGGAAATTAAAGATGAAAATAGTACTTTTGAAATAAAACCAAAGATTATAAGACAAGTAATTAAAGATTCTACAGCCGAAATTATAAAAGAGATGATGGTGGCTGCTGTCGAAGAAGGGGAAGCAAGATTTACTAAAACTAAAGGTTTCAAGGTGGCCGGCAAAACAGGTACTGCCCAGATTCCGGTTGCCGGACATTATGATGCTGATAAAACTATTGCTTCCTTTGTCGGTTTTGCGCCGGCAGATAATCCCAAATTTGTGATGCTGGTTAGATATGATGAGCCTTCGTCTTCTATTTTTGGTTCGGAAACAGCAGCCCCCACTTTCTTTGAAATTGCCAAACAGCTTTTTATTTATTACAACATCGCCCCCTCGGAATAAGTTTCTGTTATATAATATGGCTCAATGAAGAAATTAATTAAAGAGATTCTGTCTCAACGGACAATTAATATTTTTTATCATTTGCCAATGGCTATTTTGGCAAATATTTATTATGGCTCCCCTACTGGGGGAATGAAAGTAATTGGGGTGACAGGGACAGATGGGAAAACTACTACTGTCAATATGATTTATCAAATCTTAAAAGCGGCCGGAAAAAAAGTTTCAATGGTTTCAACAATTAATGCTGTTATCGGAGATAAGGTTTATGATACAGGCTTTCATGTTACCTCCCCTGATCCATTTATGGTGCAAAAATTTGCAAAAAAGGCTAAAGATCAAGGTAGTGAATATTTAATACTTGAAGTAACTTCGCATGCTTTGGATCAGTACAGGTTTTGGGGGATTAAGTTTGATGTTGGAGTTATAACCAATATTACCCATGAACATTTGGATTATCATAAAAGTATGGGCAGTTACGCCAAAACTAAATTAGGCTTACTTGAGAATTGCAAATTTAAAATTGTTAATGAGGATTTAAAATTTAAAGGGGAAGATAGTTTTACTTTTGGTTTGGAAGAAGGCGATTTCAATCAGAAGCAAATTATGCTTAAACTAAAAATTCCCGGGGATTATAATATTGAAAATGCTCTGTGTTCTTTTGCCTCTGCCTTTGCCTTAGGCATTGATAAAACTATGGCCAAAAATGCTCTTGAGAATTTTGCAGGGATTAAAGGCAGGATGGACGAGGTAAGAAATAACAAGGGGATAAAAATCTTTATTGATTTTGCCCATACTCCAAATGGACTGCAACAGGTTTTGCATACTCTGCGTTGCCAAACCGACGGTAGATTGATTTCCCTGATTGGTTGCGAGGGGGATAGGGATGTTGGGAAAAGAAGCATTATGGGAGAAATCGCTCAAAAGCTTTCTGACTGTGTAATAATAACTGCAGTTGATCCCAGGGGGCAATTGGAAGTTATAAATACCCAAATTATTAAAGGTACCAGGAGGGCAGGAGCAAAAATTGGGATAAATTTTTTTGTGATAGATGATAGGCAAGAAGCGATAAAATTTGCCATAAATAAAATTGCCAGAAAAGGAGACATAGTTGGGATTTTCGGCAAAGGACATGAAGACTCGATGAATTTAGATGGTAAAAAAGAAATACCCTGGTCAGATTTTGAAGCGGTGAAAAAAGCTTTAGATGGAAAGCAAATTTAAGCTACTAATTGATTCTTTCGGTAAAGAAAGGTTCAAATTTAACGAGCCTTTAAAGCAGTATTTTGCCACAGAAGTTGGCGGGCCTGCCAAATTATTTTTTATTGTTTTTGTTACCCAAGAGCTTATTAAAATCATTAATCTCGCAAGAGATTTGAATTTGCCTTTTTTACTCTTTGGAACGGGGAGTAAAATTATGATATCGGATCAAGGTTTTGATGGTCTGGTTATTAAAAACAGGACTAAAAATATACAAACCGTTTCGGTCAAGGGCAAAGTTACCAAATATGGCATTGGGGTCGATGAGGCATTGGTAGAAGTCGATTCGGGAGTAAGTATAAAGCGGTTCATGGAATATTTAGATACCCAAGGTTTGGAGAGTATAGATTTTGCAGGCGTTCCGGGTTCAATTGGCGGTGCTCTGTTTGTGAGTAGGTTTTTGCAAAACCGCACCAAAAGTATTAAAATATTAGATCTGAAGTCTGAAATAGCAGAGATTAGTCCCGGAATTTTAAGCCCTAAAAAGCATATAATAATTTCGGCACTATTTAGGATACGTGCCTTAAAAAGGTAAGGCAAAAGTTACATGAAATACAAAATTTGCGGCGGACATAAACTTTCCGGAACTGTTAATCTCTCCGGAAATAAAAACTCGGTTTTCCCATGTTTTGCGGCAGCTCTTCTGACGAGCGAAGAAGTTGTTCTGGAAAATATTTCCGATTTGAAAGATACACAGGTTTTAGTGGAGATTCTAAAAAAATTAGGTGTAAGGGTAATCCAAAAAGGCTCCGAGATAAAAATTACAGCTTATGATATCAAAAAGTTCAGCTTACCGGGAGATTTAATGGTAAAGCTTAGAGGTTCAATCTGTTTGGTCGGGGCACTTCTTGGAAGATTAAGAAAGGTTAATTTTTATCATCCGGGAGGAGATGTTATAGGTAGGAGGAGTATTGAGACTCATCTTGAAGGTTTCAAAGCATTAGGGGCAAAACTTACAAAAAACGAACAGAGGTTTAGTTTGTTTTTCGAACAAAATAAAGACCAAAAAGACTGTGAAGTTTTCTTAAGGGAAGCATCGGTTACTGCAACAGAAAATTTAATATTGGTTTCTGTTTTGGGTAAAAAAACCATTATCTTGAGAAATTGCGCTAAAGAACCGCATATTGTAGATTTGTGCAAAATGCTTACCTGTATGGGCGCAAAAATAGAAGGGATTGGAGGGGAAACTTTGGTAATTTGCGGGGTTGAGAATTTGAGAGGGACCAGGTTTAAGATAGGAGCAGATTACATAGAGTTAGGGACTTATATTGTCGCAGGAGCCATTACCGGAGGAGAAATTAAGATACAAGGCATTAGGGAGTTGTTTCTGGATCCTATCTTAGAGCCTATGAAAAGTTTTGGCATTCAGATAACAAGGCAGGATAATGAAATAACGGTTCATCCGTCTAAACTTCATTCCGTTTCAAAGCTTATGACTAATATTTGGCCCGGGTTTCCAACAGATCTTATGAGTGTAGCGATAGTTTTGGCAACTCAAGCAAAAGGGGTAACGCTATGTCATGACTGGATGTATGAAGGTAGGATGTTTTTTACAGATAAGTTGATTACCATGGGAGCCAAGATTACTCTGTGTGATCCGCATAGGGTTCTTGTTTCAGGACCAAGTAGGTTACGGGGGCGAATCTTGGCAACTCCCGATATTAGAGCAGGCATGGCTTTAGTGATGGCGGCGCTTGCAGCAAAAGGAAAAAGCATTATTAATCAAGCGGAGCTTATAGAGAGGGGATATGAGGATGTGGTAGGGAAATTGACTAGTATTGGAGCAGATATAGAGAGGGTTGATGTATAATATTTGCTGTGGATATTACGAAGCATCCTATTTGGGATCAAGTGACTCCCTATAAAACAAAGATCCCGACACTGAAAAAACCATTTCATATACTGCGGATATATTTGGCTAGACAATATGCCAAATTGTACCCGGATGAAAGATTTATCGGAGTGACCGGATCTGTAGGGAAAACTACGTGTGTTGCAGCCTCCCAGGCGGTACTTTCTCAAAAATATAAAACTCTGGCAACTAAACAGAATTTGGATCCGGTTTTAAATATTCCCTCTACTCTTTTGAAACTTAATCCTTCCGTAAAGAGGGTAGTTCTTGAGATGGGGATTGAATATAAAGGAGAGATGGATTTTTATCTATCGCTTGTCCGTCCCAAGACGGCAATTGTGACAAAGATTTCTTATGCGCATAACGAATTTTTGGGAGGGATAAATGAAATATTACAGGAAAAAGGGAAATTAGTTGAAAGTTTGGATAAAGATGGAGTCGCGATATTAAACTGGGATGACTCCTACTGTCGGGAATTAGGTCAGGTTTGCAAGGGAAACGTAATTTACTTTGGAACAGATGCTAATACCTGTATGGTTTGGGCGGGAAACATAAAAATTGAAAACTTCGCCACCAGTTTTGAGTTGAATTTTGGTGTAGAGAGGGCGAAAGTAAACATGAAACTTTTGGGATTGCATCAGATATACCCGGTCCTGGCGGCGGCAGCTCTGGGAGTGGTTAATGATATTCCGTTGACGAAAATAAAATTTGCCTTGGAGAAGGTTGAGCCTTTAGAGCACCGCATGCAAGTTATGCCGGGTCCGAATGGTTCGGTGCTTTTGGACGATACGTACAATTGTTCCCCTGCAGCTTTGGAGGGTGCCGTTGATACTTTACTGGCAATTCCGGCGAGAAGAAGAATCCTTGTTTTGGGTGAGATGAGAGAGCTTGGGTCATACTCAGACGAGCTCTATAGGCAAATTGCACAAAAAATCTATAAAGAAAAGTTGGATTTAGTATTTTTAGGACAGGGAGAGACTCAAATTATCGCAGACGAACTTAAAAGTTTGGGTTTTTGGGAGGAACGGTTACAGGTTAACTTACAAAATTCTCAACTTGTTTCGCAACTTTTAAAGACCTTAGTCAAAGGGGATATTTGCCTCATTAAAGGATCAAGAGCTATAAGACTGGATGAGGTTGTTAAAAGGATTACTAAAAAATGACACTGCTTTTAGGTTTAGTTTTATTATCGTTTATAGTTACCTCAATTTTCATGGTTCCATTTATTGATTTGCTCTTTTATCTCAAGAGACGTTTCGAGCGTATCCAAAAAGAGGTAAAAACTTCGGAAACTCCAATACACGATGAGTTGATGAAAGAGGATGAAAATACGCCGACAGGCGCAGGGATACTCCTTATCTTGATTTTGATAATATTGTCTTTTGGATATACTCTTTTTAGTCCTTCTATTGACAAAGTTGCCTTGATGATTTTGCTCTTTACCTTGGTCTCTTTTGGGTCTTTGGGGCTTTGTGATGATATTAAACTAATACTAACAAGAAGAAAAGGAAAATTTTTAGGATTAGGCAGGAGAAAAATGTTAATTCTGCAACTTGGTCTTGCGCTTATTATCGGAATGATGCTCTATTTTATCGGCGGATTAAATAATATTTATATTTCCGGTCTGGGGAATTTTATTATTAATCTTTGGTACGTACCCCTGGCGGCTTTCGTGATAGTAGCTTTTGCAAATGCCTACAATATTTCAGATGGACTGGACGGTTTATCGGCAGGGCTTTTGCTTATTTGTTTGTTTGCATTTTTAGCTCTTACCGTTCAAGGTTTAGACTTGACGCTGGCGTCGTTTATCGGAATTTGGATTGGGCTTCTTTTTGCATTTCTATATTTTAATATCTGGCCTGCCAGAATTTTTTTGGGAGACGGGGGAGCTTTTGCTTTTGGGGCAACACTCGCTGTTGTCGGTCTTTTGACGGGGAAAATTTTGGCTTTGGCGATAATTGGCGGCATGTTCGTAATTATCGTTTCGTCTTCTCTTTTGCAGATTCTTTCTAAAAAAATCCTTAAGAAGAAAATATTTCCCATTTCCCCCATTCATATGTATTTTAAATACATCGGTTGGGAAGAACCAAAGATTGTGACCAGGTTTTGGTTAGCCCAGGGGATGTTTGCTATTTTAGGTTTATGGATTGCTTTACTCTCAAGATGAATCTTCCCAAAAGTAAACTACAATTACAGAAGCGGCAAATAGATATTCCTCTCCTTTTGATAACTTTGGCTTTAGTGGTTTTTGGACTGTTGATGGTTTATGACGCTTCGGCTGTACAAGGCCTGAAGGATTTTAAAGACAGCTACTATTATATTAGACAACAGTTGCTATGGGCGGGTTTAGGTGTAATTTCCTTAAGTTTCTTTGCGGGATTCGATTACAAAAAATTTAAGGTTTTATCATTTCCTTTCTTGGTTATGTCACTGCTTGCGCTATTGGCGGTTTTTATCCCGGGCTTGGGGGTATCGGGCGGGGGAGCGCATAGATGGCTTAAATTGGGACCTATTACCATACAGCCGGCTGAAATTATTAAATTGACCGGGACTATATACCTTGCGGCAATTTTTGAAAAAAAAGCAAAATGGCTCCCATTTATAATTCTTGTCGCAGTAGTCTCGGTAATTACTGCAATTTTACAGAAGGATTTGGGATCGACAATAGTTTTTGTGGCAACAGCTATTGCCGTATATTTTGCTGCCGGAGGGTCAATTTGGCATCTTAGTCTTATCCTTCCCCTTGGAGGAGTTGGATTTATTCTTCTGATATTAACTTCAGGGTATAGAAGCAAAAGAATCTTGGCATTCCTTGATCCGTTTTCCGATCCGCAAGGTTTCACCTATCATATTTCTCAAGTACTCATAGCTTTAGGTTCCGGGGGACTTATGGGGTTGGGACTTGGGCATTCCCGGCAGAAGTTTGAATATATCCCGGAGGTTTCAACAGATTCAATATTTGGAATAATCGGAGAAGAATTGGGATTTGTAGGAGGGACCTTGGTTATAGTTGCTTTTGCCTTTATTTTAATTAGAGGATTTAAGATTGCCCAAAATGCTTCTGACAATTTCGGTAAAATACTGGCTTTGGGTTTAATATCATGGTTGGGGATTCAGGTAATTATTAATTTATCATCAATGACCGCCCTTCTGCCTTTAACCGGAGTACCACTTCCTTTTATCTCTTATGGAGGATCAGCCTTGGTTGCCAATTTGACTGCAGTGGGAATTTTACTTAATATTTCAAAACAAGCAACATGAAAATTTTAATTACGGGAGCGCATTTTACACCTGCTATTGCAACAATTGAGGAGCTAAAAAAATTTGACGATGTTAGTATAGTTTATGCAGGCAGGAAAACTACTCTTGAAGGAGACAAAGCTTCTTCGCCGGAATCCCAAACATTACCCTTACTCGGGGTTAAATTTATTCCAATTATAACCGGTAGATTACAAAGAGCATTTACCATTTATACAATACCTTCTCTTTTAAAAATTCCGATTGGACTTTTCCAAGCTCTCTATATTATTCTCTCTGAGAAACCGGATGTAATTTTGTCATTTGGAGGTTATGTAGCTGTTCCTGTGGTGATAATGGGGTGGTTGCTGTCGGTTCCTATCATTATTCATGAGCAAACTTTGGTTTCCGGCTTGGCCAATAAAATCAGCTCCTGGTTTGCCGATAAAATTGCAGTATCTTTTGAAGAAAACGCTTGCGATAATACAAAAGTCATATTAACCGGAAATCCGATTAGGAGTGAGATTATTGAAATATCAGAAGAGATAAGTTCGCAAAAAAGGAAAGCGTTCAATATTTTGATTATGGGTGGCAACCAAGGATCGCACGTCATAAATATGGCTGTCGAGCGAGCTTTGGATAAATTGTTAAAAATTACTTCCGTAATTCATGTAACCGGAGACAATAAATTTAAAGATTTTGAAAAACTCAAAAAATCTCAAAACGACCGCTATAAAGTGATGAAATGGATTGGTTCGGGGTATGGTGGTATTTTGCAAAAAACAGATTTGGTAGTTTGCCGAGCAGGGATAAATACTCTGATGGAACTTACATTTCTTGGAAAGCCGGCTTTAGTTATACCAATTGCTTTTCAGAAAGAGCAAGGCGCAAATGCCGGATATTTTAAAAAGTTAGGTCTTGTTAAAATTCTGCCGCAACAAAAATTATCAGCTGAAAATTTAATAAAAAATATAAAATCTATGTTAGTTAATTTAGATGATCTAACTCTAAAAGCCAAAGAAGGCAAAAGAGCTATAATACCCGATGGTGCGAAAAGACTGGCTTTAGAGACTGTGCTTATGAAAATATGCGCTTAAGTAGAAAACCGATTTATATAATTTTTCTGTTGGTTGTTATGGGAGGATTATTTTTCGTTTGGAGACTGGGTTTATTCAATATTTCAAAAATAGATGTTACTACCAAAGATTTAAGGTGCGCCAGCGAGAAAGAGTTGAAAGAATCGTCAGCTCTTTTGGGACAGAATTTTTTCCTGATAGATTTTTCCAAAACAGAAAGTATTCTTAAAAAAAAATTCGCCTGCATTAAATCGGTGGCTCTTTCAAAAAAATTGCCTAATTTCATTAAACTAGAAGCACTTCCCAGGCAGCCTTTCGCCCAACTGGTGACGGCAGATGTCCAAAATATCGCTACACCTTCTGCAGGAGAAATAAAAGGAAGTTACATCATAGATGATGAAGGGGTAGAGTTAGATAGTGTTGCAAACGAGGCCGGTATCCCGAAAGTCTATATTCCGGACATCGATATCTCAAAACCTAACTTACTGAAGATTTTATTGAAAGTTAAAACATTTAACTTAGATGTCCCGGAGGCTTTTGTAATTGATGATTATTTGATACTTTCAGGACGGCCTCAAATAATTTTCCGACTAGGTAGTAAAATTGACACTCAACTTGCATCTTTACAATTAATCCTTAATGAGGCTAAAATAGATTTAAGTAATTTGGAGTTTATCGATTTAAGGTTTGATAAACCAATAGTGAAACTTGCCCCAAAGAAAAATGGCGAAAGATGAACAAGTTCTCTTTTATGAAAACTTATAGAAGGATATAACAGTGGCAAAAGATAGAATAATTTGCGGAATAGATGTTGGCTCGTCAAAAATAGCCACGCTTATTGCGTCAGTTGACTCACAAGCTTCGGGTGGAGGAAAGATAAACTTAATTGGTGTTTCTGCAACCCCGTCACGCGGGGTGAAAAAAAATCAGGTAGTAGATATTGATGAAGCAATTGGGGCAATCACCGAGTCTGTTGAAGCAGCGGAAAGGATGGCCGGATACTCAATTCAGCAAGCCTTTGTAACTGTCGGCGGTCCCCAAATAGAAAGCGTCAATCAGCATGCGGTAGTGGCAGTATCGGCGCCTGAAGAAGAGATCAAAAATTCCGATGTTCAAAGAGTTAATGATGCTGCGCGCGCCATCCCACTTCCATCTTCAAGAGAAATTCTTCACGTTATTCCACGAACTTTTACTGTTGATGGGCAAGAAGGCATTAAAGACCCAATTGGCATGACCGGGGTAAGGCTGGAAACAGAGACTCATATTATCACCGGTTCGGCTACTTCGATGAGGAATCTTGTTAAATGTGTACAAGAGGTAGGTATTGATGTTGCGGAGCTAGTTTTCTCCGGTATTGTCTCATCACTGGCAATACTATCAGATACAGAGAAAGAATTGGGAGCAGTGCTTGTCGATATCGGCGGAGAAACGACCGATGTGGTAATTTTTATTGACGGATCTGTAGCTTATTCATCCGTAATTCCGATTGGAGCAAGACACATCACTTCTGATATGGCTGTAGGACTTAGGGTATCCTTGGAATCGGCAGAAAAAATCAAATTATCATTGGGTAAATCACCAAAGCTTCCGGTACTGGATGAGGAAAGTAGTAAGAATGGAAAAAAGAAAGAGGAGGAAGCGATAGACATAAAAGCTTTGGGTTTGGCAGAAGAGGTTCAGAAAATTTCCCGCAAAGCGGTGGTAGACGGAATTATTAAACCGAGGTTGCAGGAGATATTTAAATATGTCGGCAAGGAGCTTAAAAAAAGCAGTTTTGGTACACAGGTGCCGTCGGGATTAGTAATTTGCGGAGGAGGCGCGCAAACGGTAGGAGTTTTAGAGCAAGCAAAATATGTCCTAGGTTTTCCGGCCAGAGTCGGTCAAATTGAAGGTTTATCGGGACTTGTTGATGAGATAGACTCCCCTTCATTTGCATCTGCTGCCGGTTTAATTCTTTACGGCGTAACACAGGACACCGGGGGACTGCATATACCTGTGCTTTCCGGAAATTTACCCATTAAGGGTATGATACAAAAGGGGATAGATCTGGTAAAGTCATTTCTGCCCTAACTGTTATTGGTACTTGATATTTTTGTTAGCTTTTTGTTATATTCTGCCTGAACTATAAACTTATGCTTATTAAACCCGACGTGCAACGTTTTGCCAAGATAAAAGTAATGGGTCTTGGAGGTGGTGGTTCCAATTCTTTAAACTCCATGATTTCCTTGCAACAAATACAAGGAGTAGAATTTGTGGCTGTTAATACCGATGCTCAAGCTTTGATGAATAATCAATCTCCTACCAAAGTTCAAATTGGCGAAACTCTAACCAAGGGGTTGGGCAGTGGCGGAGATCCTGAGATTGGCAAACAGGCTGCAGAGGAATCTTCGCAGAAGATTCAAGATGTTCTTTCGGATGCGGACATGGTATTTTTGACAGCTGGAATGGGAGGAGGGACAGGTACAGGTGCCATACCTATTATCGCTTCAGTTGCTAAAACAATCGGCGCTTTGACGGTGGCAGTGACGACTAAGCCTTTTGCGTTTGAAGGGACAAGGAGAATGGTGGTGGCAGAGGAAGGTATTGAGAAACTGAAAGATAAGGTTGATGCTTTGATTGTTATTCCCAACCAGAGGTTACTCGAAACAGTTGAGAAAAATATGACACTACAAGAAGCTTTTAGGCTGGCAGATTCGGTATTGAGCCAGGGGGTGCAGGGTATTTCCGACTTAATTACCATGCCGGGGCTTATTAATGTAGATTTTGCCGATGTTAAAACCATTATGTCTAATGCTGGTTCAGCGCTCATGGGAATAGGAGTGGCGGGTGGAGACAACAGGGCTGCTGCAGCGGCCAGAATGGCTATTGCTTCTCCGCTCCTGGAAGTTTCAATTGAGGGGGCAAAAGGAGTGCTATTTAACATAGTTGGAGGTACGGATCTTTCCATGACAGAGGTGAATGAAGCGGCTCAAATTATTGCCCAAGCGGCCGACCCGGATGCCAATATCATTTTTGGTGCAACTATTAAAGAAGATCAGTTAGACCAGATAAGAATATCTGTTATTGCTACAGGTTTTGATGAAACAAGAAGAAGACTGCGGGAGTATATAGGAACAGGTATAGGATCAGCCTCTTTAGGTGCGCAGCCGGCTTCTTTTTCCAATATTCCTCCAACCGATGAGACCCAAACGCAAAAGGAAGCGAAAGAGCTGGAAGCGGATGGGGAAGAAAAACGCCTGGAGGAAGATGATGAAGATTTGGAAATCCCCGCATTCCTTCGTTCCAACCGCTAGAGTAAAGTTACATATTCTGCTAAAATATCTCCATTATGGCTAAATTTAAACCTGTATTATCTTCATGTGATTTTCCTGCCATGGAGCAGGAAATACTCGATTATTGGATTAGCAACAAAATTGTTGAAAAGTACTTAAAAAGAAACGAGAAATCAGGCAAGAAATTTTCTTTTTTGGATGGTCCGATTACTGCCAATAACCCTATGGGTGTCCACCACGCTTGGGGAAGAACCTATAAAGACCTGTGGCAAAGATTTTTCAATATGAAAGGGTTTAGGCAAAGGTTTCAAAACGGTTTTGATGAACAAGGGCTTTGGGTAGAGGTAGAGGTTGAGAAAGACTTGGGTATAAAGAATAAAAAGGAGATCGAAGAGTTAGTTCCAAGTGATAAATTTAAAAGTTTAGAAAAGTTTATTAACCTTTGTAAGGACAGGGTAAAAAAATATTCTAAAGTACAAACCGAGCAATCGAAAAGGTTAGGGTATTTCATGGATTGGGATGATTCTTATCACACTTCTTCGGACGAAAATAACTATGCCATTTGGAATTTCATTAAAGTTGTAAATGACAGAGGGTGGTTGTACAAAGGTCGTGATAGTGTTCCCTGGTGTCCCCGCTGCGGTACAGCCATTTCCCAGCATGAAATTTTGACTGAAGAATATAAAGAGCTAATCCATGAAGCTGTATTTGTAAGATTTCCAATAGATGATATTAGACGTAAAAATCAGTATTTGCTAATCTGGACAACAACACCATGGACTTTACCTTCGAACGTAGCTATCGCTGTGGATCCCGAAAAAAGATATTTCATAGAGGAAGATCTTGATACTAAAGAGCAATACATCATAATTAATCCTGGTGAAAGGGAAGACGCTGGATTGCCGTTCAAAGTTAACAATCAAAAAGGATTTAAAAAAGTGGGGGAGATGAGAGGAGATGAGCTGATTGGTTTGGTATATAAAGGAGCGTTTGATGATTTTCCAGCTGTTAAAAAAGAAATGGGAAATTTACCCCATCGGGTTATTCCAACAGACAATCAAATTTTACCTGTAAATCCTAACGAGGGTACTGGCTTAATACATATAGCACCTGGTGCAGGTGCTGAAGACTTTCAGCTTGCAAAAAAAGAAAACCTTCCCGTAATCGAATCAATAGATGAAGAAGCGTTGTATCTCGAAGGTTTTGAAGATTTGACTGGCAAAAATGCAAATGAGAGTTCCGATTTAATTATCAAAAAGCTTGAAGATAAAGGCTTTATTTTCAGAACAGAGAAATATACGCATAGATATCCGACTTGCTGGCGTTGTAAAACAGAACTCGTTTGGAGAGTTGTAGATGAGTGGTATATAGCAATGGATAGGGACGATGAATCTGGTAAAACTTTTCGCGAGCAGATGATAGAAGTTGCCAAGAAAATAAACTGGATTCCTGAATGGGGACTTGATAGGGAACTGGATTGGCTTAAAAACATGCACGACTGGCTGATTTCCAAAAAAAGGTATTGGGGTTTGGCTTTACCTGTTTGGGAATGTGAGAAATGTAAGACTTTTGAAGTTATAGGAAACAAAGAAGAGCTTGAAAAAAAGGCGGTGGATGGTTGGGACAAATTTGCAGGAAAGTCTCCACATAGGCCTTGGGTTGATCAAATTAAAGTTAAATGTACAAAATGCGGGGAGGTAGCATCAAGGATTTCTGACGTTGGAAGCCCTTGGCTTGATGCAGGAATTGTATCTTTTTCTACTATGCCGGAGGATTGGTTTCCGGCGGATTTTATTACCGAGAGTTTCCCCGGGCAGTTTAAGAATTGGTTTTATTCTTTAATTGCTATGAGTACCGCCCTAAAGAAAACAAATTCTTTCAAAACAGTGCTGGGATTTGCTTCTGTAAGAGATGAAAAAGGTGAAGAGATGCATAAATCTAAAGGTAATGCCATAGATTTTAATGAAGCGGCAGAGAAAATCGGAGTTGATGTAATGAGATGGTTATATATTGGGCAAAATCCCGAATATAATTTAAATTTCGGTTACAAAGCTACGGATGAAGTAAGACGTAGGTTTTATTTAATTTTGTGGAATAGTTATAAATTCTTTGTTGATTATGCGCTGTTGACCAGTTGGAACACCGAATCGAAAAAAGTGGAACTGTCTATTTTGGATAAATGGATTCTTGCAAGACTTATGGAAGTAATTTTACGGGTTAATAAAGGGTTGGCCGAATACGATGGAGCAGATTCGGTAAAAGCCCTGGAGGAGTTTATTGTAGGTGATTTTTCCACTTGGTACATCAGAAGGTCAAGAGACAAAGTTGGGCCTGGAGCCGGAGAGAGAGAACGAAGTACAACCTTGTCAGTGATGCATGAGGTGTTGGTAACTCTGGTCAAACTTTTGGCGCCTTTTATGCCGTTTATATCGGAAGAAATATATCGGAATTTGACCGGTAAACAATCAGTGCATTTGGAGGATTATCCGACAGTTTCCGAGACAAAACCCGATGAAAAATTAATTAAAGATATGATGCAGATTAGAAAAATTGCAGAAATTGCCCATGCCAAAAGGAAAGAAGCCGGTATTCGGCTCCGACAGCCTTTGGGCAGTTTGGTTTACAAACTTGACCAAAAGTTAGACCAAGAACTTGAACAAATTTTGGCGGATGAGACAAATGTTAAAAAGATTGAACACCAAAAATCCTCAAAAGCCGAACCGGAAGTGATCTTGGATACAAAAATTACCCAAAGTTTGAAAGAGGAAGGCGAAGTTAGAGATTTAATAAGGCAGATACAGCAAGAACGTAAAGCAATGGGACTGACTTTGAAAGATAAAACTAAAATTATTGCGCCCTCCTGGCCCAAAGCATATGAGAAAGTCATTTTGCAAAATACCGCCTCCGTTTCTTTGGAAAAAGGCCCGGAATTTAAAGTATTAAAAGTTTCCTAAATGAAATTTGTCAATCTTATAAATTTTCCGATATTTTTAAGTACGCTTCTTTTGATGTCGATCGGAATATTGGTAATTTATTCTTCCTCAAAAGAGCTGGCTATGCAGCAATTTATTTTTGCCGCAGCCGGAATGATATTAGCTTTTTTAATCTTACGGTTGGATCTGGAAGCGCTTAAGAATTTGATTAACCCTTTATATATTTTAATGATTGTGCTGCTTGTGGCTGTATTTATCTTGGGTATTGAGACCAGGGGGGCTTTGCGTTGGATTCCTTTTGGCGTATTTAATATCCAGCCTTCGGAATTTGCCAAGCCGGTTTTAATATTATTTTTAGCTAAATTTTGGTCGGAAAATTTACCTACGTGGAGAAATATAATAAAGAGCATCCTTTGGACATCAGTCTATTTCCTGCTGATTTTTATCCAGCCCGACCTTGGTTCCTCTCTTACTATTATCGCAATTTGGTTAGGTGTCTTGTTTGCAACCCGCATTCCTATCCGGAAGATTATAATACTTGTCTTAATAATTATTATTTCCATCCCTTCCAGCTGGATATTTTTACACGATTATCAAAGACAAAGAGTATTGGGTTTTCTTTCCCCTGAGTCCGATCCCCTGGGTAGAGGCTATAATTTAATACAATCGACAGTGGCGGTGGGGTCGGGACAACTTTTGGGCAGGGGTTTGGGAAGAGGGACGCAGTCCCGTTTACAATTTTTACCGGAATTTAGAACGGATTTCATCTTTGCCTCAATCGCGGAGGAGATGGGATTTGTCGGATCGGTGTTGATATTGTCGGCGTATCTTTTCCTGTTACTTTACTCTATAAGAATTGCCCTTAGATCAAGAAGCCATTTTCTGTGTTTGATTGTACTTGGAGTGGTGTCGATGTTGCTTTTTCAGGTTTTTGTCAATATGGGAATGAATATTGGGCTGATGCCGATAACAGGCATTACTTTGCCTCTAATTTCATATGGCGGCAGCTCATTGGTAGCAACGCTTTTGTGTTTGGGGATGGTTGCATCCGCTGGCAAAAAAAGGTAAAATGCAGCAATGCTAACTTATGCAATTTGTGAAATTTCAGGCAAGCAATATAAAGTCGTCCCAAATACTTCTTTTGAAGTTGCAAGACAAGAAGGCGATAAAGATATAACAGCAAGCATCTTGTTGCTATCCGAAGACGGAAAAATAAAAATCGGCAATCCTTATTTAAAGGACAAGTTGATTTTGAAACGCGTTGAGGATATCAAAGGTCCCAAAATCAGGGTTTCTAAATTTCATGCCAAGGCAAATTTCCGCAAAACTATCGGTTACCGTTCTAAACTTACCAAAGTAGTTTATTCTGTGAAAAGTTAAGTCTTGACTTAAATTTTCACAGTAGTATACTTTCAAGAATGGCACATAAAACAGGCGGCGGCTCAACTAAAAAAAACAGGGATTCCGTATCCAAGAGATTGGGTGTTAAGGTATATGGTGGGCAAAAGGTAAAGGCGGGAAATATTATTGTCCGCCAAAAAGGAAACAAATTCTATTCCGGAGACGGTACCAAGCAGGGCAATGACTATACCATATTTGCTATCACCGAAGGCAAAGTCAATTTCAAAACAAAATTTGGTAAAAAAATTATTAACATAGTCTAAATATGGATCAGCAGGAACAAATTTACGAACTTGAGATAGATCTTATACAGCCAAACCCGCTGCAGCCAAGAGGCCTTATTGCGCCCGAATCCTTGGCAGAACTTGGTGATTCTATACGTGCCCATGGGATTTTAGAGCCATTGGTAATTGCCAAGACCCCGGCAGGATACCAGATTATTGCCGGCGAAAGAAGGTGGCGGGCTGCCAAGGTTGTTGGTCTTTCCAAAGTGCCGGTAATTATCCGTGAAACTTCTCCCCAGGGAATGCTGGAAATGGCAATTGTGGAAAATGTCCAAAGGATAGACTTAAATCCCCTGGAGCGGGCGCAGGCTTACAAAAGGTTAATGGATGAGTTTGGGTTGGCTAATCAGGAAATTGCAGAAAGGGTGTCCAAAAGCGCCTCGTATATTTCAAATACCATCAGATTATTGATACTGCCCGACGCCATAAAAGATGCTTTGATGGCGGGCGCAACAACCGAAGGTCATGCCAGAGCCTTGTCAGCACTGGAAGACCCGCATTTGATAATCACAGGCTATAAGGAAGTATTAAAAAGAAACTTGTCTGTCAGGGGGGCAGAGGAGCTGGTCCGCAGGATGAGAAGCGACCGCGGCATTGGCCCCAGGAAAACGGCAGTTGTGGAATCAATGCGTATTGTTTCAGAAGACATTGACAGGATTCAAAATAACATCCTGGCCGTTTTGTCAAAAGTTTCCGAAAAATCAAAGGCTAAAGTGGAACAAACCGGCAAAAGGGCCAAATTGGAACTTATTGTTGAAGGCGAACCCGACAAAACCTCCCCGGTTTTGGAAGATTTGCATCAGGCAATTGTGGGATATTTTAATTTGAAATGAGCAGGCCAATGTTTTTGGGCGGCCAGTAGCGGAAAAAAGCCTTTCCGATTATTTCCTCTTTGGTAATAGGCCCCCATTCCCTTGAATCGGAAGAATGGTTTCTGTTATCTCCAAAAACAAAATATTGATTCTCCCCTGCTGTGATAGGGGAACCTTCGGTTAAAAAAGCTCCCGCATGGGTAAGTGTGCCTGAAGGCAAATAAGTTTCAATAAGCTGTTGGCCGTTTACCATTACCTTATTATTGCTAATTTCCAAGGTGTCTCCGGGTACTGCAATAATTCTTTTAATAAAATCCTGGGATTCGTCCCTGGGGTTTTTTAAGATAATGACCTCCCCGCTTTCAGGGTTTCTTATCCTGTAGCTGACCTTGTCCGTGATAAGGAAATCCGCATTGTTATAAGTGGGAAACATGGAAAGGCCGGAAACTTTATGGAATTGGGCAACAAAAAGATAGAGGAGTGCAAATATTGCCCCGACTACTACCGCCGATTGGATAAATTCAATTAAATGTCCTCCCAGACGGCTAAAAAAGCCTTTTGGGGCGCTGTCTGAGTAATATGGAGTATTGGGGTCATTCGGATCCATAAAAGTTATTATGCCAAGATTTAGCTTGTGAAGCAAGGGGTAGGGTGATAGAATTTACTGGTTGCGGACACTTAGCTCAGCGGTAGAGCACCTCGTTCACATCGAGGGGGCCGTAGGTTCAAATCCTACAGTGTCCACCAAACTTATGAATAATAAATTAAAAGATTTTCATCATTATAAAGGACAGGATTTAAGCCGTTTTGAAAAGGTTGAGAGGAGGGTTATTGATCTGATACAAGAATCAAAAATAGATGATTCAAAGCGGGAAGATTCTATAGTTTGGGAATTTATGCATGCTTCAGGTTGTATGCAAATTGGGAGATTATTGGCGGAAAAGAGAAATCTCGACGTTGACATAGCCAGCGTGATTTGTGTACTACATGATATCTATACAATAGTTAACGGTACCTACAAAAATCACGGGCCATTAGGCGCTCAACTAGCGGAAAAAATTTTACTGGAAATAGGAGAGTTTACAGATGATGAGATAAAAATTATAACCGATGCAGTTTATCATCACAGCGAGAAAGAAATTTATTCCAAAGAACCTTATGTAGAATTGGTAAAAGATGTTGATGTATTTGATTGTTCTTTATACAAAAATGCCGAAGGTTTTTATAAGCTTCATAAACCGGAAGCCATTTATAATGAATATGCCAGTAGGATTAAAAAGATAAGAGAGGAATTAGGGTTAAGCCCTGATAAAGTTTTTAGATGAAAGACCCCTGGTTTAGATGGGAACGCGAATCTGCAATTCATTTACTTTACCCAACTCTTGAAGGCTCAATGAAAACCTTGCAGGATTTTTGCGGCTACTCGTATCCCTTGACTATTTTAATTTTTAAGAATGGAATTGTAACTTGGTGTATGAAGGAGAAAGAGTTTTATGATTTAGGAGCAAAACTTCTTAAACTTTATGGCAAAGAACCAAAAGAAAAGAAATTAATGAGAGCGGTAGAGAAAAGACTTAAGGTTTTACAAAAAGCAGAGGAAAAAGTAAGCAGAAGTGTAAAAGATTTAACAAATGATTCTCTTGCCGATTTATATCAAAAATTACACGATGCTTTTGTTGCTTATTATACCTTGGGGGCTATTATTGAACCTTTGGCCATGCAGGCAGAAAGGCAGCTGAAAGGTGTAAGACACGAAGTCGTACCTTCAAAAATATCCTTTGTCCAGGAGGCGGAAAATTATTTGTTAGACACCAAGGATATTGAAGGCTTTATCAATAAATATTTCTGGATAGAGAATAGTTATGCAAGAACCAAAGTTTTAACCAAAGAAGATGTAGAAAACAGGCTGAAAAATATTAAGCAGGTTAAGGCGCCAAAAATTTCCCAAGGCTCACAGGGTTTTATCAGAATTTTAAATAATTTTGCTACTTATCAAGATGAGCGAAAAAGGAATATTTTAATTTATCTACACTATTTAGAAATATTACTTAAGGAGATTGGAAAAAGAGGCAATATCGATTTAGAGCTGATGAGGGATATTTTTCCCGAGGAAATAAAAGATATTTTAAAGGGAAAAATTTCCAAAAAATTTATTAAAAATAGAAGAGAAAAATGTTTTGTGGTTTGGGAAGAAGGAAAAAGTAAACCTGAAATTTTAACAGGTGATAAAACTAAGAAATGGGAGCAAATTCTGGCAATAAAGCATGACAGCGTGAAAGTTGTCAAAGGCAATTGCGCTTCCAAAGGTCAAGTCCGGGGAAAAGTAAGGGTTTTATTAGCTGCCGCTGATCATGATAAATTAGAAAAAGGAGAGGTGCTGGTTACTTTTATGACCTCTCCGGATTTTATGAGCGCTATCAGGAAATGTTCAGCAATAGTTACTAATTTGGGAGGGATTACTTCTCATGCCGCTATTATTTCTAGGGAATTAAAAATTCCCTGCGTTGTCGGTACTAAAAACGCCACCGAAGTTCTAAAAACAGGAGATTTTGTTGAAGTTAATGCAGATAAAGGAGAAATAACAACTCTTTCCTAAAATGGTTTTTATCAAAAGTTTTAATGAAATTTCCAAAAATGATGTCAGTTTAGTTGGCGGTAAGGGCGCTTCGTTGGGAGAAATGACAAGAGCCGGTTTTCCGGTTCCTCCGGGTTTTGTTGTAACAACAGCAGGATTTAAAAAAGATATCGAAAAAGAAGTTTTATACCTCTTTGATGAGTTAAACGCTGAAAGGGTAGCAGTCAGATCGTCAGGGGTTGCTGAGGATTCATCTCAAGCTTCTTGGGCGGGACAACTGGAAACTTATCTTAATGTTAAAAGAGAAAATTTAATTGAAAAGATAAAGGAATGCTGGAATTCTATTAAGTCCGAAAGAGCTTTATCTTATGCTTCAATGCAAAATTTATCAGACGATCAGTTGATTGTTGCTGTGGTTGTGCAAAAAATGGTTGAAAGTAAAACATCGGGTGTAATGTTTACTGCAAATCCCGTATCAAATAATAGAAATGAAGTTATGATTGAATCTGTTTTGGGATTAGGAGAATCGTTAGTGCAAGGATCTGTTACTCCTGATAATTTTATAATAGACAAGAAAACCCTGGATATAACAAGTAAGGATTTACAAAAAGATAAACAAGCCATTGCTGATGAAACAATTAAGGAATTAACAAAACTGGGAATAAAAATAGAGGACCATTACGGAAAACCACAAGATATAGAATGGGCAATTGACGATGAGGGCAAAATTTGGATTCTTCAATCAAGACCAATAACTACACTTTAGAAAAGGATAAACCTTAAAGGATACACCTTTTAAAAATAATGGGGGATTGATTTTTTTAGTACAACTGGCTAAATTAGATGTTATGGCATTTGTAGAGTTAGGTAGAGCAGAAGGACCAGGAGACCCTGATGGACTTAGGGAATTTGATACGGGTTTTGATCCACCAGATGATATAGGCAATGAACTTTTGTCGAAGGAAGAAGAAGTAGAAATAAATTCAGTATTCGATTTACCGAGACCTCCGAGGTTAAGCAGAAAGACAATTATTTCAAGATACGGTTCCCCTAAAATGGGTCAGTGAGAAATATGAATTAAGAGAGATCTTAAGGGGGTGTGGATTTAGAATGGATGCGTGGTTTGAGCAACAGACCTGAAGACTTTTCGTGCTAGATCCCTAAAAGAAGTTTCCAAATTTGGCCGGTAGGCTTCACAGTTACCAATAACTTCTTTTGTCCACACTTCTTTGCAAGGATAACAAGGGTTATCCGTTTGAGATGCACAGCCATTACACTGTTCACCCATTCCTGGTACAACATCACGCTCCATATGTGCTGAATTTAGATTATTTTATCCAAAAAGTCAAGAAAACTTGCTTCTGTAAATGCATAAGCCGCAGGTTTCAGAAACAGCGGGCAGATCTCCATTTAAAACACCGGCGATTTCTTCAATAAGATTATAAAAACCTTCCATATCTTCTTTAACTGGATGCCAGTTTGGAGTTGCTTAATTTAATTGCCTTTTATATGACTCTCTGTTTCTGAAGAGGTTTATATACTCCGTATATGCAAAAACTCTATTTCTTTCTCTCTCAACCACTAGCTCTAAAATCTGAAGATCCATGAGCTTTTTTACCAGATTATTAGCATTTGCATAAGATAGTCCTGTATGTTTTGATACGTCACTAACGGTCATAACCGGACTTTTAAACAGATTCTCAAACAACTTAATCGCATTTCTAGAAGATTGGGCACTTAAACTTGAAAGTTTCAAAATATCTCTGTCCTTTAAAGCCTTAATCTTCATAGCAGTAGACGTTGCCTCTTCAGCTACCAACCATATTCCCTCTATAAAATATTTCAACCAGTCCTCAAAATCACCTCTTTCGTGTACCGCATGAAGCTTATCATAATATTCGCTTCTGAAAGCCTTAAAATACTCTGACAAATATAAAGCGGGTTTAGCCAATAGGCCATAGTGACATAACAGTAAAGTTATAAGCAATCGACCAACTCTTCCGTTTCCGTCCAAAAAAGGATGTACCGTTTCAAATTGTGAATGTATAAGTCCAATTTTAATAAGTACTGGCATTGGCTTTTTATCATGAATAAAAGACTCCAGATTTTTCATCCCCATAATCATATCGTCTGCCGTTGGAGGTATATAAGACGCCGTATTAATTGATGCACCGCCGATCCAATTTTGTGATTTTCTAAACTCACCAGGAGTTTTATATTGACCACGAACTCCTTTTAATATTCTTTCATGAATTTCCCTAAGCAGACGTAAAGTCATGGGAAAATCATCTTCACGAATTCTTTTTAACCCATAATTTATAGCGTTTATATAATTAATAATTTCCGGATAATCCTGAGGCGTCTCGTTATCTACTGCTCCCGCTTGAGCTTTAGCAACATCTACAAAGGTTGCCTGAGTACCTTCAATTTGACTTGATAGGGCAGCCTCTTTTCTTAAGTAGGAAAAAATAAAATAATCAGAGTCCGGTAATAATTCAGTAACTATATTAAGAGCTCCTAAGGCACGGTCTGCATTAGACAAAAGCATTTGCATTGTATCATCTATTTTTATCGGTGGAACCGGAGGTAAAAAGTTCGGAACAAACGCATTGTAAGAAAAATCGCCGGATAAAATTTTTTTATACCGACCTACTCTATTAGTATTCATATATTGATAATTAATAATTCCTTATTATCGATATTAACAAAATTCGATAATAATGTCAAGAGTTATTATCGACTGGAATATCTTAAATTTTCTTCCACAATTCCAATTTCTTCCCTTGTCCGCCTGTGCCATAAAGAACTTTTCGAAATCCCCAGTTGATATATTGACAAAAACTTGAAATAGAATAAGAATTAAAGTATACTTCTTTATCCATGCCACAAGCTTTAAAAAAATTTATTACTATAGATGATGACATTTTGGGCGGGACACCAGTAATTAAAGGAACAAGGATACCAATAGAAAGATTGTGGGAATTGATTAAACAAGGCGATTCTCCAGATGATTTAATTAAATCATATCCTCATGTTGAGGCAAAAAAGATCCAATTCTTAATTGCCTACCTTATGGAAGCAGGCCTTGATGCCTTCACTCAATTCCAAACATCCAAAAAATAAATCCAGGAAAGTAACAAAATATAAACTTCTTCTTGATGAAGGTTTATTTTTGCCAAAATTCTATCCTAAACTAAATGCCTTCCACAGTTTAAAACATATCGCTTACGATCTTAAAATGTCAGGTATTAAAGACAAAGCTCTTTATGAATTGGCAATACAAGAAAATAGAATTTTAATAGTATTTAATGTAAAAGATTTTAAAAAAATAATTAAACCGGATGGTATTTCCGTTATAGATCTTTCTACAAATTTATCAAACAAAGAAGCTGATTTAAAAATATTAAAAGCCCTGAAGGATATGCGAACTGATCAGGTAAAGGGATATTTGATTTCTATTACAAAATCCGGTATAGAATTTAAACCTTCAAAAAATTTCTATCTACTGGACATTCAAAAAGTAATTCTAATTTTGACCTTGATAATTTAATCATAAAAATTTTTCTTTCTGTTTGGGCTGTAATATTGAAACATATACTAACATAAATCGAGAAAAGTGAATTTATTTATTGGGATAATCTTTGACGGATAAGGATTTGCCCCTGGCACTCATTACTACTTTTTGCTTTCTCCTCCATCCCAGCTTTTGCATAAAAGCCTTTGGAATGGAAACAACAGCAGAATATTTTCCCAAACTAATTATTTTCCTAATCATGGTTCGATTACACTCACCACAAGTAATAAAAGTATATATCTAGTATATACCAAGTATATATTATTCAAATCATGAAAATTTCCCTTGTCCGCCTGTGCCATAACTAACTTTTCAAAAATTATTAATTATTTGTTTTGTTCATTAAACTTAGGTTGCTCTTTTTTTATAATTTGTGTTTCTATCTTTTTTGCTCGGTCTTTATTTTCAACTTGAGTAAATTGAAATTTAGTACCCCCAGGTATAAATTCTTTTTTCAGTTCCTTATGTTCTAAGAGCCGATCTTGTACTCTGCCTCTACCAGCAATACCAGTGTATAAATTCTTGCCAGTATCATTTTTAATCTTATACACAACAGCTTTATCGTCTGGAACATTTTGGATATTTGCTTTTGTAAAACTTTTTGTGCGATTAAAGTTTGTCAAAATAATCACCTCCTTATTCTTAAAAAACTGACCGGAAGGTGCTCTAGTTACTAAACTTCGTATACCGAAGCATTAGCAGCCAGTTTCTTTACTCGATAAGCCGATCTTATCGCGCCTTGCTTGGAGGCATAAGCCTCGCTTGCAGCAACTTTCTCGCCGTTTCCGGCAACAAGTCGCCAGCGGTAATAGCCAGCTATATCTTTATAGACAACAAACTTCGCCATCTTTCTCACCCCCTTCCCTAAAATATTGGGGGATCTAGCCTAGACCTCCCCAAACCAAGTACCCTGTAAGATACTCAATTCAGGAGAGTCTAGACTAGCTTAACCCTCTAAAATAGGGGCGGAGGTTACTCCCGGCCAGTTTTCAAAGAACAAAACCAAACTTATCCCGAAGTATAATAACAGATAATATATACTGCATGTCAATATACAATATCGAGGTTTTATCTCGCTAGGGTTTTACAGGATCAATACTACAATCTGAGCTTTCAAAACACTCATAATAAATAGAAACTTCACGAAGAACCCTACCTGGTCTATCTGATGAGACCGCGACTCTTGTAGTTAAAACATTACCATCAGTAAATAAAGAAAAAAGACTGGTATTTGCATATATAAATGTTTTATTTAATTTATGTTCAAGAGTTTCATAAAAGGAAATTGATTGTAGATTATAAAGGTACCTGGATATTTCATTTGGTGGTACAGGAAGTACATTGTTGTCAACAACCAAATGACCACCCCAATAATTAATTGTGAAGTAAATACCGTCCCAAGAAGTCAATGGCCTAGTGTAATCAACGAGTGCTTCTATATATAAATATGCCCTTGATAGCTTCCCTTTAACTCTATAAGTTTTAATTATCCCATCAAAATCAATACTTGCAGGTCTATCATTAATACAGCCATTTTCTGGACAGTCTATGGTTAAATTTAGCCTTGTTAAATTTTTACTCGCATTTTTTCCTTTGATTACATCATAATCTGGGTATAAGGAGGGTGTTTCTTGTGGTTTAACCTCAACTTCTGTTTTATTAGATTGTTCAGCAACGAATTTTGATAGAACTAAAAAGACAAGAGCGCCAACGACTAGCATTACGGTACTTGCAATAATTTTCTCTCTTAATTCCTTATTCATCATTAATTTGATTATTTAGCTGACGAACTCCATCCTTGAGTAGATCCTCATAAATACTTTTCTTGATTAAAAAGCATATTATTAAAAGAGTGGTGTTAATAAAAAGGAGAGTCCATAGGGATTGTTTCTTTAAAAAATCAATTATACTACCCATTTCAAATATAATAATAATAGTAAGTGCAAAAATGCTGAAAATAGTCATAACTAAACTTATTCCGAATAAAGAATGTTTAGTTCCAACAATTATATAAAATTGAGTACCTATACATAGAATCAATAGTTTTCTAAAGTAATCCTTCAACTTTTGAGTCATATAAAAATTATGTTAACAAGCAAATTT
>JAHIUE010000079.1 GCA_018817205.1 Patescibacteria group bacterium | reverse complement strand
TTGGGCGGAGTTACAGTTTTGGATTTGGCAGTAATTTTTTTGTGCTTGCACGGACTTGTTAAATTGAGATTTAAGCTAAAAAAGCCCCCTTTATTTATTATTAGCGCTTTATCCTTTATTCTTATTGCTTTATTCTCTTTAATCCTCACCCCACTCCGCTTACAGCCCGGGGAATATGTCATCAGCTTTCTTTATACGGTCAGGTTTTCGGCATATATATTCTTAGGTTGGTTAATTTACTCGGGGGGTTTTCAAATCAAGCAAACCAAAAAAATCCTGGTTTATTCCGGAGTAACGCTTGCTGTCCTGGGTCTTATCCAACTGGTTTTTTTGCCGGACATGAGATTTTTAACCGCATGGGGCTGGGATCCGCATTATTTTCGGGCAGCATCCACATTCTTGGATCCCAATTTCCTGGGTGCCTTCCTGGTTTTAACCTTACTTTTAGTAAAAAATTTCCGTTTTCTTTTTGCGGCAATTTTTATCACCCTGCTTTTGACTTTCTCAAGAGGCGCCTATTTGGCATTTTTGGTAAGTTTCCTCACGCTTTCTTTTTTTCAAAAATCCGTCAAATTGGGACTTGTTACTATAATGCTATTTTCTGGATTGATGCTGGGATTTTTTACCTATCAAAATCTGGTGGCAGTACCCCGCGGCATTAACAGGGAGGAATCTGCTTCTTTTCGATTTAATACCTGGCAGCAGGGATGGCAAATATTTTCCCAACATCCCATCTTGGGAATAGGGTTTAATTCCTATAGATTTGCCTTGAAACAATACGGACTCGGAGATGAGAAATTTCTGGCAAGCCACGGCTCGTCAACCAATGATTCCTCTCTTTTGTATGTGGCCGCAACTACCGGTGTCATCGGGCTTGGCGCTTTCTTATTCTTTTTATTTTCTATGATAAAAATTGGCAACCCCATTTTAACAGCAGGGCTTTTCGGGCTTATTGCCCAAAGTATATTTGCCAATAACCTGTTTTATCCGCCCATTTTGCTTTGGATGGTACTTATTTCTTCAAGCCCCAAAAAGTAATTTTTTTGGGCCTGATATTTTGAATAATATAATCATCGGAAACTACTTTGGATTTTTGGATTTTACTTCTTTTTTGTAAAAGCTTGGGTAAATTAAGCAAAATATAAGTCTCCGCCAAAAACGCCTGCCAAATTAACCCTTTTTTGATCATGTACCAGACCGTATTAATATTAACCATTAAAATTTTCAGCCAGTTAAAATCTCGCCAGAAAAGTGCATTTGGATAATCCTTGATAATATTTTGGGTCATGTTCCTAAAATGCCAGTATTCCGATTTAGCAATAATTTTCGAGGAGGTGGCTTTACGCATATGGTAAAGCACGGCATATGGGGTATACCAACCTTTAAAACCTTGTATCTGGGCCCGCAAGCATAAATCTATATCCTCCATGTAAGTACCGTAATCTTCATCAAACAAACCCACTTTATCAAATACCTCACGCTTAAAAAGGCTTCCGCCGGCAGTTGCCAAAAATACATACCCCTCTTTATTAAATTCCGGCCCGTCTTTTTTGCCTAAACCGATGTTATAAGAATGACCCACTATATCTACCGCATCCCCTGCCGAATCAATAATATTTCTTCTTTGGAAATTGAGCATTTTGGCTGCTATAAATCCTGCTTCCGGATGCATGCGGGCCGCCTCCACCAGAAATTTGAGATAATTTTTATCCGCTTCGGTATCGTTATTTAATAAAATTAAATATTTGCTCCTAGCCGTCTTTATCCCTTCATTAACAGCTTTGGCAAAACCGTAATTTTTTTCAAGTTCTATTAACCTGACTTCGGGAAAATTTTCTTTCAAATACTCCAACGAGCCGTCTTTTGAACCGTTATCAACTACCATTACCTCGAAATTTTTCAAGGTCTGATTCTTCAAGGATGAAAGGCACGCTTTTAAAAGATGTTTACCGTTCCAGTTGGGGATAATAACCGAAAGAGTCATCTTGCAAATACTTTCCTTCTCAAAAGCTCAAAAAATACCAAAAAGCTTAAAGCTTCCGAAGCCACTGTTGTCCAGGAAGCCCCTATAAAGCCATATTTTGGGATAAATATTAAATTCAACACCAGATTAAAAGATAAAGTCAAAACAGACAATACCAATATCTGCTTAAGATACTTGTCCGTTGACAGCAATATCTGGGCTCCCGGAATATGGATAAACATAAAAGGAATAGCCAGAGCCAGGATCTTAATAACATCTATTGAAGATAAATAGTTTGGCAAAAACACCCTTATTATAACGGGCAAGAAAATTATGTAGGCTAAAGTAATAAGTAAACCAAAGATGCCCATAATTTTTAGAGAGTTTATATAAAGCGGTTTAATTTTGGCAGGCGTATGCTCGTGTAATCTTGCCATGACCGGAAACAAAGCCAAGGACAGGGCGGAAGGAATAAAAACCATAGCTTCTACAAATTTATATGCCGCTCCGTAAATACCGGTTTCAAAACTGCCTTTCATGTATGAAAGCATTATCGTATCTATCCGAAAATACAAAAGTCCCAATATTCCCAACACTCCATAAGGCAAAGAGCCCTTGATGGCTTTGATAATTACGGCTAAAGTTACAGAGGTCAGACGCAAGCCCTGAAATTTATATAAAATCAGCACCAGGACAGCCGCATAAACTGCCTGTCCCAAAATTACGGCATTAACAGCCCCGACCGCCCCAAAGCCCGCTTTAACCAGCAAAAAACCGCAGATAG
Source organism: Patescibacteria group bacterium (assembly GCA_018817205.1). GTDB lineage: Bacteria > Patescibacteriota > Microgenomatia > Daviesbacterales > UBA10151 > UBA10151. Next base: position 5,133 of record JAHIUE010000079.1, on the reverse strand, counting down.
CGGTGGCAAGAGAGGAGATAAATAAGGATAGGCCGCTATACTGCAGTTTTTGCAAAGCCACAAATACGGCATCAAAGGTAAAAGCTATGGCCTGGGGCAAAATGGAAATGGTAGCAAGGAGTATTAAACTAACCCTCATTTTGTCGGGATCCAGAATGTATAAACCTGCCGCAAAAACGGCAAAAAGTACGGAAGTTAAAGTCAGCCGGAGCATGGTTATATTCCATAAAAGCTCGGGGGCTTTTGATTTGTCCCTGGCCACTTCCCTGATTAAAAAGCGGTTAAAACCAAAATCGGCAAAAGAGGAAATTATGGCAAAATAAGCCAAAGCCACGGAATAAAGGCCGAAGTCGAAAACCCCCAAAGTCCGGGCTAAAAATATGACATAGAAAAAGGAAACTATACGGGTTAAAACCTGGGCAAAAAACAGCCAGGAAGTTTGTTTTAAAATCGCCTTCACTCACCAATTGTAACAATTATTTTACTTTTATGATAATTTTATCTATAATCTTTTTTCTATGAGTCTAGAAATCGACCAAGCATTGCAAATAACATCGGTCACTCTTTCTCCTGAAGCCAATTTCGGAGAGGTTTTTGCGGAAGTTTGTCAGGGTTTTCGCAATGCAGTAGCCGGAAAAAAAATCAGCGCCGAAGAAGCTCAAAAACGATGCAGTCAGGTTTATATTATGCTGGCTCTGCAACAGCTTTCCAATCCGGGGATGCAGTTTGAAGAAGGGTCTACCCAGTTAGAACAACTGGTCCCGCCCGGAAGATTCATTATTCGCCCCAAAACAATCCCAAGTTCTTAAATCATTGTCCACTATACCCTAAACCCTATACCCTAGACCCTAACCATACTTTGTGCAATAATGAGCAAGATCTCGCAAGATTAAGCAATATCTGGCAATATTTAGCAGGATTTGGTAAAGTAATCTAGTTATGGTTATCCCGCCAAAGTACAAAATTACCTCACAAATACTGGAACTAATCTCTAAAATTGACGCTAATTTAATTTATCTTTCATCATTAAGCCTGCCTGCCGGCATAAGCAATAAAATTCAAAGGACAAGCCTGCTTAAAAGCTCTCTTTATTCTGCCAGAATTGAGGGCAATCCATTACTTCCTGAACAAATTAATTTCTCAGATGATGAAAAGGTTGAAAAAAAAGAGGTTTTGAATCTTCTGAAAGCCTTGGAATTTATCAAAAAAAATATCCGGGTTTCAAGTGCGATTTCCTCAAAAATATTATTTGCTATGCATTCGATTATCATGACCGGATTACCAGACCAAACTGACAATTACAGGCAGGAGAGTGGGGCGATTTTTAATACTGCCGGTGTAGCTGTTTATATTACTCCCTCTCCGGTTAAAATCCCTCAACTTATAAAACAGTTATTAAATTATTGCAACTTACGGGAGGAAAAATTTCCTTTGGTTAAAGCTTTTATTGCTCATTTAATATTTGAAAAAATTCATCCATTTTTAGATGGTAACGGAAGGGTAGGGAGACTGTTAATTTATGCCATTTTAAAATCCAAACAAAAAATTAACTCATCATTTATTCCGTTTGAAGAATATTTAGATAAACATAAAGAAGAATATTATTTTCATTTGGATAATGGTTTATCTAAGCCTAATGATTATCTGATTTTTATGCTTGAAGCATATTTAGCACAAACAAATGAAGTAAAGCTGGTGATAGAAGAAGAACTCAAAAAAGATAAAACAATTTTTCTTCCTCCGCGGCAGGAGGAAATTTACAACATTATAAAAGATCACAATGTTATTTCCTTTGATGAAATTAAAAGAAGGTTTCTAAAAGTGCCTTCCCGGACATTAAGTTATGATTTAAAAAAATTAATAAATAAAAAATTAGTAATTAAAATTGGTGAAACAAAAGGCACATATTATAAAATTGCTGTATTTGTGCCATAATGAGCAAAGCCCACGCTTGGCACTTAGATAAAAAATGTTAGTCTTTATTGATGATTCCGGAGATCCCGGATTTAAATTGGAAAAAGGTTCAAGCAAGTGCTTTGTTATAGCGCTTGCGATATTTGATGACCCGCTGGAAGCCGAGAAAACTTCACTTGCAATTAAGGAACTACGAAGAAAATTAAAAGTTTCAGATTATTATGAATTCAAATTTAACAAAATGGATAAAAATTTTAAGAAACAATTTATTGAGACAGTTAGGAATTTTAACTTTCGCATACGGGCAATAGTTGTTCGGAAAGAGTTCATTCATAGTCCGAGACTGCGAAATTATAAGGAAGATTTTTATAACTATATCATTATGCAGGTTCTTAAACAGAGTAAAGGATTTATCAAAAAGGCTAAGTTAAAATTTGATAAGCGCGGAGAAAAATCTTTACGTAACCAATTAAGATCATATTTAAGCAGGGAACTGGATAATAAAAATAACAAAATATTTAGCGATTTGAAATTTGCCGATTCAAAGCAGAATACTTTAATCCAGCTTGCAGATGTGATAGCAGGTAGTATACATGCAGCCTTCATCGGTAAAAATAAAGATTATCTTGATAAATTCGAAAAATTAAAAAGAGTTGAGGATATTTGGGATTTTAAATGATTCGACCCTGTTCCTATCCAAACGTTAGTTTGGAACGCGCACCATACGGTGACAATTCGGAAACAGGGTCTTTGTAATAATATACTATCACATTCTAAACAAATATACAAATATACCCCAAACAAGCAACCTTGAAATGATCCATTTTGACCCACTTGACACAATCACGTGAACTGATTGTGTCTTGACACCCTGTCAGATTATTAAGCTTAATTCTTGATGCTTAATTCTTTATTCTCGACCTCTTTTGTGCAATAATGAGCAGAGTTTGCCCTTGGCGCTTAGGTAAGAAAAATATGATCTTATTTGACGTATTTTGTATTAATTGACTTCGGTATTTATTTGGATTATAAAGTAATAATAATAAATTTCTTCTTTATGAAATTCGACAGAAAGAGTAATATAAATTAGATGAATATTACTGATCTGAAATTATTTGCAAAAGATAACGGTATTACGTTACCAGAGCAGAAAGTAATTGCTGCTGAGGCAACCAAAGTGATTACCGGTAAATTCGGACATACAAAGGAAAAAATAAAACAAAATTTTGACCAGCTTCTTCATGAAACAGAGAGAGAAATATACAGGGTTTATTTAAAATATCAGAAAAAGTATGGCGAAGATGTAATTAACGCTTTCGTAACTTATCTCATCAAATCCGGTGAGTTAAAGGATTTAAAACAGACAGGTGAAATTTTGGGGCGGTATTTTGAGTTACTTGATAAATTCTTTCTTTCTCTAGCTCAATCAAGAAAAGCACGGGCTGGCAAATCGTTTGAAAACATACACAATGCCTTATTTAAGGAACTTAATTATCCTTTTGACGAACAACGGGTTATTAACGGTAAACCCGATTTTATAATGCCTTCTTATGATCATTATCTGAAAAATGCGCCAGATGGTATCATTTTTACTGCTAAAAGAACTCTGCGAGAGAGGTGGCGTCAAATAGTTACAGAAGGTACAAGAGGTCTCGGATTTTTCCTTGCAACAATTGATGAAAAAATCAGTGCAAATCAATTAGCTGAAGCTCATAAAAGCAGAATCTTTATTGTTTGTCCGGAGATAATTAAGAAAAAGAATTACCCGACTGCTATTAATGTATTGAGCTTTGCACAATTCTTTAAAGACTATCTTGATCCGGCTATGGAAAGATGGAAGAGAAACAATGTCATCAAATAAACATTCGTTTACATTTATTGATCTTTTTGCGGGTATAGGTGGTACTAGAACTGCTTTTGAGAAAACGGGCGGGAGATGTGTTTTTACTTCAGAGTGGGATAAACACAGCCAGTTGACTTATTTCGCAAATTTTGGCGAATTACCTCACGGGGATATCAAGGCAATAGACGAAAATAATATCCCTGATCACGATGTATTGCTGGCAGGATTCCCCTGTCAGCCGTTTTCCATAGCGGGAGTTTCCAAAAATAAGAGTCTGGGTAGAAAACATGGTTTTGAACATAGAAAACAAGGTAATCTTTTCTTTGACATAGCAAGGATATTACTGGCAAAAAAGCCTAAAGCCATTTTACTCGAAAATGTCAAAAATCTTCAATCTCATGATAAAGGTAATACATTTAAAGTAATTTGTGAGATTTTGAACAAACTGGGGTATAAATTATTTATTGAGATAAAAGATGCAAAACAATATGTCCCTCAACATCGTGAAAGAATTTTTATAGTCGGTTTCAGAAAGGATATATACCCCGATATTAATTTCCAGTTTCCGAAAATTCCTACTAAAACTAAAAAGATTGCTGACATACTGGAAGAAAACGTAGATAAAAAATATACCCTTTCAGATATATTATGGAAATATTTGCAGAATTATGCTGCGAAACATAAAGCCAAAGGTAATGGTTTCGGATTTGGTTTGATAGATCCAGAAAAAGATACCATTACTCGAACATTGAGTGCCAGATACTATAAAGATGGCTCGGAAATACTTATAAAACAAAAGGGTAAAAATCCGAGGAAACTTACACCAAGGGAGTGCGCCAGACTTATGGGTTTTGATGATTCATTTAAGATTATTGTTTCAGATACTCAAGCTTATAAACAATTTGGTAACTCTCTTTGCGTTCCACTCGTTGAAGCAATTGCAAAACAGATGATTAAAACAATGGATTCTGTTAAAGTACGAAGCATAAATGGACAGACTGACAATAAAACACAGGAGCTGGAATATGTCCAGAATCAAATCGAGAAATACAAAACCGGAGTTGATATTGAGGAGATATCTCCACAAATCAGGATTCCGTTATAGAGTTAATTATCCTCTATTTGGTAAACCGGATCTTGTATTTCCAAAAAAGAAAATAGCGATATTTGTTCATGGATGTTTCTGGCATCAACACGGATGTAAAAATTCTGTAATTCCTAAAACGAACAATGCTTTCTGGAAAGAAAAACTCAATAAAAATGTATCCAGAGATAAAAAAGTTGCAAAAGAATTGAAAGGAAAACAGTGGATTTGTAAAACTATATGGGAGTGCGAAATAGAGGATAAACTCCAAAATACAACTACTATGCTTGTT
>JAHIUE010000078.1 GCA_018817205.1 Patescibacteria group bacterium | reverse complement strand
AGAATCCCGAGTTCTTAAACAATATTGGCTGCAACGTGATATCCCAAGGCATTTATTCCATTTCACGGAAAACGGGTTAATAAATATAGCAAGCAAAGCTAATCTGCAAATAATAACCCAAACGGAAATTATGTCGCTCCATTATTCTCCATATTGCTTATTGGCAAGCGTTGGTCAGACACTAAAAATCCCAGTTTTAAATTTAAGAATGGGCATTATAAAAAATATACCGACACTATTCTTTTTATCTATTGGCACACCTATAGCATTTATCTTAGAAATTATCTTTTATCTATCTGGGGAATCTCCTTTAGGACTGATTGTTTTAAAGAAAAAATAATTTAGTCCCAAGGCCACATTTTAAGCCTGATATCAATCGAATAATCTCCTATTTTCTCAATCAACCAACCATTCGCAAAACCATTAACAATAAAATGTTTATTAATAATCTGATTATCAATTGTTGCCTGCCATAATTTGTCAAATGTATTATTAAGAACTAAAACAAAAGGATTTTTTGCCTCTTTAATTTTTACCAGATAACGGTCAGCGGAAATTTTTTCAAAAGTTATCAGCGGGATAGTTTCCATTAAAGATGGTATTACAAAATTATTACCTACTATAAAAACTTCCTGTTTGGTATCGAATTGATCTGATATTATTTTAGCTAATCCTTCCTCAATTGATGAAACCGAAACTGCAAAGCCCGCCGCATAAATTCTGGGGTTTATCAATTTCTCATCCAGAGAATAGATTATCAATTCTCCAACCTCCTTTTTACTCCGTAAACCTTCCCATTTTTCAATGCTCTTTATTGTCTCCTCTATATTTATCTTTGGATATATATTGTCTTTATGTAAAATTACGTTATCTACGCTTAGTAACCCTAAGAGTTTGGGGAATTTTTCATTATTTAAAAACCTTAGCTGTAATTTGGCAATACTATAATATAGTGGTATTTTAGGTGTGGTTACTGATTCTTGGTTTAACAAGTTTTGTGAAGGGTCCTGTCCAATATATCCCCAAGTATAGATTGATCTTTCAAGCTCTACAAGAAAAGGTATATGAAAAACTCTATTTGGATTACTCAAATTAGACCTTTGATTAAGATAATTATTTGCATCGTTATAATACTGGGGAATATTTAATCTGTGTTTTTTAGGGAATACCCCTCCGCTCCAAAAAGGAAGAACCAGTATTAATATCAAAAATAATATGCCGCCAGCAATGAAAAAACGTTTATTAGGTTTTAATGAGGATAAAAAGTTTGAAAATCCCAATGTAAACAAAATGGTATAAGCAAACAACCAAACTATTCCAAATTTCTCATATGAGTTCCTAAACGCCGTGGTGAAGTTAAAATTAGAAAAAAGTAGATAGAAGAATGTATATCCAAAAGGAAAACTTGTTCCTTTACTTATAAAAAGGGCAACAAACGCTAAAATTAGTACAAATCCTCTATAAGGATATTGCTTTAACTTAACAATGGCTCGAACAACAAAATACAAAACCAAAATGCTTAAAAGAAAAACTAATGGATTTTGATAAAAACTCCCAAAATCATTTTCAGAACTTAAGTACCAACTTTGCCTTAGCAGTAAAACTTCCCAGACAGGAAAAGACTTACTGACAGCATGCAAAGAGCTAAGATCAGATTGCCAGGTTTGTCCGGTTGTTTCATTCCAGGTACTTCCCAAGGTAAGCATAGGATACAGCCACCATATATTAACTACGCACCAGAGTAACAACCCTACCCCTGCTTTTAAAAAAATATTAACTACTTCGTTTACCTTAGACCTTAATTGCCAAGCTCTAAACAATATGAATACCGCTGCAGGCGACCAGATGGTAATTATAAAAGCCGGCTGGCTAAAAGTATAGGAAAAAAATAGGGAAGTTAAAAGAAAAATAAATAACCAAATTATCTTCTTACTATCTATCCATTTTACCCATAAAAAAATAAATAAAGGTAAATACGCCCAGGCAAATATTCCGTGGTAAAGGAACCTTTTCCAAACCTGGGTCATTGAATATACATTCAATAAGTAAAACATACTTCCTATTAAAGAAAGGTTTGTAGAAATCCTAAAGCATTTCTTAAGAAAAAAGTACATTCCTCCTATTCCTGCAACCATCAAAACCCAAAGCAATAAGGCTTGTCTGAAAAATGCAGGAACATCATTCTGTTCCAGAATTCCTAATACAAAAAATGTAGGGTACCTTACAAAATGAAAAGGAGTTTTAAAACCTGTCCCAACTGGATACCAAAACGTAGAATAATACTGCGCAGACTTTTCAGAGTGAAATATACTTAAATCCTCTTCGCTACCATTAGAGATCAATTTGCCTTCATAAAACCAGCAAAAGATAATAATAAGTGAAATTAAAGGAATTAAAATTAAATGATATTTTTTAAAAACTTCCTTCATTTTGAAATTTATTCGAGGCTATACGTTACTATAGGGATTTTTAATCTCTATAAGGCTGGCAGCTTCGGTAAGTTCCTTAATGCCCTGTTCGATAGTAATAGTTCCCTCATAACCCAGTCTCTTTATTTTAGAGTAATCTACCATATAATCTCTCTGATCAATATCATGTCCTACTTCTACAAAATGAAGATAAACATCAACGTATTTTTGTATTAAAAGACAGACATCTTCTTTGCTAATATTTAATCTCTCGTCACCAACGTTATATATCTCGCCATTCATTTTTTCAAAATTTTCTAGCGCAAATAAAAAAGAACGTGCCATATCTCTCGCATGTATAAAAGTCCTCATAAAATTTTTCTCGTAAACAACTAGGGTTTTATCATTTACTGCCCGAAAGGTAAAATCATTTATCAATAGATCTAGCCGCATTCGGGGCGCTACACCAAAAGCAGTTGCAAATCTATAGATAATATAGTTTTTGTTTACCTTTACAACATCCTCTGCCTCAGCTTTTTGTTTTCCATAACTAGATAGTGGGTTCAAAGGAGTTGTTTCTGCACAAAATTGTTCATTAACTTTTCCGTATGTGCTACCTGTTGATGCAAAAATAATAGGAATCTTCCCGTTTGCTAATTCAACAACATTCTGTGTTCCATCAACATTTATTTGTCGTGACTCCTTGGGATATTTTCTACAGGCCGGAAAACCTACTATTCCAGCCAGATGAATAACTGCATCTATATCTTTGAAGGCAAATACTAGCTCATTTTTGTTCCGAACATCACTTTTTATAAAATCAAAGCTGGGATTTGATAAAAAAGGCAAAAGAACACCTCCCCCCCAACTTAGATTATCAAAAACCCTGACCTTATATCCCTGCTCCAATAATAGAGAAACTGTGGGTACGCCTACATATCCCGCACCTCCTGTTATTAATATATGGTTAAATTTGTTTTTCTTCATCTAGTATTAACAATATCATAATGTAACACAATTTGAGATAGCTGTGAACAAGGAACCTGCTTAATTTTCTTTACTTTCATTTAAAATCCTTTCCATATTTGGCTTTAGAATATTTACACAATCAAACTTTTCAATAAACCTGATTGCATTTTGTCTATATTCTTTTAGCAAGTTTTTATTTTTAAGTAATTTTATCACAGCTGAGGCTAATTCCTGAGCATTATACGTAATGACCAACCCACATTTATTCTCAATGATTTCTTTGCTATACGAAATGGCGTTCGTAGTTATAACTGGTATACCTAAAAGCATATAATCTTTTATCTTCCCGGGGTCTGAATTTTTGACGTTAGTATCAAACATAGCTGGATTAAATGTAGCAATCCCTAGAGCCCCATCAGAGATGACCTTCTCCATTCTTTGCCTACCTGCAACAAATCCATGAAATATAACGTTCTTAAAAATTCCTAAACTCTTTGCAAGATTTTTTAGGTTGTTTTCTTCCTTACCTGTTCCAATTATTTCAAATTTAAGATCTGGAATTTTTGCTAAAATAATGGGCATAGCCCGTATTGCCAAATCTACTCCCATATGAGCCAGAAGCATCCCTCTATATACTATTTTTTTTCTATTTACTTCTAAGAAGGATTGCCGTTTTGTTTTATAAAACCAAACTCCTCCAGGTACTGTATATTGTCTGTTATAAATTTTTCTATCCATACCCATTTTTTTCTCTCTTGCTTCAACCATCATTGGGGTAATATTCCATGTTTCATCACAAAATCTGACACAGAACTTATCTAGCTGAAAATAAAACCAGTCAAAAAATTTATTTTTAAATCTTGTGGGGTAGTAGTCTAATGATTGATATACAACCCTATTAACAATTCCTAAACTTCTTAGAATTAAACCGGCAATCGGATTTAGATTACCGCAGGCAAAATATACATTAAATTTTTTTTTAAATTTTAAACACCAAAAAACTGTATATAAAACATCTTTTATGTACAAAAGCGGCCAATATAGTTGCCAACGGTAGGCTTTCTCTGATTTAATTAACTTATTATTTTCAAAAATGTGGTATCCAGAAGACATTTTAAACCCCTCCTTCATATCTAACATCGGATGATATATATAAAAAATATTGCAGTTATAATTTTCCAAAAGATAGGTTTTTAAATTTTGAGTAATTGGATTTGGAAAAGTCTCATAGGTTATGATGCAGAAATTATATTTTTCCCTAACAGCCATTATTGTACTTTCTTTGAAATAATATAATCTTCCAAAGCTAAATATTCTAAACCTGACTTTTCAAATGCTTCCAAAGCATCGGCCGGGCTCAAAACTATTGGAAACCCATGCAGGTTAAATGAAGTATTTAAAACTGCACCAATGCCGGTTAGTTTCTCAAACTCTTTAATTAATTTATAATAACTTGGATTATAATCTTCCTCCAGTATTTGTGGTCTTAAAGTGAAATCATATGGATGCATTGCAGCTTTTAGCTCTCTTCTTGCGAGGGAAGTGGAATCAAAAGCCAGCATCATATATGGAGAATCCACTCTTTTCGGGTTGACCAGATAATCATCTGCTCTTTCAAAAAGGATCGTCGGCGCAAAAGGCATCCAAAAATCCCTATTTTTCACTTGATCATTTATAACTTTCACTACGTCGGGGTTAGAAGGATCTGCAAGGATTGAACGATTCCCTAAAGCTCTCGCTCCAAACTCCATTCTTTCTTTGAGTCGTGCCACTATTTTCCCTTCCGAAAGTAATTTAGCAGTTACTTTTTCAACATCTTTAACCTTTTTTACTAAAAATCTCTTCCGAATCTTTTTTTCTTGGATAACCTGTTCTATTTCCTTATCACTAAATTCAGGTCCCCAATATATATCCTTAATGTGATTAATCTTTATTGAATCATAATCAAACTTGTTTATTAAAGCAAAATAACAAGCTCCTAGGGGTGTTGATTCATCACCACAAGTAGGCATTATGAATATTTTTTTAACACTTGTTTGCTGGATCACTCTTTGGTTAGCTTTTACATTCATAAATACACCTCCACATAAAACTACAGTAGTTATTCCTGTTTTAGAGATTGCATTCTTAATCCATTCAATAACTCTCTCCTCGACCAGTTTTTGGAAAACACCTGCTAATATATCAAATCTTGTCCCTTTCATATTTCGATTTAAAAATTTACCAGTATCAATCGTATTAAATTTAGATTTAAAGATTAGTGAATTATCTTTATCTAAGGATATTATATTTGATACTCTTTGATAAGCTTTTGCTACATCTTCATCTTTTGCATAGGGTGCCAACCCCATGACTTTATATTCATGTTCATTAGATTTCATTCCTAAAAATTCAGTAACCATGTTATAAATTATGCCTAATGACGCTGATCTTGAACTTCTAGCTAATTGCTTAAACTTATTCTTCTCAAATATATAGACTGTTGACGAACAATCATCCCCCTGCCCATCTAATACAAAGACTAGGCTTTTTTCTTGATTGAAAGGTGAGGCATAATAAGCCGAAGAAGCATGACAATCATGATGATCAAAAAATTCAACTGCTTTTTTAGAAATGTTTAGTGTTTTAGCAATTTCCTGCTTTTCCCTTTCTATTTCTATTCGCCCTAAAAACTTTGCCGCTGTGGTATAGGAAATACCTCCCACTACTCTTAAGACAGGGTATCTATATGCTACCTCCCCCCAAATTTTTCTTACAGGATTTATTAAGCTATGTAAAATGTACATAAAATTTATTAATGGATCCTTTCTGAATTCGAGAGGAACATGAATTGGTGCAGCAGTAATTGATGATCGAACTACTAAAGATAGTTCTGAAGAATTTATTCCCGCTTTCTTCAAACAATAATCAATTGCATTCTTTGGAAAGCCTTTATAGTTTTTTATACCGACAAATCTTTCCTCAGAAGCAGAAGCTAAAACTTCTCCATCCTTGATTAAAGTAGCTGTAGCATTATGACCATTATAAATACCCAGAATATACATGTGCTTTAGTGTATCATTTAGATCGCTATATGGCTACACAAATCCATTTGCAATGACGACATATATATGTTTTAAAATGGCTTCCATTATATATAAGCTTGTATTTTACAACAAAATGTACTAAACCTAATAATTCCTCCCAATCCCTTTATAGTATAATTGTTCTGCCGCACTAAATTTATAATATAATTTACCCTGAATGAGAAAGTTTAATAACATATATAAAGATGTGGGATATTTAATATACAGATGGGCATCTCCAGTAGTTGATCCGATTAAGGTGGTAACCGCTCTCCCAAATTTTTTGCGATACTTTATTGATATGTTCATCTACTCCAGGCTAAAAGGAGCAGAACCGATTAGCGTTATCAATACTTACCCTAAAATCCATGAAAAAACTAACGAGACTAGTTTTGACCGTCATTATTTTTATCAAGATATTTGGGCTTTTAAGAAAATATATGGATCAAAAACTAAAACTCACTATGATATTGGTTCAAATATAGTATTTGTCGGTTTTTTAACAATTATTACCAATGCAACTTTTGTCGATATTCGTCCGCTAAACACTACCTTAGATAATTTTGAATCAATAAAGGGAGATATTTGTAGCCTACCATTTAAAAATAACTCAATACCATCTCTTTCTTGCCTACATATAGCTGAGCATATTGGTTTAGGCCGTTATGGAGATAAACTTGACCCCCAAGGAACTAAAAAAGCTTGCCAAGAACTAGCTCGTGTTTTAGCACCTGGTGGAGATTTATATTTTTCCTTGCCAGTGGGCAAACCTAGGCTATACTTTAATTCTCATAGAGTTCACTCTCCGCAACAAATTTTAAAGTATTTTCAAAACCTAAAGCTAGTTGAATTCTCCGGTATAGATGACGAAGGAAAGTTTATTAAAAATTTAAGCATGGAAATCTTAGAAAATTCTGATTATGCTTGTGGATTATTTTGGTTTAAGAAATAACTATTTTAAGAGTCTATCGCAAAATACATTGGGTTCTAAGAAATCAATATTATTATTGATTATAGTTAGTAATGCTTAGAATTAACACCTTTTTGTCAAAACTGTATCTTTTTCTAGCATGCCAAAAAAAATTCCATCTCTAAGGAGGGCTTCTAAAGCATTATGATCTGCACTAATACCTAAAATATACATGTTGGTAAGTATATCATTTTAAATTTGCTCTTTATATAAGTGCAAGATATAATTGCAACAATTCGATGAGTAAGTTTAATTACCCCAAAATCAACATTGTTATTGTAACCTTTAATTCAAAAAGGACTTTAGAATTAACGCTCTCTTCCATAAGGAAACAAAATTATCCCCAAATTAATATTGAAATTATGATAATTGATGGAGGTTCTACTGACAAAACAAAGGAGATTGCAAAAAAATATAATTGTAAAATTATAGATAAGCCTAATACTGAAGTTATTTATAGAAAACATCTAGGCTTTATTAAATCATCAGGAAAGTATCTTGTATATTTGGATGGTGATGAATCTCTAGAAAATCCACAAAGCCTAAAAATGAAATATTCAGCATTCTTAGAAAACCCTTTGGTTAAATGTGTAATATCCGAAGGCTTTAAAACCCCCAAGCAGGCTACTTTTATCAATGATTACTCAAATGAATTTGGTGATCCATTCTCTTTTTATCTATATAGAGAATCGTATAGCGATAGGTTTTTGATAAAAGAACGGAAGAAAAAGTATAAATTCTTAAAAGAAAATAGTAGATATATTATCTTTGACATGAATAGTAACCAATCTTCTTTAGTTGAACCATGGGCAGGAGGAAGTATGATTGATTTAGAGTATGTAAAAGCTACTTTTCCTTCAATAAAAAAAAGTCCTGAGTTGATACCTCTTTTATTCTATTTACTGAAAACGGAAGGAAAATTATTAGCAATAACCAAAAATGATGCTATAATTCATGACTCATCTACATCTTTTCGTGAATATCTGAAGAAAATTTCATCAAGGATTAAAAATAATGTCTTTCAAACTGAAATGGGGAAAGGAGGTTTTGGAGGAAGGGAACAATTCCAAAGTTGGCCGTATAACTTTAAAAAATTCTTTTTCCCTATTTATGCTTTTTCACTCCTACTACCACTAATTGATTCTATACTCTTGAGTATATCGAGGAAAAGATTATCTTACTTAATCCATTTTCTACTTTCTGTTTATACTGCAGCTCTAATTATTTATTTTATGTCTCTAAAAATGATTGGCCACCGACCAAAAATAGGAATGTATGGCAGCTAACTTATACTTGAATCAATACAATTTTGTGTGATAATACTATCATGAGTTATCTAAAATATTTTGAAGGGAAAAAAATTGTTGTTGCCGGAGGAAACGGATTTTTTGGATCGCATATTATTAATAAGCTTCGGGAAGTAAAATGTAAGATTTTCATCCCAAGAACTAAGAATGGTATAGATTTTCGAAGGTATAAAGATTGCATTTCATATCTCTCTAAAACTAAACCAGATATAGTTATCAACTGCGCTGCTAACCAGGGTGGCATTGCTTACCATGTTGGTAAGCAGGCAGATTTATTTTTAGATAATATGCTAATGGGTATGTTTCTTTTACAAACTTCGCAAGAAGTGGGTGTCAAAAAATTCATCAATATTGTAGCCGGATGTTCATATCCCGGATATGTTGAATGTGAAGAAATGAACGAAGAAGAATATTGGAATGGTGAACTTCATGAAAGTATATTTAGCTTTGGATTTCCGAGAAAAGCTTCGATTGTGTATGGATTAGCACTTAAAAAGCAGTTTAATTTTAATTCAATCCACCTGATTATGGCTAATATGTACGGCCCAAGAGAACATTTTAATTCCGAGCAAAGTAAGGCTCTGGCAGGACTTATTAAGAAAATTTATGAAGCAAAGATGAATAATTTGCCTACAGTTGAGGTATGGGGAACCGGTAAACCTACCAGAGACTGGTTGTATGTAAAAGATGGCGCAGAAGCAATCTTAAGAGCATCTGCATCTTATAACGGTGTTGAGCCTTTAAATATTGCAACCGGAGTCAGGATCTCAGTCTCGAAACTTGCTGAAACAATTAAGCAAGTAATTGATTATAAAGGAAAGCTCATATACAATACCGATAAGCCGGACGGAGCATTGCATAAAACATTTGGAATTAAAAAAATGCAAAAAGTTCTCAACTGGATACCTTCTACATCTCTAGAAAAGGGCATCAAGGAGACCGTTGAATGGTTTAGTAAAAATTACGAACGAGCTATTACTTATTAAATATTTTGAAAACCTTAGCAATTATTGGCAGTAACGGTATGTTGGGATCGGATCTAGTTCAATACCTTGGAGCGGAATTTCATGTAACAGCTATCCATAAGGAGAATTACCATACCCACGCAGGAGGCTTCTTTGATATCGTCTTAAACGCCAATGGTAACAGTAAGCGTTTTTGGGCCAACCAAAATCCTCTCGATGATTTTATTGCCTCAACCGTTTCAGTATATCAAAGCATCATTGACTTTCCGTCTGACTTATATATTTACATTTCTTCTCCTGATGTTTATGAAAATCACGAAGACGCAGAACACACAAAAGAAAATAATCAGATTATTCCGGAAAATCTTTCCCCCTATGGACTACATAAGTATTTAAGCGAACTTATTGTAAAAAAGCATAAAGAAAAATTTCTTATTTTGCGCCATTCTATGATTCTTGGCTCTAATTTAAAAAAGGGCCCATTCTATGATATTATCCACGGAAATCCTCTTTTTATTACTCTTAAGTCGCGGCTGCAACTCATAACAACTCAGGTAATTGCCGAAATTATCATAACTCTTTTGAAAAACTCTGTCACAAATGAGATTATAAATATTGGTGGCGAAGGTAATCTTGCATTCACAAAAATTAGAGAGTATTATGACCACGAAATCGAAATTTCAAAAGAGGCAGAAACACAAATCTATGAAATGAATGTGGAAAAGATAAAACATTTGTATCCAGCCCTAAAAACATCAGAACAATATTTTGAGGAATTTCTGAAAGGATTATGAGAAAAAAAGATTACGAGCTTGCTACCAACATTATAAACACCTGGTCTACATACATCCCCGAAGAAGCAATTACAGAAGTAGTAAAAACATTAAGATCAAAGTGGATTAACACCGGCAAGAAAGAAACGGACTTAAGAGAGAAGGCACGGCGCAAGTGGAAATTTCCCTATTGTGTCGCAGTTAACAACTGTACTGCTGCATTACGAGCCTGTTTAGCGATGCTTGGAGTTGGACCCGGAGACGAGGTAATATCTACACCGTTTACATTTATTGCCACCAACACGACAATTCTGGAACAAGGCGCAAAACCTGTGTTTGCTGATATTAAATATGAGGACTTGAATATAGACCCCAAAAGTATCGAAGAAAGAATTACACCAAAGACAAAAGCAATTATGGTTGTCCACTATGGAGGCAACTCAGCCGATATGGATGAGATACGGGAAATTGGAAGAAAACATCACCTTCCTATAATAGAAGATTCTGCTCATGCACTAGGCTCTATGTATAAAGGGAAATATGTCGGTACAGAAGGAGAGTTGGTATGTTTTTCTTTTCAGGTTGTAAAAATTATTAATTCTGGAGATGGTGGGTTAATTGCTACATCTAATAAAACATATTATGAAAAACTTAAAAAAATAATTTGGTACGGTATAGATAGGGACGGAAAGAAGACAAATCTGCTTGATCCTCTACCGGAAAGTTTTCGAGGTGATGTTCTAGGATTTAAATATAATATGAACGATATCACTGCAACCCTTGCAGGAGCAGGTGTTGATCATTTTGATGAAGCGGCAAAAAAAAGATGGGTTATCGGAGAACGGTATAGAAAGGAACTTACGGGCTATACAAAAATTAAACTGATGAAATATTATAACGATCGAACACCTAACTATCAAATATTTCCTATCCATGTTGAAAACCGGATTCGTTTTGCAAAGTATTTGCGGAAATATAATATAAGGTTAAATATTAATAACCGCCGTAATGATATCTATCCTATGTTTGGTGGACAACGGTCGGATTTACCTATAACTGAACGTGCCGATCAAGATGTTGTTTTACTCCCAATGCATACTGATCTTACAGAAGAACAAGTAACCTACATTATTAAAAAAATTAAAGATGCGGTAAAATAAACCGTAATGAAATCAATTATTTATGTAAATTATTCGCCTTATGAAAATTCAGGTAAAATACTTGACTATCTATTAGAGAATTCCGATCTGTGTTTCCTTTTCTCATTAGGATTTCATAATCTAAAAGAAAAGAAGAAATATAATAAATTATCAATTTTTTCCAATGGTAAACTATCTAAAGAGTTTTCGTTATTTCAATTACCATCTTCCCAGAAGTTACTATTTATTTCTCTTCCTGTAAGATCTTTTATTACTTTTATTCAAATTTTGATTTACACATATTGGCTTAAAGGAAAATACGGCAAGATAGATACCTATTTTACAGTTAATGCTTTTACTGCTTGGGCAGGGAATATTATGAAGAGATTTGGATTAGTTAGTAAAACTATTTTTTGGGTTTGGGACTTTTACCCACCAATTCATGACGATAAAATTATTATGCTGATGAGACAGATCTATTGGCAGTTTGATAAAATTAGTTCCCACTCAGACCGTGTTGTCTTTGTTAATCAGAGATTACTGGATCTTCGAAAAGATATAGGTATAATTCCCAAAAACGTTAATTATCCTATAATCCCAATCGGCACTGATAAATTTTCTAATTTAAATTTAAAAGATAAAAAAAATATGATTTTAGGATTCATCGGCGTAGTAAAAAGAAGTACGGGGCTTGATATAGTTTTTAACAACGCTAATCAAATTATCAAAGATTTTCCCAATGCTAGATTCGAAGTAATTGGTTCTGGACCAGATATAGAATACTTTAAATCTAGGGCAAAAAACAGTGTAATCCCCACCACATTTCATGGATATCTAGAAGGTGAGTCTTTTAATCAGGTTCTGGGAGAATGTAGCATTGGGATAGCTCCTTACCTACCAGATCCGAGTAATGTCTCTCACTACGGAGATGCAGGTAAAGTTAAACGATATTTAAGTCTAGGATTACCTGTAATTATTACCGATATATTTGAATTTGCAAAAGAGATAGATAAAAATAAAGCTGGAGAAATTATTAAATATGATAATCCAAAGGAATTAATTAAAGCTATAGGAAAAGTGATGTTAAACTATAAACAGTATCAAAAAAATGCTTTAAAATTAGGGGGGAAGCTTTATTATAAAAAAATTTATCCTGAGATGTTTAAATTTTAAAAGTTTTTATTATATCTTCCGCATTTTTTTCATTAAATTTACTAAGAGCATAAGCTCTACATTGTGACGCTTTTTTCTTTAGTACTTCTTTATGAGCATAGAGGAAATTAATTGCCTTTGTTATTTCCGAAGAGGTAGGTTCAATAACTTTTCCTACCGAATCATTAACTACCTCGGGTAATGCCCCTCTGTTGGAAACAATTACAGGCGTTCCGCAGAACAAAGCTCCCGCAGCTACCCTACCAAAACCTTCATCATTTAGTGTAGGCATTAATACTAGATCTGCCGCACTGTAGTGAAGAGGCAAGAGATCAGGAGAAATTATCCCCATATATAATACGTTCTTGTGTTCTTGAGCAACTTTTTTAACATCTTCTATTAAAGGACCTTCGCCATATATTGCAAATGTTATATTTTTTTCAGACAGCTTTATTGCTTCAATTAATACTTTAACACCCTTTTCCTCAATCAACCTACCAAAAAAAGAAACAACAAACTTATTTGTAAGACCTACTTCTTTTTTTGCTTCACTTTTATTTTGAGGTTTGAACAAATCACTATTTTCCCAGTTGGTATAAATTTGAATCTTGTCTGAAATAATTCCGAGCGACTCAATATCCTTTTTCGCCTGAGCAGAAATAGCAATAATTTTATCCGCTGATTTAAAAATCCATTGACAAACCAATCTATATAATCCCTGCTTGGGAAAGTTATATACGGACTGAACAGATACCACATACCGTTTCTTAAAGATCCCGGACCAAAATGCAACTGCAAAACCGGCAATAATACCCTGAGCGTTCACAACTTTAAGATCCGGATATATAATCATAACGACAGGAGTAATTAAAAAAAGTAACGGCTCCAAAAATAAAAATTCCAAGAAGGGAGTTTTTAGCAATCTGTAAAATATGCCCCTTAAAACAGGCAGCCTGAAAACCGTCAAATTCTTCCCTTTTTCTATCCATTTCCCCAAGACAGGAGTATTTAAAGGTTGGTAGGTTAAAACTTTAACTTTCCAGCCTTTTTTCACTAACTCTTCTATCAAATCTTTTAGGTGAGTTTCCAAACCGCCGATATTTGGTAAAAAACCAATAGCCACAATGAGGATATTATTACTCATAGCAGGTGATAATTTTCCTGATACCACCTAATGGTTTTCGCCAGTCCTTCATCTAAACCAACCAATGGATACCAACCCAGCTCTCTTTTTGCCTTAGCAATAGACACATATTGTTTTTTAATTTCATTCAATCTTTCCTCAGGCAGATTCTCCATCTTAACATCTATTTTTTTATCAGCTAATTCAATTATCTTCAATACCAAGTCGTAAATCTTAATTGGCTTCCCAGTACCGAAATTAAAAACTCTTAGTCTTTTGCCATCTTCTAGTTTTTTTTCAGCGAGTGTCAAATAAGCACTAACCGCATCATCTATATAAATAAAGTCACGCACTGAACCAATATCCCAAACTTCTGGTTGCTTTCCGTTTAATATGCTTTTAATTACTTTAGGAATCAACCGGAAGAAGTTAAGATCACCCGGGCCGTAAATATTTACAAACCTGGGAATTTCCACCGGTAAATTATAAGTATCAGCAAAGGATTGAGCTAATAAATCGGCACAAGCTTTCGAAGTTTCGTACGGTCGGGAAGGTTGCGGAAAATATTCCTCTTTGAAAGGAACATTAGGATTGTTTCCGTAAACATGAACTGTCGAGGCAATAATTATCTTTTGAATATTATTTTCTCTTGCTGCTTCCAAAATATTCCAAGTCCCCCCAATATTAACCTTAAAGGTACTAAGGGGATCTTCCTGTCCAACTTCCACTATCGACTGCGCTGCCAAATGAAAGATAATCTGAACCTTATCTCTTTTAATAATCTTGTTTAGTTTGTCAAAATCCTCAATCGAACATACCTCGCTTACTGCCTTAGCTTTAGACTTTTCCCCTTTTTTAGATTTAGATAATGTAACAACTCTAGTCTTTTTTGAAATTAACTTATTTACCAGATGTGAACCGACAAAACCGCTAGCTCCTGTAACCAGCACCGATCTTCCCTGCCAAAAAGACATTTTTTAATCCCTCCTTAATTGTAGTTATACCATAAACTAACAAAATTCCTAAACACATTAAGGGATGCAGAAACCAGGCTAGATCAGAAACCTTAATACAGCCGCGCACTGCATCAGCGATCGGCAATAGTATCGTAGAAGCATAAATAATAAACCCTACAAGCGCCAATCGATCTTTAGTTGAGTCATAAATACTGTATCTTCTTTTTGTCTGATCTACAAAATGATACTTTTCAATAAAATACCTTCTCCTTCTTAAGAAAGGAATAAAGTTATTATTTGTTAAGTGAATAATTGTGTCTTTAACAAAAGCATAGTTGGTAAAACCCTGCTTTGCCAGATCAACATGGATGTCTATATGAAAAAAGTACTCAGGTGAAGATTTAGCTTTTT
>JAHIUE010000077.1 GCA_018817205.1 Patescibacteria group bacterium | reverse complement strand
ATGCTATCCCAGTCGTGAATAGAAACAGGAAGAATTTCTTTTTTGAACTTTTTCATTATTTTTAATTTCTTTTCCAGTTCTTTTTTGTCTATTAAATCAGTCTTTGTTAGAAGAATAATTTCTTTTTTCTTTAGCAGTTCCGGATTATATTTTTCAAGCTCACCCAAAACTACTTTATAATCTTTTTCCAAGTTATCTGAATCTACAGAAACCAAATGAATTAATAATTTTACTTTTTCAATATGCTTTAAAAACTTAATCCCTAAGCCTTTACCTTTAGATGCTCCTTCTATCAAACCGGGGATATCTGCTATAACCTTTCCTTCCATAACTCCCAAATTAGGCTCTAAAGTAGTAAAAGGATAATCTGCAACTTTGGCGCCGGCTGCTGTCAGCTCATTTAACAAACTGCTTTTGCCTGCATTTGGCAACCCTACAAGTCCAAAATCAGCAATAAATTTTAACTCTACTTTTAAATTTCTTTCCTGTCCTTCCAAACCTTTTTGGGCATACATGGGAGTGGTATTTTTGGATGATTTAAATTCAAAATTGCCCCTGCCCCCCAATCCCCCTTTGCAAATTAAAATCCGCATATTCAGATCATCCAAAATAAATTTTTCGCCGCTTTGTAAGTCTATAATTTCCGTACCCATCGGCATGACAATTTCCAAATCTTTGCCGTCTTTACCCGATTGTTGAAATTTCCCGCCCATTTGACCGTTTTCAGCTTCTTTTAATTTTGTTTTGGAAAATTGGTTTAAAGCATACAAATCAGAAGTCACGCTTATATATAAATCCCCGCCCTTGCCGCCGTTTCCCCCATTCGGACCTGATTTTGACCCCAGATTAAAAGAAACCCTACCCGCTCCCCCATGCCCCCCTCTTAAAACTATCTCAATTTCATCAAGTAGCATATATCAAAATTTCTAATTTTTAATTGTTCTAATTATTTTAATCAAGCTCCAATGAATAAATGTCCAATTCATAAGTATTTTATTTAACCTTTCTATAAATCGAATTAAAGATTAAGTTTAACTCTTTAGCTTCTTGCCATAAAGGCTTAGCTTCTTCTTTAAGTTCAGAAACAGCTACAACTATCATTCTGATAAAGTGTTTTGACTCTCTTGACTCTTTCTTACAGATACCTATTTTATGTCTAAAGTCCTGTTTACTTTCAGCATCATCTGCTTCACAATAATTCGCACCAACACTAGTTCCACACCTGATTAATTGGATAATTAAAGGATCGGTAATTGATCCTCTGGGGACTTTTTTACAAAATTTAATAACATCCTCTCCAAATTTTGCAGTTCTTTCTTCTAAATCATATTTTGGGGAATTTATATCATCAGTCATTGATTAGAAATTAGGTAATTAGATTAATTAGGTTAATTTTCCTAAATTTTCCCTTCCATCTCGCGCAGAGCTTTGATACGGGCTTCCATGGAAGGATGGGTGTTAAATAACCCTGCAAGCCAGGATTTTGCATCTTTTCCTTTTAAGGGATTTGCAATATAAAGATGGGCTGTTCCCCTGTTAGCTGCCTCTAAAGGCTCTTTGTCTGATGAAATCTTCTGCAAAGCACTGGCCAGCCCTTGCGGATATCTGGTCAAAAGCACGCCTGATGCATCTGCCAAAAATTCCCTGCGTCTTGATACTGCCAACTGGATTAAAATTGCCACAATCGGTGCCAAAATTGCCGCTACTATGGCAATCACCAAAAAAACAGTATTATTACCACTCCTGTCATTACCTCTTCTAAACCACAATGACCTCATAAAAAAGTCTGATACCAGGGCGATAGTGCCCACAAGAACCGAAACAACAGCCATAAGAAGGGTATCCCTGTTGCCCACATGGGAAAGTTCATGGGCAGTTACCCCTTCCAGCTCTTGTTTATTTAATTTGGATAATATACCGGTGGTAAAACAAATAGCGGCATGTTTTGGATCACGGCCGGTTGCAAAAGCATTTGGGGCACTGTCGGAAATTATATAAATTTTAGGTGTAGGAAGTCCTGCTGCTATGCATAAATTTTCCACCAGATGATAAATTTCTTTATTGTCATCATGTTTAAGCTCTTTGGCACCGGAAATCCCCAAAACAATTTTATCCGACCAAAAATAGGAGGCAAAATTCATTATTCCTGCCAAAATCAAGGCAAAGCCTACAATACCTAATCCCCCAACTTCACCATAACCAAATCCCCGGGCAATCACATAAATTGCCCCGACCGCAAACAGGGAAAATAAGAACATAATCAGCCAGGTCTTAAAAATGTTGCCGGAAACATGATCCCAAGCAGTATTAACTCTTGCCATTAGAATTTAACTTTAATGTCGGCTTTTTCCGATTCTGTGGCTTTGAAGAATTCT
>JAHIUE010000007.1 GCA_018817205.1 Patescibacteria group bacterium | reverse complement strand
GTATCTTCGCATAACTAAAAGTATATCAGAATCTGGTAAAATATGAGAGCTTTGCGGGATTGGTTCAGTGGCAGAACGCCCCGCCAAGGCGGGGAGATCGCGAGTTCAAATGTTTATTGTATACGTTTTGAAAAATAGCATTACAGGTAAACATTATATTGGAAGCACTAATGATTTAGTTAGGCGTTTGTCGGAGCATAACAGAGGGCACACGCAGTCAACGAGACAAAAAGGAATTTGGAAAGTAATATATACAGAAGAATATAATCAGTTGCTTGAAGCAAGAAGAAGAGAAAGACAGATTAAATCTTATAAAGGTGGAAATGGGTTCAAAAAATTGTTAATGCGGGAGTAGTTCAACAGTAGAATGTCTCCTTCCCAAGGAGAAGGTCGCGGGTGCAAATCCCGTCTCCCGCTCCAGTTTACACCGAAGAATGAAGTGCCGGAGTGGCTCAGTGGTAGAGCAGTGCTTTCGTAAAGCACGGGTCGTGGGTTCGATTCCCACCTCCGGCTCCATATCGGAGTCGTTTGCAGAAAATATCAGATAAGAGCCTGATAGTTGATTTGCATATTTCCCATGAATTGTAATATAGTAGATATTTACTGCCTATGAAAGAGAAAGTTACCAAAGCTGTCCCATTGCTTCTGATTGTTGTTCTTTTAGTAAGTACCTTTATTGCCTGGAGAATTACTCAAAGAGAGGTAGAAGATGAGGTTGAGAAAAACTTCAACTACGAAGTTCAGATCGCTAAACACTGGATGCAAGATAGACTCAATTTATATCTCCCGATTACCCTCGGCATCAGGATTTTTTTCGAGGCCGGCGACGGTGTTAATGCAAATGAATGGTCAACTTACGTTAAAAGGTTAGAATTGATAAGTAAATACCCAGCAATTTCTTCTATTAGTTATATCGAACGTGTTAGTGGCCAAAATGAGGATGATTATGTGGTTAAATTTGTGGAGTCCCATAACGAACAAAAGGATACTATTGGCCTTAATCTTAGTACAGATCAGAAACAGTTGGAGTTATTAAATAGCGTCAGGGATGAAGATCCAACCTCAACAGGGCGAGTTACTCTAATCATTGCTCCAGAAAAAGGTTTTGAAATTATTCTTCCGGTTTACAACAAAGGTCCAGTTCCAATAACGATTGAGGAAAGACGCCAAGCACTTAAAGGGTTTGTCCGAGTTCAGTTTGCGGGCGATAAACTTTTTCAAGACATTTTTAATCTAGTAAGCTCTCTTGATCTAGATTTTGAAGTTTACTCTGGTTTACCCAATGAAGAAAACTTGCTTTATGGTCAATCCCAACCACTCACGTTTTCTAATCCGGACTACAAACCAAAAGTTATGACTCGTGAAACTTTTGAATTCAACAACCAAACATGGTACTTGGTAGTCACCAACAAACCAAACTTTAGATTAACTCCATCTCAGGAAAGGCTACCCTATATTGTATTGGGAAGTGGGGTTGCCTTAAGCCTTATCTTTTTGAGTATTTATCTATTTATGTTAAAAAACAACACTCCTAAAGATTACAAAAATAAGGAGAATTAACCCCCTTTTTAGTTAAGTAGATAAAAAACGCCCTGTCCTTACCGAAAAGTTCAGGATATAATTACTTAAGCAAATGCGAAGCTGGAAATGCCAAGGTGTTCTTTTAAGGCTGAAAGCGCTAAACCTAACTCTGGTGTGATATACTTTGATAGGTTCGAGCCCAGTACGGTATCCAGCTCATTTATTTATTATCTGGGGATAGTTAAGACCATTCCGGGTTCAATCAGGTCAGGATTTTGGATGTTGTTTGCTTTGGCTATTTTATCAAAAGCCATGATATCCCCGTAAGCGCGGCCGGCTATTTTAGACAGCCAGTCTCCTTCAACTACAGTGTAAGTATTACCTTCAATTTTCGGACCCCAGATGGTAGTGTTGCCTCCGCCTGTAGCTAAACTTTGGGTTTCTATATCCAGCTTGGGAATTTCCAAAACTTGTCCCGCTTCAATAAGGTTCTCGTTTGTTAAATTGTTTGCTTTGGCAAGTTCCGTGTATTGATATCCGTCTTGATAGTATTTGTCCGCTATTGTAAATAAAGTATCCCCTTCTTTTACGGTGTATTTGCCGGGTAAGCTTTCCGGTGAGACATCCTGCCCTGCCTCTGTTTGTTGTGCAGGACCCAGATCTGCATTATT
>JAHIUE010000076.1 GCA_018817205.1 Patescibacteria group bacterium | reverse complement strand
CAATTAATTGGTGAAATTAACAGGGGACTGGTGAAACTTCTCCAAAAAGACGGCTATAAAAATATCTCAGAAGCTATTGGTCGGGGACCAGGGAATTGAACCCTGTGCTTCCCGCTCCCAAAGCGGGCGTTCTACCGATGAACTAGTCCCCGTTAATTTATTCGTATTGTGCTGGTGAAGGGAGTCGAACCCTTATGCCTTGTGGGCACTCGCTCTTAAGGCGAGCGCGTATGCCATTCCGCCACACCAGCGTACAAGCTATTGTAACAAAAAGTACCCGTACTGAGCAAAGTCGAAGTATTGACAATTTAAGACAGTTCTATTATCTTATAAAATCTAATGTCAAACATAAAGAAAAAATTATTCTTTTTAGCAATCTTTTCCATAATCGGCTTCATTGCCCTGCAAATCCCTTTTAATCAAATTTTGGGTTCAAATATTTCTTTCACTCTTTTTGATTTCCTTGGTCCAATTGCCGGGGCATTCCTGGGACCGTTTTACGGCATAGCCTCTGTTTTTGGAGTTTTACTTATCAATGTCTTTGTCAAACAAACCCCCATAACCACCAGCGTCCTTATCCGGCTTTTTCCCACTCTTTTCGCGGTATTTTATTTTGCCGCCATCTCCAGCAAGAAATATCACGGTAATGGTTCGACTCCGCTCACCACAAGATGGATCCTGGCAGTACCCATACTTTGCATTATTGCTTTTATAGCTCACCCGATCGGGAGATATGTGCCTTATTACCCCTTGATCTTTTGGTGGATACCGGTTGCAGCCTACTTAAAAAGAGATAATCTTTTTATAAAAAGCCTTGGAGCTACATTTACCGCTCATGCGGTAGGAAGCACTGCTTTTCTTTATGCCTTAAACTTACCGGTGGCTGTTTGGCAAAGCCTGCCTCCTATTGTAGCTTGCGAAAGATTACTTTTTGCCACGGGAATTGCCGCATCTTACCTGGTGGTAAAATATGCGCTTGAATTTCTTGCCTCCAAAAAACTTCTCCCTAAAGTGGAGTTTGTTTCATCCTAA
Organism: Patescibacteria group bacterium; assembly: GCA_018817205.1. Classification (GTDB taxonomy): domain Bacteria; phylum Patescibacteriota; class Microgenomatia; order Daviesbacterales; family UBA10151; genus UBA10151. The sequence continues at coordinate 6,664 of JAHIUE010000076.1, read as the reverse complement.
ACCAACTTACGTTAAAAGGTTAGTTAGGGGGGTTATCTGTCTTCTCTGGGTTTTGCGATGTTAACAACGATCTTACGACCTTCAACATCTGTACCGTTTAGGTTTTTGACTGCGTTTTGAGCTTCCTCTTCGGTTGACATCTCAACGAAACCAAATCCTCTTGATCTTCCTGTATCGCGGTCTTTTACAACTTGAGCTGAAACAACATTACCTGCCTGAGCAAAAAGCTCTGCAAGTTTGGCGTCATCTACTGCCCAAGGCAAAGAACCAACGAATAATTTTTTATTATTCAAAAAAATTCACCTCCATTCTTTTAAATTCCGTGGGGGTGAATTACTGTAAAAACACTAACTGCACTTTAACCACTATGTAAATTATCTCATCTTTATCTTGAAAAAGCAAGTGTGGGCAGGTCGCGAAATTATCGCGAAATCTATCGCGAAGCGTCAAGCTCTGCTTATCGCGAACTACTTATTCAAAATATAGTAAGTACCGGGGCCACTGCCTTGAAGTTGAATTAATTTATTGCCAAGAAGCTTTTTAATCTTAAGCTGAGCCGATCTTTTGGTTATATTCAAAATATCCGAAACATCATCCGATGTAATTCTGCCTGTTGTGGAAAGAAAATCCATCATCTGAATCTCATCTTTATCAAGGAATATTTGCTCTGATTTTTTTGAAACTTTACCATAACCGATAGATTGAATCTTTTCTGAAACTTTTTTGGCTTCAATTAAAAAACCTGTTGTAAAATACTCCAGCCAACCGGTAAATTCACGCCCTTGGATATACTCTTTCCCTTCTTCCGAATGCAGAGCATTATAATATGCCAGTCTATCCTGGTTGTAATAATCTTCCAAAACCAGAATTTTGCGAAAATCCCATCCGAGCCTGTACAGCAGCAGTTGAGTTAATAATCTGGTAACCCGGCCATTACCGTCTGTAAAAGGATGGATAGATACAAATTCCAAATGAAATATTCCGGCAATAAGAATGGGATGAATCTTATCTTTTTTTGCGTTTTGGAGCCAATCCAAAAGATCTGCAAGTAATTTGCGTACGGAAGATGCAGGGGGAGCTTTAAATCTTAACATCTCCCGTCCGTCGCCTAAATCATCCAGAACATAAACATCGGCCGGCCGGATTGTACCTACTTTATTTTTCTCCACTAATCCTTTAATTACTACTTTATGCGTATGCAACATCTCATCCAAGTTTAAATCTGCGGATGATTTTGAAAGTTTATCTAACAATTTCAATCCATCAAGATAATTCTCAACCTCTAGAATATCTTTCTGCGGAGCTCTGACCGTTTGTCCTGCCAATACTTTTCCTACCTCAAACTCGGCCAGTTTGTTACCTTCTATTGAAGTGGAGGTATGAGCCATCCTAAGAATTGCCTGACGTCTAAGTTTAGCTTCGTTTAAGGGTAAAACGCGGGATCTCTCAACAGCTGCTTTAATCTCAACTATCTCTGCAATCTTTGAAAGGATTGAAGAAGTAATAATATACTTTGGCTTAAACATAATACATATATTATAACATATTATCGCGAAATTATCGCGCAATCTATCGCGAAGTCAAACAAAATTAACCCTGAAACTAAAAAGATATATTAAAAAGGTCAAGCACGGTCGGTATGACGCAACCAATGAACAGCAACTTCTATTCCCGCTGCCGTAACAACTGTTGCAATCACCCCTCCTACAATTATTCTTTTGACAAGGTTGGTAGCTATCCTTTTCTTGCCTGCTTCCGATGTTCCGTGAATTCCCTGTTCAGCCAAATAAGTAATCGAATCCTGCCAGAGAACGGGTTGAGTTAATTGATTAATAAGTTCTTCCCTAATTTCCCAAGCTTTTGTAATTGGTCTTGCGGTAGTGTTTGCTATAACAGGAGTTTCTATATCCCTTATTTCAACTGTATCCAGCGCTTTTGTGAATTCATCAATTGCCGGCTCCATTAAATAAGTATGAAAAGCGCCGGATACTCCCGGGTCTACAAAACGTATATTCTTTTCCCTAAGATATGCTTCGGCTTTAATGATTTCATCGGTGCGGCCTCCGAATACGATCTGATCAGGAGAGTTAATAAGTGCGGTTTTTAAACCCAATCCATGAAGTTCGTCGACAATATCTTGCGTTGTGTCTATTACCGCACGCAGTCCTCCGGGGTTAATTTCACAAGCATTCTGTAATTCCTCTGCCCTTGCTTTAATAATCTTTAAACTACCTTCGAAGCTAAAGGCATGCGCAGCTAAAAGAGCATTATATTCTCCCGAAGAAATTCCAGCAAAAAAAGGGGGCACACAAAAACCTCTTTTAGTCCTTGCAAGTTCATAATTAACATGGTTAAACACCAGAATGGCGGGTTGCGTATGAATAGTTTTGTCCAATAGTGCTTTTGGTCCGTAAAAACTGATCTCGCTTATCTTATAGCCCAGCTCAACATCAGCAGTATCGTAAAGAGACCTTGCCAAAGGGCTCTTTCTATACAATTTTAATCCCATACCGACTTCTTGTATTCCTTGGCCGGCAAAGATTCCGACGATTTTTAACTCAACTTTACTCATTGCAGTTAATTATTATACACCATTTCAGCCACGGTTTGAGGTCTTTTGAGAGGTATAACAAGGGTTCCACCCGAAATATGATAGGATAAAAGAGGACAAATGATTCCTTTTGAGTTTATTATCCTTCCCATCCTGATAGTTTTATCCGCGTTTTTTTCCGGTGCCGAGGTTGCTTTGGTTTCAATATCCCAGGCAAAGGTAAGAACCTATTTAAATGAAAAAAGGAGAGGTGCAACTTCTTTATCCAGGCTAAAGTCAAACTCCAAGAGAATGATTATAACGATCCTGATAGGAAACAACGTTGCCAACATTTTAGCGGCTTCAATGGTTGCTGTTTTTGCAACAAATACCTTCGGTTCTTTGGGTCTTGGGATAGCAACAGGAATTATGACCATTATAATTTTAATTTTTGGAGAAATAATTCCAAAAACTTTTGCCAGTACGCATGCCCCTAAAATAGCTTTGCTTATTGCCCGTCCGATTGAAATTTTAAGCTTTCAGCTTCTCCCGCTGGTTTTAATCCTTGAACTTCTCTCAAACATTGCAAACGCATTACTTAGCATAAAAAAGAGCGAGACAATGACAAGCGGGGAAATAAAAAGCGTACTTCAACTGGCGATGGAAAAGAAAATAATTGATTCTTATGAAAAAAGTACAATAGAAAGAGTGCTGGAGTTTGGAAATATCACCGCAGTAAAAATTATGACACCAATTGATTCGGTTTTTTCAATTGACGGCAACTGCAAAATACAAGAAGTACTTCCTTTAATAATCGAGAGTGGTTATTCAAGAATTCCTGTTTATGAAGGTAAGAAGGAAAATATAACAGGTTTTGTAATTATTAAAGATATTCTAAAAGTTTTAAGCAATAATTTTGGAGCCAAAAAAATTAATGATTTAACAAAAGAAATTCCTTCTGTCCCCAGCCTGACCCACGGAGACAATCTATTAAGATTTCTCCAAAACAAACAGGAGCATTTGGCTATTGTGAAAGAAGGGGATAGAATTGTCGGAATTATCACCACGGAAGATCTTCTTGAAGAAATTGTAGGAGAGATTACGGATACAAGCGACATAAACCCTAATCGGTTTGCAACCATTAACAAAAATACCATTATTGCCCATGGAGATGCAGATGTTAAAAAAATAAATAATTTTTTTGGTATTAAAACTCCTTCTCAACTGTCTAAGGAAACTTTAAGTCAATTGATTAAACGTAGTATTCCTTATCCAAAAGAAGGGTCGTCCTTCAGAACGAACAATATACTTATTAGAATTAACGAGATTGACGAGAAAGGAAAATTCAGCAAAGTCACAATTACTAAAAAAAGCACATCGGATCTTATCCTGGATTCTATAAAAAAGATTCTGGAATAAATTAATTCAAGGCTGAGGATCTTAAATCAAGTTAGAACCTGTTTAATAAATAATTACTTAGATTTATACTAACGCTGATTAAGTCTGGGATAATTAATACTCCTAAATCCAATGTAACCAAGAAACCACTGGAAGAGAACTTTTGCATAACCCTTTGCCTCAAATCTCCTTAATGATGCATAAACTGGTGTTTTAACATATCCCAATTGTTTGTTCCTATTCCTTAGGAATTTTTGGACTCTAGTTAAAAAATCAACATTTTCTCCAACCATTAAATCCTCCCTGTAACCATGTACAGATTTGAAGACCCCCTTTATGACAAAATTCTTGCCAAATGGTCTAATAGGTAACAACAATTTAATAAACTCTAAAACATAGAATATAAAATATCCCAAAACCGATTTCTCTATCGGAAGTGTAAATATTGTTCCTGCTTCATATCTTTGTCCAACAGCTTTCACATATATAGAGTCAAGAAAATTTTCTCTTACAAGATTATCCGCATCAAGAAATAGTAGTATTCTCCCGTTCGCTACTCTAGCTCCAGTATTACGAGACATACCGGAACCTTTCCCTGTTTTAGGGTTTTTCCTAAGTTCAGAGATTAATCTAATAATCAAGTTGGGATTGCTATCTTGAAATTTTGTTACAACTGTTTTTGTAGCATCAGTTGAATTATTATCTACCACAATGATCTCGACCTCTTCCATACTAAACTTTTGTTTGCTTAGTGACTTTAGCAGACCCCCAATATAACCCGCTTCGTTATACGCAGGAATTATTATAGAAATTGTTTTTCTCATACCTGAAATGAAGTATACCAGAAGTTCGAGTGTCCAAGTTCGTTATTTTGAAAGGGATTGTTAGGACAATCTAATCCCATCTAGCTGCGGGTCTTGGACCAAGTTAGAAATTCTTTGATGAATAATTATGCCTCTATTTAAGTTAATGTTTGTCGCTTGTGGGAGTTATTATCAAAATTAAATATTAGTTAAAACTTCTATTTTACGTTCATATTCTGGGAATTTTTCTACATTACAACCTTTTAAAGCAGTATTGTAAACTTTTATCATAGTTTTTATTGTGGCTACTTTAACTAAAATACCATTAATGTCTATTCCTTGATAAGAATTTAAATCTATCCCTGATTGAGAATAATAATGTTCGTACGAATCTAGTGATATATCAAAAGATTTGCCGTCAACTCCATTTAAGAGTTTATGATTTACATGTATTGAAAACTCTGTTTTAATAGGCTTCAAGTCTAGTGTTGAATGGGTAAGCAACTCTATTAATTTATCGAAGTCATCTTCATGAACAATAATATCTATGTCGTGAATAGTTATATCTTCTTTGGTTATTAATTGATAAGCCAGGCTACCACAAACTAAATAGACAATTTTATTACCATTAAATATCTGACAAACGCCTTTAAGTAGCTCTAATATTTGATTCCTAGGAATATAAGTTTCCATAAATGGAAGTATACCAGAAGTTAGAGCATCCAAGCCCCATGATTTTGGAATAGTTTCCTTTAGATTTATGTGACAATCTAAACTAGTGGTGCTGCCGGGCTAGGATTCGAACCTAGAAATCATCTGTTCCAAAGACAGAGGTCCTACCGTTAGACGACCCGGCAATATCTCTTGAGTATTATACCCGAAAGGAATTGTATTTTTCTAGCCAGATAGGGGACACCTGAAATAGAAACTGATAACTGACCTACATAATCTGCGTTCTCTCTTCTCTTTGTAACTATATTCTTCTTCCAAGATAAGGCAATTCTTTCTGCATCTATATTAAGCTTCTTCGACCAAAAACCTCTTATTTTTTTAAGATCACACCTTCTAATTTCATGAATATACATTCTAAATCGCATATTTTTCGTTCTATCCAGCAGAAAATATTTTTCCATGAAGATTACAAACATTAGGATTACTCTATAATCGGAATTAGATAATTTATAATCACTTTTTGAGCCTTCTGCCACATAGAGCATGATTCCAGCTATAAAAAATGGGTCATTTAAGAATTTCTTATATTCTTGAACAAATCTATGTATTTCCTGATCAGCCTTTTGAGCTCTGGTAACTTTTGATGCTTCTGTTGCAGCTTGCCTTTTCTCTAATCTTTTTTGCAATTGTATCTGTAAATGCTCATGAGTGAGGGTTAACCCAGCCAAAACTAGCCAATTTTGCAGTGTTGATTTTGCAACAGGCACAACTTGTCTAATTTCCATATAACTTAAACCTTGTCTCCTAAGTTCAATACACTGCCTGAACTTATCTTTATTACTAGACCTTACCGAACTTTTATTTATCACTAAATTTAGTCTAGAATATTAGTTCGAAATTATCAATGTATAGCTTATACCAAATAAACTTCCGTACCGGGCTTGGTGGGTTGGTCTACTTTTAGACCAAACGAGTCTCCTTTTTTGACCGTATCCACATCTTTGTGGTCTACCTGCAAACTTTCCACTTTTTGACTAAATTCCTCCTCACCCCTTTTAAACTTAATCTCATCTCCAGCTTTCAATCCTCCTGTTTCCAAATCAATGATAGCCACACCCAGCTTGTCATAATAATGGGTAACTTTACCGATTGTCTTATCCAATGTCATCACCCCCAATCAAAAGGTATTATACCCCAAATTTTGCCCACCAGCTATATTGACTTAAAGTGAAATTTATGCCAACAATAGAAGCAGAGTGTT
>JAHIUE010000075.1 GCA_018817205.1 Patescibacteria group bacterium | reverse complement strand
TTCAATTTTGTAATCTATTTTCGGTTCCATCCGCAGTTTAAATTCCCCCACATTTTCCAAGGGCCTGTTAAAAGTAATTTCTATAGTTGCTGTTGCAGGGATGATTGTGTCCTCCAAAGGATCAGGCTTGGTGGAGACAATCTGCGGCTTGTCATTTGGGCTAACTATAGACTGGTTGATTTTATCGGCAGACGGAACAGGAGCGTTATCGGATTTAAGAATGCCACACCTCACTAGGAGAAAAACGCTTAAAGCGGTCAGTAAAATTATTATAACTATGATTACTTTTTTGTTTATTATCATAAGCCTGGAGAATCCGGCGGCGGATTGTCAGGGAATTTGGTATTTATTTTATAAACAACAGGCTGGACTAATTTATTACCGGCAACTGAAGTGGTGGAAGGCAGGACCGTAATGGTAGTAATACCTTGCGGCCAAATATCTTGAGGGGAGACAACTATAGTATTGGAATCGCCGGGCTTTAAAGTGGTCACGACTTTTGTATCGGGTGAAGTTTCGACTTGAAAAGTTGCCGGATTCATCGGCTCGCTGAAGGTGAAGAATATTTGTTTAATGGGGAAATAGGTTTGGCCTAGGTCTTGTTGAGGATTAATACTGATAAGAGTTAATGTTTCTGTGGTTGTGATGGGTAGGAGAGGAGGCGATGGGGTAATGGTAGCCTGGATTACTGGTTGTGTTGGTTGGGGTGTTTTTTTAGGTCCAAATAGAGAAAATAGCAGCATTGACCCTACCACCAGTATTGCCAGCATTAGAGTTAAAATAAGTAGTTTATTCATTGTCTGCAAAAATATTGAGCCGCATCCAGCCACTGGGTATTATTTTGGTTGTCGCCACCGCTGCCGATTTGGATATGGACATGCCCTTCGCCGCATCCAATACATATTCTACCACCCGGGTCACCTGATTGTTTAGCGCTTGCATTGCCGCTGCCGGTTTGGGTGTGATGAAATTGCAAGTAATAAGTCTGATAGACAGAGCCGCCGCTAAAAACGCCGGTGTATTTTTGAATCGCTTCTGTTTCTCCAGGTTCTTCGGATCGGAATTTCCAGTTTATGACATTGCCGTTTATTTTAGGCAAATAAACAGCTTGTCCGCCTACTCCTTCAATATCAAGGCCATATTGTGTACCTACATATTTTTTGCAATAAGCTTCAGTGGCCCATTTGGGATAGCCAATACCGCAATGTCCGCAAAGCCCGTCAGCGGTTTGAATTGGTGTAAATTGCGAGCCGCAGGTGATGACTCCGTTTGGAATAGGGCAATCTGTAGCAATTGTTGGACTCAAGCCGCTATCCGGCGGGGGCCCTTCTCCTCCTCCAGGAATTGGCGCGGCTTCGCCGGGAGGTGTAGTCCCGCTTATGACACCCATAAAACCTGAAATGGCAACGAACAATAAAAGTCCGCCTATTATACCCAAGGCCAGTTTCTTTGACCCGGAGGATGCGGACAGTCTGCTTGCTCTATTTGAGACTTGGTTGGAAAGATTGGCACCAAAATTAATAGCTCCGTTGCCGACTTTTTTAAAGAAATTTGCTCCTCCGCCGCTTTTAATCCAAGAAGGCGCGAAGGCTCCCATCCCGCCTCCACCCAATACGCCAATCGGACTGCCTCCTGTGAGTGCTCCGCCTGTTATTGCCCCGATTCCGGCAGAAACTCCGGTAGCAATTCTGCCTACAGTTAGATATTTACCAACATTCCTTTTGAAGAAAACTCCAATCCTCGAACCAATTCTTGAACCAAAATTTTTGGCTGTGTTGATAAAAGATGCGGAAGGTCTAAAAGAGGGTATTTTATGTTCTCCTACAATTTTCCCGCTTTTGTCTGCAACAAATATTTTTGAGGGTGGGGGTTCTTTGATTGCTCCGGTGGCTGTTGCAGTGACCAATTGTGGTTTGGGTGGTGTCGGTTCTGGTGTCTCGGCGGTGGGAGTAGTCTCTTTTGGAGCTCGCATGAAGCGAGGTGTGGAGATCCGTGGTGCGACTGGCGTAGACGGTAATCCTGCAGGTATACCGGCAGTGCCGGTTGTCGCACCGGTCGGGGCTTGTCCAGTTTGTTGTGCGGCAGTCATTTCCGGTGGTAGCTCCTGGTAATATTGTGCGGACAATTCTAATTTTGGATCGTTCAACACAGTTCCCGGTCTGGCCAAGAATTTCAAATTAAGATCGCTGTTGAGGTTGCGGTAAAGATTTTCCAGAACACTTCTGTTGCCAATATCTAGATATTGATGGAGATTAAGACCTTTCCCGATGAGCTCTCTAAAAGTACTGTAAATTGTCCCAAATATTGACTTTGGGTTAGTTTGAGGTTCATAAGGAATGCCCTTGAAGCTTACAAGGTTTGGATTGCGGAATTTTTGTTCAATTGCATTAAACAAAAATTTATAATTTCTAACGTCTCGCAGTGCCATATATTTAATTTACATCAAGCGTTCTGTCTTGCCAAAATTTCTTTCGGGTTGGATGTAATAAGCTGGTGTTCGGCAGGAGAGGCTACCACCCTGATTGCCGCGTGGGTATTGCCGGCGAAAAATATCCCTTCCCCCACACCCTCTGACATGAGTAGCCTTTGTTCTCCTTCCGACAGGTTAAAGACCCGGGTTAAAAGGTCAATTGAGGCAGGAGCCTGTTTTAAAAGCACTTGGATTGAAGAATTGGAAATGATTTCTTTACCCCGCTCTGTTGCCAAAAAATCCTCCACATCCTGAGTAATGGCGGTTAAGCCCAGGTAATATTTTCTGGCCCTTTTGGCCATATCCACCAAAAAATCAGCAGAATCAGGGTTTCTCATTAAATACCAAGCTTCGTCAACAATTAAAAGCCTTTTTTTAAGTTTACTTCTGATTTTAGTCCAGATATAATCCAAAATCATGTGAATTGCCAGAGGGCGAAGTTGGTCGGGTAAATCACGGACGGAAAATACCGTGAATGAATTAGAAAGGTCAACATTGGATTGCGAAGAAAATATGCCGACCAAAGATCCCTTGATAAATCTTTCCAAACGAGCTGCCAGTTCTGTGGCCGCCCCCTCTTCCATGCCAATTAAAACTTTATAAAGATCTTCCATTAAAGGTGGAATTCTACTTTGGGTTTTGGGGTCATCCGTAATGCCTTTTTGCTGATAGGTAAGTTTTAGGGCACGGTCCAAAATAGCAGATTCCTGGGCATTAAGGTTACCTAAAACCAATTTAAGGAAGGTTGTTAAAGACAAAATTTTCCGACCCAGTTCATTTTCGCCGGTGGCTTCTGCGGTCAGGTCAAAAGGATTAATTTTTACAGGTGAGGAGCTGGAAAAATTGATGTATTCTCCGCCCACGGCTTGTGAGAGCGTTAGATATTCCTGCTCCGGATCAATCACGATAATCTCCGTGCCGAACATTAAAGACCGCAGAGCCTCCAGTTTAATCAGGTATGATTTACCTGCGCCGGATTTGGCAAATACCACCGAATTGGCATTTTCCAGGGAGAATCTGTCGAAAAGTATCAAAGAATAATTATGCTCATTGATGCCATACATAATTCCCTCGTTGGCCGTTAATTCCGAAGAGGCGAAAGGGAAAGTGGTGGCCAAGGAAGTAGTGTCCATGTTGTGGGCAAGATTAAGAAAATCCTGACCCTGGGGTAAAGTGGATTTAAAACCATGCTCCATCTGCAAGGTGGTTTGCCTCGCGGTCATAGACAGTGAGGCAAGGGTTGATTCAACCAGCTTGGAAGTACTACGTAGATCGTCTAAAGATGCGGCCGGCACTGTAATATAAAGGGAGAATTGAAAAAAGCGCTCAACACCCCTGACCAGTTGATCTTGCAAAGCTCGGGCATCTTCCAAAGCAACTTCTACGGTAGGGTCTATGGCGTGGTTTCGTTCCAAATCCGTTTGGACGGTTGCTTCCATTTCGGCAATTTTGCGCTTTAATTCGTCCAAGACTCCCTGCGAAGCAGAAGGGTGAATAAACATGGAAATAATAAGTGAATGATCGAAAGAAATAAGAGGTTCCAGCCAATTTGGTTCCACGAACCGGGGGTAGTTGGATACAAAGTAGGTTTTAAAAAAGCGGTTGTCTATCCGGAGGTAGTTAAAATCCACCTCAATCTCGGCAGGAGCCAAGACATCCTCAAGAGTCAGTTGGGAGTCGGGTATTTTCATATATTATCCTCCAATTCCTCTACTACAAACGGATGGGTTCTTGTCCCCTGGGTTATCGCTGGTGGTGCAGACGAGGCCGGCGCTGTAACCGGTTGATTAATCGGCGGCTTAGTCTGTTGGTTAACCGGTTGGGGGGTTTTTAACTTGACGGTAAGCTCTTGAGGATTAATTGTTTCCTTAATCTCTCTTTCTAAAACTTGTCCGTTGTAGATGTTGTAGAAAACTTCGATAAGCTTTTCTTTTGTTAACTGGGTAGCCTTAAGTCCCACTCTGTTAAGCTGTCTGACGACTTGGTCCTTTCTGGGTAAAAGCACAGTTTTAATTTTTTGTTCTAAAGACTCGTGGGATGCAATCAGTCCCAGCTCCAAGCTGAAAAGCGGGACAACCAAATAAAACTTTTTATCCAGTACTTCATTTTCCTTGATGGTTGATTGGATAAATTGTTTATAACTTACGATCATCTTCGACAGCAATGGATTGGTTTGGGCTTTTTGGGCTTTGTCCAAAAGCTCCAGGTATGAAGAGATATTAAGTCTTTCAGAGTGAATGACAATTTGGATGCTAAACGATAAGGAGTTGAGCATTTGGGCGAACGAGTAAATAATTGCCATTTGCTCTCTTTCCGAAAGCAGGCCGAAATTTACGGCGGATACCTGCAAAACCAGCGCCCCTCCGCCATCTTTCAGAAGAAGAATGTCGTCGGCAATACCCTTAATTGATAAATGTTGTTGAGTCGTACTCATGGTTTAGGCGCGAGCTACCTCCTTGGTTATGATTTGTAAAGGCGGCAAAATGCTGCCGGCCAGTTCAATCTGTAAAACATCAAAGATAAAATTGTCTTTCTCAAGTTCCAGTGTGTAAGTCCCGTTATGTAGCGGGGTTGAGCCGGTGAATTGACCCAGCTTGTTGGTTTTTAAAGCTCTGACAGGTAGTCCTTCTTTGTCGTAAATTACAGCCACTACTCCTTCCAAGTAACTGCCGGTTCGGTCTTTGACAATCCCATTGATCACATTTGGGAATGAAGTCAGAGCAACGGTTGTTTGAGCCGGTTTTTGGGGAATTACCACCTGGACTTTTGCCTTGGGGATAGATTGGATGGTTTCGGTTTGTGTTTGGGCCTCCTTGGGGTTGGTGACTGACTGAAGTTTTTGTTTGACGAGGGAAGCTTGGTTAACCAAGCTTTGCAGATCGGTCATGATTTTGTTTATTCCCTGACTATAATCTACCGGGATAGGGGAAGGTTTGGCTGCGCTTTCCTTAATTTGGTTTAGAGCCCGCTCTGTTTGGACAATACGGATTTGCAATTGTTGCGCCTGGCGGGCCAGATCAACCGTTTGACCAAGTTCTTCTTTAGTGGGAAGGGGCTCGGTTGGTTGAGAAGCTGGTGCTTCAGATATACTGATTTTCTGGTTGTCTGATTTCATCCGATCTATCTGATTCATTCCGGTCATATACATTACCAGTCTGCTTTGGAACAAAGGGTCTTCTTTGTAAGTTTTTCCTCCTTTTCTCCAAGCCCTTTTGGTCGGGGAATAAATTGCTTTGAGAAATGCCGCCAGCCAATAATCCAAGGGACGGGAGG
>JAHIUE010000074.1 GCA_018817205.1 Patescibacteria group bacterium | reverse complement strand
TTCAATTTTGTAATCTATTTTCGGTTCCATCCGCAGTTTAAATTCCCCCACATTTTCCAAGGGCCTGTTAAAAGTAATTTCTATAGTTGCTGTTGCAGGGATGATTGTGTCCTCCAAAGGATCAGGCTTGGTGGAGACAATTCTCGGAGATTCGTTTTGAGATTGGGTTGGGCTGGTTTTTTGCTCAACAGGTTTTTGTGATTGGGGTTTGGAGAATGTCCCCCGTAGGAAAAAGAAAATAACTATTACTCCAAAAATTACAACCAGAATAATTATTTTTTGTTTCATTATTAATGCTCCCGCAGATCGATATTGTCGGGTATGCCTGTATTAAGTTTGTAAATAATATTTTTGCCAAGTAAATTTCCGTTTATTGACTTTGTTTCTCCTAAAATAGTAATTGTGGTGATACCTTCAATCCAGGCAACATCGGGGTAAAGCGATAAGGTGGCACCTATCTTTATTTTGGTTGCGGTTTTAACATCAGGTGAAACCGTATAGAAAAAGTCTTCCGGCTCAACTTCCTCACCAAAAGTAATTGTGACTTGGTCATTTGGGTAATATTTTATTGCAGTGTTTTCAGGAGGGTTGATATTTGTAATAGATAATTGCCCCGGTTGGGGGGGCTGGTAGGTTGAAGGGGTTGTTGTGGGATTAAAAATAGGTATGGGAGGTGGGGTTGTTTCCTCCTGTTTTGAAGGTTTAAAATACAGCGCACTCAAAAGCACAATTAAAAAAAGGATGGCTGTTATTAAACCGAATATTATTGTTCTTTTATTCATTCTTATGGCCTACAAAAATATTGTGCAGCATCCAGCCAGTTAAGTGAGGCAGGGTTTCTTAATTGTACATGAATATGGTTTTCTTCGCAGTTTCGGCAAGCGTTAGCTCCTCTTTCGCCGGATAAATGCAGCCCCGGGTTGCCGCTGTATGTTTCTGTATGGTGGAATTGGATAAGGTACTTTTCTTGAGTTTCAGTATCTTCTCCTGCATAAGTTTGGATATAACCTGAACCACCCGGTTTATCTGATATGTGAGTCCATTTAATAATGTGACCATTTATTTTTGGCAATATGACCGGCTGTAAGGGTGTTGCCGCTATATCTAGAGCAAATTTAGTACCCCAGCTTTCTTTATCCGGAGTACAATTAGACATAAATGTATAACCTACAGCGCAATGTCCGCAAAGCCCGTCAGCGGTTTGGATTGGTGTAGATTGCGAGCCGCAAGTAATTGTTCCGCCTGGAATAGGGCAATCTGTAGCAATTGTTGGATCCAGGCCGCTATCCGGCGGGGGCCCTTCTCCTCCCCCGGAAATTGGTGCGGCTTCGCCTGTTTGGGGAGTTCCGGTTAAGGCTCCAGTTAAACCCATAAGTAGAACAACCAAAAGAAATACCCCAAGCCCTATGAAAATTACTTTGTTTGGTGATTTTAATCCTTTGGTTACCCCGCCGCCCAGACCACCTATTCCTCCTGGCCTGGAGATTGTTTGAATACCGCCTAAAACACTATTCCCCATTCGTCCCAGTGTTGGGGCAGTAACCCCCAGCCCGGAACGCATAGCTCCTCCAATCCCTCCGCCTAAACCTCCGACCATTCCTTTAAGACTATTGGTAATTCTGCCTAAATTTGTTTTGAGGAAAGGATTTGCCCGGGAAGCAAAATTTTGCACATTCTTGAAGCCGGAAGAGAAAGATGCTTTGACAGACGAGAAGTTAAATCTCTGTGGTGTTTCTGCTCCGGGTGCTTTAATATTCCCCATTCTGTCTGTTGTGACTAGTTTGGAAGAATCTCCTGCTTCTGAAACTACCCCGCTTTTGCTAGCAACTACTGGTTCTGGTTTGAAAAATGAAGATTCTTCTACTGTTCCGAGCCGGGAGGCTTTGACTAATTCTGCAGGTTTTCCTGCTTCCTTGATTGCTCCGGTGGCTGTTGCAGTGACCAATTGAGGTTTGGGCGGTGTAGGCTCTGGCGTCGTGGTGATAGGGGTAATTTCTTTTGAAGTCCTTGTGAAGCGGGGTATGGAAATCCGTGGTGCAGTTGGCATAGACGGTAATCCTGCAGGTATATCGGCAGTGCCGGTTGCCGCACCGGTCGGGGCTTGTCCAGTTTGTTGTGCGGCAGTCATTTCCGGTGGTAGCTCCTGGTAATATTGTGCGGACAATTCTAATTTTGGATCGTTCAACACAGTTCCCGGTCTGGC
>JAHIUE010000073.1 GCA_018817205.1 Patescibacteria group bacterium | reverse complement strand
TTTTCGGGATGAAAGCCCGATGTCCTAGGCCACTAGACGATGGCGGCATTACAATGGCACCAAACATTCAGATTATACTGGAATTATAGTGACTACTCAAATCGAGGCATTATCAAACCTAAAGTAGGTGGTGGCAAATTAGCATTTAAATTTTTTAAAGAATCCCATTCTACATCATTCATCCCTTTTAGATTCGCAACAAAATCAAAATTTAGCGTTGAAGGATCTATAATACGTTCTTCATGCGGATCTATTCTAAAGAAACCTTTACAGGTAGTAAGAAGAACTCTGCGGGGAGGAAATTTACTATACTCTCTCTGGCTGGCATAGTGACATCTTCCACCCTTAATATGCTTGTCTCTTCGCCTTTGGCCGCTAACAAACTTACGTGTTAAAAATCTAATGCTTTGTCCACATTTTCTTTCTTCCGCCGGAAGTCTATTATTTCTTCCGATAACACCAGGTTCTATATCACCTTTAGCAAAAATATCATTTTCATCGGGTAAGTGAAATCCCAATTCAACGCTTAACATTTGGGTTATACTATTATAAGCCTCACAGCTTGTCAAGGTCAGTTTATATACCCATGCTCTTTTAGCCAGGGGAAAATTGTTCTTTGGGCTATCACAGACAAATGCTTTTTATTCGATTTTGTATCAAAATAACCAATTTCAACTATTTCCGAAGAAGGCTTTGGAACACCTATCAGTTTACCTTTATACATTCTGATTTTAACCAAATCCCCGCCTTTACCATGAGCTACATCTTCAAATTCGTGAAGAAATTTTAAAGAAGCTTCATCGATTTTGCAACCAATCTCTTCCAAAACTTCACGTTTTAAACATTCTATTTCTTCCTCACCTTTTTCCAATTTTCCCCCAAGAGTAAAAAAGACATGATTCTGTTTTTTGGTCCTTACCTGCAATAATTTTTTCTCTTTAAATACTGCCAAAGCCACTTTTTTAAAGATCTTTTGATCGCAAGCTTTGCTTATAATTTCCATAGTCCTCTGGACTATGCTATACTTTTTTGCATGGAGACAACAGAGGCAAAATTAGGCATAATCGGCTACGGAATTGTTGGCCAGGCCCTAGCTTACGGCTTTTCCAGACCTGAAATAAAAGATAAATACGAAATCAGATATTATGACAAATATAAAGACACGGATACTCTTCAGGAAGTAGTTGAGAAAAGCGAATTCATTTTCATTTGTCTACCTACACCAATGAAAAAAGATGAATCAGGCATAGACCTTTCTATTATTGAAGAAGCAATCGAAGAAATTACAAAATATACCAATAATACCGATAAAATTATAGTAATCAAATCAACTGTAGTCCCGGGTACAACAGCTATTCTGGAGGCAAAATATCCTAAATCTAATTTTGCTATGAACCCGGAATTTTTAACAGAAGCAAATTATTTGGAGGATTTTGTCAATGCCGACCGAAACGTTGTTGGCGCAAATAATGATTTAAGTTCGAGACGTGTAGTTGCGCTATACCGGCAAAGGTTCCCTCATACAAAAATTTTTCAGACTGATACAACTACTGCGGAAATGGTTAAATACATGGCTAATTCTTTCCTTGCCACCAGAGTAATCTTTGCCAATCAAATGTATGATCTCTGTCAAGCTTTAGGTATTAAATACGAAGAGGTCAAAAGCATGGTAGTTGCAGATCATAGAATTTACGACTCACATCTGGATGTTACCACCTCACGAGGCTTTGGCGGGAAATGTTTCCCTAAAGATGTAGTAGCTCTGATTGGGAGGGCAAAGCAGTTAAAAGTAGATTTGAATCTTTTAGAAACTACCTGGTCAGTAAACAAAAAAATCCGAAAAGTAAGAGACTGGGAAGAAATCCCTTTTGCAGTAGGCAATAAACCTAAGAAGTAATCACACCCTTACAGCACTTTTGCCTATCAAATTTCTTAAATAGTAAAGTTTTGAGCGCCTGACTTTATTTGCCTTTTTCTTTACTTCTATTTTGGAAATAGACAAAGCGTTCAAAGGCCAAGTCCTCTCCACCCCAATTCCGCCTGTTCCGATCCTGCGGACTGTGAAAGTAGCATTTTCGCCCCTGCCCTGCAGTCTGATTAAAATTCCTTCAAAAACCTGAATCCGCGTTTTGGCGCCTTCTATTACTTTAGAATGAACCCTCACGGTATCCCCTATATGTATATTCACCTCTCCAATTTTCTTGGAAATCATACGGGCAATCTTAGCATAATTTAAAACCTTTTAAAAGACCCTGCACCTAATATGTTTTCAATTACGTTGATAAGTGCGGGCGAAGGATCTATGGAAAAGGGCAATCTCATTTTTCTTAAATCTCCACCATTAGGCAGAAGTAGGGTTACTGCTACCTTTCCGGGGGAGGCGCGTAAAGTTTTATTGACATTCTGCAATACCGCCACGGCGGTACCTGCCGGCACATAAATCTCCGCAGCCGGGGCAGACCCGCCTTGCCACGAGGCAAGCCCGACAATATCTTCCGGTAAGTTCTCCGGGTCAAACGGGGCAATTTTTTCCACAATCAAAGAC
>JAHIUE010000072.1 GCA_018817205.1 Patescibacteria group bacterium | reverse complement strand
GCTACAGTAAAGCTCCACGGGGTCTTTTTGTCCAAGTATGGGAAGGCCGCATCTTCACAGCCATTGCAATTTCGCCGGGTCTATCCTCAAGACAGTCGCTAAGTCGTTCAACCTTTCGTGCGGGTCTGAACTCACCAGACAAGGAACTTCGCTACCATAGAACAGTTCACGTTTGTTACTAGCTACGATTAATTACGTAGTCCTTAAATCGCTTTAAGGGTCGGACTATATCATGTACGTTCAGTTTTCATGAACGTACCTTGGCGTATAGTCTCTGAGGATTCCTCAAGAGTTTTAAGCACATCAATTTCAGAATATTTTCTTGTTCTACCCTTACCTTGATTCAAGGTTTCTCGTAAAGCAAGAATTTCTTTCAATCCTTGTGCATTTCTATGATTTCCCAGATTCATTAAAGCAGCAATTTTGCAAAAAATCGCAAAATTCTTAATTGCTTTTTCCGATCTGAAAGAAAATCTTTGAAAAAATGGTATCACTTTCAATATAACGTTTGATGGTGTAGTAATATCCAAAGAATATACTCCATCCTTCCGTTTTTTTATTATCCCGCAGCCTAAAACTTCTTTCAGGGTTAATAAATTAGTCAGGTCTCTTTGCGAAACATTGAAACTTAATACTACTTGCCATTTTATTCGATAGTCAGGTTTTCGCCTTAATGAAACATTAAAGCTTCCCTCCCCATCAACAAAACCAGCTAAATAATAACCTAATTCATTTGGAATTTTGTTTAACCATTTTTCTTGAGGCCTTTCCTGCTGATTGACTGCACCGGATGCATTTTTAGTTAAATTGGACATTAATTCTAGTATTACCCAAAATTAACCCAAATGTCAATATTTCGATTTCACTCAATATTGATACTGAGCGTAGTCGAATGTATCAACTAGCACCGGATACTTCAGTTGTTCCAGCATTTAGCCAAGTTTAACAACTACAACAACCTTTCGGTTCATAGTTACTGCTGCCGTTCACCAGATCTTAGACCCCAGGCTCATCCCGCCGAGGCGGGGATCACTTGAAGCTGTAAATTACTGGCACTGGGCAGGTGTCAGCCCCTATACATCATCTTTCGATTTAGCAGGGACCTGTGTTTTTGTTAAACAGTCGCTTAGCGTCTTTTGTTGTAACCACGTTCATGTAACTGAACGTGGCAGGACATCTCCCAAAGGTTACGTCCAGCTTTCGTTGCCGAGTTCCTTAAGGATAGTTTTCCCGATCGCCTGTGTATACTCAACTCGCCCACCTGTGTCGGTTTATGGTACGGTTAAAACTGCTCTCCTTCACGAGTCTTTTCTTGGAAACAGAAAATTACTGACTTACCACAATCATGTAAACTGATTGTGGCTTACGTATTCATAGCTCGCATAAACATAAAAACGGATTTACCAATCTCTACTTGCTTGCTATTTAATCCGCCATAGGCGGATCAGTTATTCCCACTCCGTTCACCCTTGAAAGCGTTCTATGTGGCCTTGCGGCTCATCGAACCTTGTCAGAACAATCTCAATACAGGAATTTTGACCTGTAATCCATCGGTTACGCCATATGGCCTCACCTTAGGACCGATTAACCCCCGACCGATTAACGTTGTCGGGGAAACCTTAGGCATTCGGCGATAACGTTTCTCACGTTAATTCGCTACTCATACCGGCATTCTCACTTCGCCACACTCCACCCCGCCTTACGGCGGGGATTCACTGCATGGCGAACGCTCCTCTACCACACTCACGCTCCGCGTGAGAGTCTCCAGCTATCAGCTATCAGCTATCAGACAAGCGCAAAATGCGTTTTGTCTGACGACTGACGACTGACGACTGAAAGCTCTCGTGCGAAGCACGAGCATCCAAAGCTTCGGTAAAAATTTTAGCCCCGATTAATTGTCGGCGCCTAACTCCGTAGTAGACCAGTGAGCTGTTACGCTATCTTTAAAAGGTGGCTGCTTCTAAGCCAACTTCCTGGCTGTCTAAGGAACTAGACTTCCTTTAACACTTAAACTTTATTTAGGGACCTTAGCTGTTGGTCTGGGATGTTTCCCTCAGGCCCGCTCCGCTTAGCCGGATCGGACTGACTCTGAAAATAATAGTGCAGTATTCGGAGTTTGAATCGAACCACCCCGCAAAGCGGGGCAAGTTCGAGCCAGTGCTCTACCCCTGCACGTAAATTTCAGGCTATACCTAGATATATTTCGAGGAGAACCAGCTATCTCCGAGTTCGTTAGGCATATCACCTCTAACCACATCTCATCCCAAGTTATTGATACAACAACGGGTTCGGGCCTCCCCCCGCCTTTCGGCAGGTTTCGCCCTGGACATGGATAGCTCACTCGGTTTCGGGTCTATCGTTCGCCACTAACGGGCTATTAACCCTTGCTTTCACTGCGACTCCGTCGCCTAAGGCGACTTAATCTAATATGGCGAACGGTAACTCACCGGTTCATTCTTCAATAGGCACGCGGTCGTACGTTCATGTAACTGAACGTACTTCCACTGCTTGACAACATACGGTTTCAGGTACTATTTCACTGAGCGTTTCGCTCTTCTTTTCACCTTTCCCTTGCGGTACTAGTTCACTATCGGTCCGAAAGTATATTTAGCCTTAGCGGATGGTCCCGCTTGATTCACACAGGATTACACGTGTCCTGTGTTACTTAAGGATCGGACTACGGTAGCTTGGATTTCGTTTACAGGGCTATCACCTTCTTTGGCACCGCTTTCCAGCGGTTTCTACTATCCTTACTACTCGATATTGTCC
Source organism: Patescibacteria group bacterium (assembly GCA_018817205.1). Classification (GTDB taxonomy): domain Bacteria; phylum Patescibacteriota; class Microgenomatia; order Daviesbacterales; family UBA10151; genus UBA10151. The sequence goes on along the minus strand of JAHIUE010000072.1, from coordinate 9,091 downwards.
GCCTTGCAACACCACGTTCAGTGCGCTTGCGCGCATGAATGTGGTTTAGGCTTTTCCCTTTTCGCTCGCCGCTACTGGGGGAATAACTTTTGTTCTCTTTTCCTAGCCTTACTTAGATGTTTCAGTTCGGGCTGTACCCTTCTTTTACCTATGAATTCAGTAAAAGACATCCATAAATGGATTGGTTTCCCTATTCGGAAATCTTCGGATCAAAGCTTTTTGGCAGCTCCCCGAAGCTTATCGCAGCCTAATACGTCCTTCGTCGGTACTTTCGACCAAGGCATCCACCGTATGCATTAATGTTGAGTATTTTTTGGCTTATTTTAATTTAGCCTTCATACATTTTGTTAGGGTTAAGGGTTAACCGTTAAGGGGAAAGTAATTGCTTACGCTTCACCCTTTACGCTTTCCGCTTTTCCCTAACTATTCATCCGTATTCACATTTCAAAGTGCAAAACTGAATGCAGAGTGATGAATTCAGAATTATGAATTAAAATTCTGCACTCATAACTCTTCACTCTTAACTCATTATGTGGACCGTGGCGGACTCGAACCGCCTACCTCTTCATTGCAAATGAAGTGTTCTACCAGCTGAACTAACGGCCCTAAAAAGCTATCAGTCTTCAGCTGTCAGCTTTCAGACAAAACCAAAAGTCTGACGACTGATGACTGAAAGCTGATGACTATTCTGTTTTCAAAAAAGAGGGATACAACGCTGGTAATCCGCCAGATGGGCGGACCCAGCTGGAGGAATTAAATTTGTGGTGCGTTGCTTCTCATCATGTGTGAAATAATCACTATCTCGGAGTTTACCAAAATTGGCCTTCCCTTGTCAACTACTGCTGGGGAGCGGGAGGACATTCAAAAGAGGATGAGCCAGATCCTGCGCCTCCTACCGAATTGCTCACAGATACGCTCCAAGTGTAAATATGGCCCGCGTGAGTACCAATAGTAATTGATGTATTAGCAGTCGTTATATCCGGCAAAGGAACACCATAATCAGTATTGATCTTGGAGACATCTGTCACATAAACAGTATATTCGGTAATACCCGGCACCGGATTCCAAGAAAGTTTAGCTTGCATCCTTGGGGAATAACTACATATTCCCTTCAGCCCAGTTGGACCACTAGGGGCTGATATGGGTACGGGGCTTACAGTAATAATCGGCGTAGGCATAGGAGATGAATTAGAGCTCGGACATCTAGCCCAACAAGCGTCTTTCGCCCTGCTAACCCAGTCATCCAAAGACCTGCAGGTTTCTTCCTGTATAGACAGGCTTTGTAAATTTTGGTTGTCCAATTCTTCAGTAATTTGGGTTTCTACTGTTACCTTACAGGAATATGTAGCAGTTTTGAAACCATTTGGCGCACTTGTACATGGCCTATCAACTGAAAATTTAACTACACGGGCTTCGCAATTTGTTGTAGTCTCTCCTTGTTCATAAGCTTTAGGTAGAATATTGGTTTTTTGCTGGACTAGATAAACTGCAACTGCAAGACCTGCAACCAGGAAAAGGATTAAGAATATATGGGCAAGACCTTTTTGATTCATCTATATTCAGTAGAACATTTATTACTAACCTTGTCAAGCTTTGCCGACATTAATTACCTGTTCAATTAAACGGTTAGAATACCCATATTCATTGTCATACCAGGCAAAGATCTTAAGAAGATCTCCGTCTACAACCTGTGTCAAGCCCAGATCAACAATGGCTGATTCACTCCTACCAATAATATCAGCCGATACGATTGGTTCATTAATAACAGCCATAATTCCCTTCAGCTCCCCTTCTGCTGCCTCTGTCAAAGCCTGATTTATTTCTTCCACAGTCACTTTTTTCTTGAGTAAAAAGGTAATATCAGAAATTGAACCAACAATAATTGGCACCCTGATAGACATACCATCAAACAAACCCTTAAGCGATGGAATAACTTCTGTAGTGGCTCTGGCCGCACCGGTCGAGGTCGGCACCATATTAAAAGCAGCTGCCCGCGCTCTTCTCAAATCTTTATGCGGACCATCCTGCAGGTTTTGATCATGGGTATAGGCATGAATGGTAGTCATGGCAGCTTTTAACACCCCGAATTTATTATTCATCACCTCAACCACCGGAGAAATGCAATTGGTAGTACAGGAAGCATTATTAACAATTGCCTCCCCTTGGTATTTGTCAGCATTGACCCCCAACACCAAAGTCGGTATTCCTTCGCCTTTGCTGGGAGCTGAAATCACCACTTTTTTGGCTCCGGCTTTTATATGTTGCCCTGCACTTTCTTTATCGGTAAATCTACCGGTTGATTCAATTACTACATCAACCCCCAAATCTTTCCAAGGGAGATTGCTGGGTTCTTTTTCTTGATATATTGTATAATGCTTTTGATCTATTATGATACTTTTTTCATCAGAAGCTACATCATGATTCCAGACTCCATAAGCGGAATCATATTTTAGAAGATGGGATAAAACCTCAGGGGAAGTTAAATCATTTATGGCTACAATTTCAACTGCATCAGCATGCTTTTCTAGGGCAACCTTAAAAACGCTCCTGCCTATTCTTCCAAAACCATTAATTGCAACTTTTAACATGACTTAATATTAACTAAATAAAAAGAATTTGTAAACTAGCGGGGATAATACATACAGGAAGGAATAGTAAATGATTGTATCTCGCTGTATTGCCCATTATAAAGCCTGATATAGTATTTTTGGCCGGGAACTATTTCAGGAGTACCAGAAAAGCCAACTGGAGCATAAGTTATAGTTTCATCAGGTTTAATTTCTTTAATTCTAATATCAGGCTCACCATTTAAGCCTGTGCCAACATCTAGTTCCGCTTTGTTAATTGGTGGCATAACAGGCAACCAAGCAACGGACACTACAGAAGCTGTTAAATTATTAAATGAACAACTGGCATTGGGAGAAACATTAAAACTGATTACATCGGAAGGTGGTCTAACTACAGTTTCTGTTTGTCCGGGTTCTCCTCCACTGACAGGAACGGGAACACTTGGGGCGGGTGAGGAAATCGGACCTGAAACCGAAGCTCTGGGGAAGATATTGGTTTTTTGCTGGACTAAATAGACTGCTACAGCAAGACCTGCCAGAAGGAAAACTATCAAGAAGATATGGGTAACTCCACGCTGGTTTAATTTAGGCATCTATATCCATTAGACTACTTATTTCTATTCCTTGTCAAGCGCTTCAATGGTAGGCAGGGTTCCAGCCACTAAAAACTTCAGCATTGCTCCGCCGCCTGTTGAGATAAAGCCTTTTTGCTCAAATTTATCCAACAATCCCATTTTACCTAAAAACCCAATAGTGTCTCCCCCGCCAACTATAATTTCAGCATTACTCTCTAAAACCATCTTCGCCACTTCATAAGTACCTTTTTCGCTTCCCATGCTTTCCGAATTCTGAACTCTGAATTCTGAACTCTGAATTCTTCCTAATGGCCCATTCCAAACAATCATTTTTGCTTTCATGATTAAACCTTTCCAAGCTTCCACTGTTTGAGGAGCAATATCAAACCCATCTTCATTCAACATCCCCACCATTGTATTTTTAGGTAATTCCAAATTCTGTTCCCTAATCTCGCTAACGAGTTTTCCGCCCACCAAAACAACATCGGCAGATTTTGCCAAAACCTCAATTACCGGCAGTTTGTCTGCAACTTTAATGCCGCCCATAACGGCTACATATGGTTTCTTAGGGTTATTTTTGACTTCCGTCAGTTTTTCAATTTCTTCGGCAAATCTAAGCCCGATTGCATGAGGCAAAAGGGTTGGCAAAATAGTTGTTGAGGAAGCAGGATGGTAAGAAGCAAATGCCTCACTAACAAAGAAGTCTCCCATACCTGCCAATTCTTTAGCATATCCCAAATCACACTTATCTTCCCTTATGTCAAACCTTAAATTTTCCAATATTTTTAGTTTATTGTTTGAAAAACCCTGCTCAATAAACCATTTTCTAATCGGTTCTATTGAAAGTCCAGGCACTACTTTACCGCCGGGCCTGCCAATATGCCCCATTGCTATAACTTGGGATGCATTTTCCAAACACAGCTTTACAGTTGGCAACCCTGTCTTCAACTTAAAATCTTCCTTTACTACGAACTCCGAACTACGAACTCCCAACTCTATTGGAACATCTATATCCAAACGGAGTAAAACTTTTTTACCGGCAATCAGCGAAGGATTAACAACCTGCATAGCAATATTAACCATACTATCACACTTACCACACTTATTGCGTCTGCCAAATTTCTGTCAGGGGTATTTTTAAATTCTGCTAAAACCTTATGCCTACCTTGTTCTATATCAAATACAGGCAAACCATAACTTTCACCATCAACTTTGTAATCAAAATCGATTGATTTATCATCGATTTTGATTTCCCAACCCGGAAAATAAAATTGATTGAACCGTAATTTTGAAGCGGCAGTGGCCTCAACCACTGCCAGAACTTGCGCTGATTGATCTTTGACGATCTTTATATTTTCTCCACCTTCAACAAATTCCAGCTTACTTTTTGCAGTTTTATCCATCACCCTCCCCCATTTTGGTAAATGTTCGCCGTAAGTTGTAGAGGTAGTTTTTAAACTCCGATAATACTCTTCTCCCGGGTCAAATTTCTCATTGATGTTCCAATGATTCCTGTTGGCATAAATTACCAATACAAGCAATATCACAAATGCAATCTTTTTAAATGGCAAGGCCTTAACTAATAATGCTGCTGCAACCGCTGCCATAAAAACCGATACAGAGAGAAATCTCCAAGGGAACTGAACAAGGTTTAAAAAAGGCAAATTGTCCCACAAAGGCTGACTATTTTGAAGCATCAGGAAAATACTTAAAATAAAACCACCCAAAACAAATAAAACCAGAGGTTTTCTAAACCACAAACCCAAAACTAACATGACCCCAATATGAATTATTCCCAATTGATAAGACATATCCCCGCCTTGAGGATTTTGAGGATGAGAAAGGCCGTAACCCCAAGGAGAACGAATAAGCTGCCAAAGCGAAGGAAAGTGATCTTTATAAAAATCGGCAAAGATTAAATCAAAGCGTGTGTATGGTTTTTCCCAAATTGCCGGCAAGAAGAACCAGGCAGATAAACCCAGTCCCAGCAAAAATATTATTACCGTAGCTTTCACTTTCTTAAACAAAAAAAAGCCAAATATCAGTAAAACCGGAGCAAAAATTAAGGCGGTAACATTATGAGAAAGAATTAAAAAGGCAAGGAAAATAGATCCTTGAAGAATATTGCCCCTTCGGAGTGCCAAAAAAACAAACGGTACTATAGCTAAAGCAAGAGCCGAACCGACTGATGCAGAAACATAAACATTCAAAAACCTTATTGGAGCATAAAGATAAAAAGTGGCGCCTAAAAAAGCAGCCGACCTTAAACCTAGCAGGCTTTTGAGAAAAAGGTACATACCCAATACCGACATCACCATTGAAACCAGAAAAACTGCTTTTACAGAATCCACAAAACCTAATCCTAACTTGTGAAATACTTCACCTAATAATGCCGGCATGGGGTAATTAAATAAAAAAACCGGATAGCCGTAACTATTATTTAAATCCCCAGACCAACGGGGAGGAAATTGGCCTTCGGACAAAAGTTTATCCATGCTGATCTGTCTGATCACATGGTGAGTCAAATCGTGACTGGTAAATCCGCCGGGCAAAAGAAGACTCTTGACTGCGGGGAAGCTAATCAGAAGCAATAAGAAAATAATTAAAATCTCTTTTTTCATGCGTCAACCACAATTATGTAAACTACGTTCATGCCGAACTGAACGTAGTAAACTAATTGTGGTCAAAAAAATTCTTGCCTGTTTTTAAAGCTTGAAGATATGAACGGGTGGTTTGAAAAAGAGGTTTTGGTAACTTATCCAGGCTATACCAGTTCCAGCTTTCTGCTTTTTCAGGCTCCAAAACTTTGGGAGTGCCGGATTTCCACTCTGCTGTCAGACCAATATCAACATAATGTTTCCCAGAATACTTTTTAAGGTTATAAAGCCTTAAGAATTTAATATTTTTTATTTTAATTCCTGTTTCCTCCAGAACCTCCCGTTTGGCAGAATCTATAATTGATTCTCCAAATTCCAAATGTCCTCCGGGAAATGCATATTCTCCTGCCCCATGAGAGCCTTTTCTCTTTGTAAGCAGGACTTTCCCTTTTTTAAAAACCATAATACCGATGCCAACTTTTACTTGAGAATTATTGTTCGAAGTCATATGGGGTGGGCGCGCTTGGGATCGAACCAAGGACCTCTTACTTATCAGATAAGCGCTCTACCACTGAGCTACGCGCCCAAACCTTGATATTTTACCATTATAGCTTAACTTTGTCTTGAGTTTTATTTCATGCTAGAATGAGAAGCGTAATTTGATCCGGTACCCAAGTAGTCCAAGGGGTCGGTCTGCAAAACCGATATTCGCGGGTGCAAATCCCGCCCGGATCTCAAATTCTGCTATAATCCCTCCTTGTGTCTATCGAATTCAAAGAAGCTTACTTAAAATGCGCATTAGGAATTAAACAAGATTTTCCAGAACTTAATTCTCTTGCTGCTACTATCTTGATTGGCAGATCATATCTTCACGCCTTAACTCACCAAAGCATAATTAAAGGATACCCTTTGCCCACAACAGGACCTGCCATTGTTACCAGTAATCACAGAGCCTCGGGCGATAGCTTCAAAATGTGCATAGCAGGTTTGGAATCTCATAGGCTAATCCGGGCGGTATGCAAAAAAGGATTAATGGTACGAGGATTCAGCGAATCGCCAAAATATTTGTGTTCCATACGAGACAATACTCCTTCGGCACAGTTCAATCCTTTGGAGGCTTTTGTTTTAAAAGGAGAAGGCGCAAAGCCTGTTAATAGGGAGCGACCCGGGCGTAATTTTCTTAGAGACACAGATGAAGTTTTAAACTTAAATGGCATATTAGGCATCTACCTTCAGCCTCATCGATATAAAGATTGCTTTCTTAGGAACTTACAACTGGGAACGGCTGTCATAGCTTTAAGGCATCCGGATATTCCAATATATGTTATGGTTTCTTCTGGCCATCCTTATGGCAGAGACAAATTGACCATACTAAAACCATTTACTTGTAATCAGAAAGTTGTAGAATTTAGAAGGAAAATTAGCGCCGGAGAATTAACTATTATGATGGCGGATATGAATGCCAAAAATGCACATCCAGTTGTCCAAGAAGATTGGAGAACAAGAAGACCACAAGAACTTGCTCGTTTATCTCATTCAACAAAACCTGCTTAATTTCCATGGTACTACTACCCTTATTCTCTCTTGACATATACCAAGCATCTATTACATTCTATATAGTACTTACTAATACTTACTATGACTGCTTATACGGCTTTATATAAAAATTGTCTTACTTATATTAATTCCTACTGGGATAAAATCATTTTCAGCCCGGCAAAAAAGAAAATCAACAGGCAGATTATTGACATTCCCCGGGCATATGTAATTCCAAATGACAGGAAATTCCGGTTCATTTTCTACTGGGATACCTTTTTTATCTCAAGAGGTCTTTTTGGCACCAAACGCGAGTGGCTGATTAAGGATATGGTGGAAAATTTCCTGTTTCTTTATGAAAAATACCACTTTATCCCTAATTTTAATGCCCCGGCCTCCATGGGACGCTCCCAACCGCCATTTCTCACTTCCATGATTTTAGATGTTTATGAAGTTTTATCCCATGATAAATCATTGGGCAATAAGGTTAGATCCGCCTTTTCAAATGTATTTGGCAAAAAAGATCCTGCAAAAATATGGCTTGAGAAAGCTACGAAAATCGCAATCCGCGAGTATGCCAACGTCTGGATAGATACGCAAAAAATCCGTCATCACAGGGTTAGTGAATATGAACTAAGCAGGTATGGGGACAGCGACTTGGGGTATGCCCATTCATCCGAGCTTGAATCGGGATGGGATTTTACTTCGCGCTTCTACAACCGCTGTGACGAATTTCTGCCCATTGATCTCAATATCTACCTTTATAAATACGAGAAGCATTTTGCAAAAATAGCGGGAATACTTTCGGATTTCGGTATTGCTAAAGATTGGGAAAAGAAAGCGAAGTTGAGAAAAAAAAGAATTAACAAATATATGTGGAATGAAAAAAGCGGTTTTTATTATGATTTTGGGTATAAACATAAAAGACAAAGTGAATTTCTGTCTTTGGCCGGATTTACGCCGCTTTGGGCAGGGCTGGCAACTTTCAAACAAGCCGAACAAATGCTGAAGGTATTGCCTGCTTTTGAAACCAAATACGGCCTGACTATTACAGACAAAAGCTCCCTTGCTCCGCAAATTGATTCAACTAATGTTCCGGAAAGATATAAAATCGCAATTGACGCAATATTAAAACCCAAACAGTGGGACTATCCCAATATTTGGCCGCCGCTCGAATACCTGACGGTAATCGGGCTTTTGCGTTACGGTTTTACCGAAGATGCCAAAAGAATCATGAAAAAATCCATTAAAGCCCATGCAAGGCTGTTTCGAAAATACGGTACATTCTTTGAAAAAATTAATGGAGCCACAGGAGATAAAGCAAAAAACTATCACTACCCCACCCAAACAGGATTTGGCTGGACCAATGCCATCTTCTTTCGCTATATTAAAATTTTGGAAGATTTAGATAAAGGTAGAAATATTTATAATACTGCCAAAACAGACAAACCTCCGTTTGAATTCGCAATTTACCATTAAATAACTTTAATACCAAAAGAGTGGTGGGGATAACGATCGTTTCCGATTGACTATCGGAAACAGCGCGCTATCACGCTTTTTACCTGCCATTCAACAGGCGCTTGTCCCACCGTGAGGCGGAACTGGATCAAACTAGTGTTATCTGTATCTAACCCATTCGATTACTCTCAGGGCTATAGTGTTTCAGAAATCATCTAATTTGAACAAAACTCCAGAAAGGAGGTGATCCATCCCCAGCTTCGGCTAGGGATACCTTGTTACGACTTAAGCTTCATCGCCGGTTTCACCTTCTCCCGCCTTACGGCGGGATTCGGGTGCCCCCGACTTTGCTGCCTTG
>JAHIUE010000001.1 GCA_018817205.1 Patescibacteria group bacterium | reverse complement strand
TAGGAAGCTATCTTAATTTTCAACCCGGAAAAGTCTTGGGGCCTTCTGTCAAACTTTTATCAATGCTTTTAATTTTATCTTTTTGTGTGGTTTATTTTTTTGCAGTTACCAAAATTATTACCCAAAACGGCTTCGAGATCCCCGATTCTTTAATTGATACTGCCCTTAAAATGTCGCCTGCCACATCAACGCAACTGCCTGATATTCCACCTGAACAAATCGAACTGTTAAGACAAAATCCCCAGGCGTTAAAACAGTCCGGTCTGGATCCCAAAATGCTGGACTCTTTAAGCTTGCCTGCTAATGAACTTCTAAAGCAAGAAGTCAAAAACCAGCTGCAGAGCTTAATAAAACCTTACCAGAATTTTGTGCCCTTGATCTTAACCGTTTTGCTATTTTTTATGCTGCAATTTTTCACCTCAATCATCAACATTTTTATTTCTCCCCTGCTTGCCTTACTTTTCCTTATTCTGGAAAAAACAGGATATACCAGATATGAAATAGAAAAACGGGAAGTCAAAAAATTGGTAGTTTAAATCTTGAACGGCTGCATTTTACCCCAATTCTTCCCCACTTTCAAGTCAACTATAACCGGCACGGAAAGTTTTAGGGCATTTTCCATTTTATCCTTGACCATTTTTGCTACTTCTTCAACTTTTTTAGGATCACATTCAAAAAGCAGTTCATCATGTACTTGCAAAATTAGACGACAGCTTTCAGACCGCTCACTTTGTTCACTATCAGCTTTCAGACTTATCTTATCTGATAGCTGACGACTGACGACTGATAGCTCTTTCTCAATTTCCACCATCGCCTTTTTGATCATATCCGCCGCTGTACCCTGGACCGGGTGATTGACAGCCGCTCTCTCTCCTGCTGATTTAATCATTCTATTGTCTGCTTTCAGTTCCGGAATATACCTTTTTCTTCCCCATAAAGTCTCCACATATCCATTCTCATATCCAAAAGCCAAAGTTTTTTCCATCCAGGCTCTCACTTTGGGAAACTGCTCAAAATATTCCAAGATATACTGTTGAGCCAGTTCAAAAGATATTCCCAACTGGCGGGATAAAGCATGGGGGCCCTGGCCGTAAAGAGTGGCAAAATTCATGGTTTTGCCTACCATTCTCTGCTTACTAGTCACTTTTTCAACCGGAACTTTGAAAATTTTCGAGGTAGTCAAAACATGTATATCCAAATTCTCTTCAAAAGCTTGCTTTAACCCGGGATCATCTGCCAGATGAGCCATAATTCTAAGTTCAATCTGGGAATAATCTGCCCCCAGAAGTATTTTTCCCTTTGGTGCTACAAATGCTTTTCTAATCTCGCCCCCGGCCTCGCCTTTTATTGGAATATTTTGTAAATTGGGATCCTTGGAAGATAATCTACCTGTAGAGGCCCCCTCCACATTAAAAGTAGAATGAACCCTACCGTCATCACGAACATATTTTGGCAAAGCATCAATATAGGTTGAAACCAGTTTAAACAGCTGCCTATATTGTAAAAGCAAAGGTACAACAGGATGGACAGAAGACAATTCCATCAGGGTTGCCTCGTCTGTTGATCTGCCGGTTTTGATTTTCCTTACAACCGGCAATTTCAATTCATCAAAAAGGACTATTTGTAGTTGCTTTGGGCTGTTGAGATTAAACTGATGACCCACTTTTGAGTAAATATCCTTTTCAATCTTGACTAATTTATCCTTTAACTGCTTGCCAAATTTATCTAAAAATTTCAAATCAACCAAAACTCCAGTCTCAGACATTTTTTGCAAAATTGGCTCAACTTGATTATCAAGATCGGCAGTAATTTTGAACCGTGAACGAATTAACTGCGAACTCTCAGTAGATACTCTACCAATCAAACTCTTAAATTCCAACTCTTTAAATAACTCTATAATTTTCTCTTTATCAAAATCATGAACTACGCAATCTTTAAGATTCAGCTTGATCGGGGCATTCGAATCCAAGGTGGCCAGTTTTTTGCTCATCACTGCTGATTCTGCTCCTTCCAAAAGAAGCTTTTGTAAACGTTCCGGCAAAGTTTTCAGATTTTGGCTCTTGTAAATTTGTTCAATTGTGCCAAATTGGTGGATCAATTTTGTGGCTGACACATCACCAATACCAGAAACTCCCGGAATATTATCCGAAGCATCCCCAGCTAAAGCTTTATAGTCTGTAAGTTGTTTTGGGGGGAAACCATATTTTAAAACAAACTCCTCTACCCCATATAAACCTACATCGGAAAGAGTTTTTTTTGGCATAAATACTTTGATATTTTCATCAATCAGCTGCATGATATCTCTATCCCCTGTTACAATAATAATTTCGAATTTGGCTGCTTGTCTTGCAAGCGTGGCTATCAAATCATCAGCCTCGAAGCCTTTCAGCTTAAATTCAGGGATGTTAAATGCGCGAACTATTTCATGAACCCTTTTGTATTGATTTAATAAACCCTCATCAGCCGGACCGCGGGTAGCTTTATACTGGGTATATGCCTGATGCCTGAAGGTAGGTCCTTTTTCATCCCAGGCAATAGCCATATACTCCGGGTGCAGTTCATCTATAACTTTAAGAATCATTGAGGAAAAACCATAAACCGCATTAACAAGCTCACCCGAAGATGTAGTAAAAGGAGGCACGGCATGATAGGCCCGGTGAAGCAAAGCGTTGCCATCCACCAACACTAAACGTTTCATTATGGGAAAATTCTAACACATTGCCTACTGAAAAAGCGTTTTGGCATAATCCAGATACCCCGGATAACCATTTTGGGCCATAAAGTACCACCACTCCACCCCCCAAAGATACATTTCATCAAATCCGGTTTTTTTGGCAAACTCAATATTATCCTTAAAATTTTCTATGGAAAATATTTCTGCTTGTTTTTTGGGGCTGCCTTCAGACGAATCTGCCTGCGATAACCATGGTTCTGTTTGTAGTTCTGTAATGATGGTTTTTTGATTATGGGGAGCGAAAACCCATCTCACCAAAACTGACTTAATGTTATACAAATACGGCAGGATAGGGTATGTCTTGTAGCCTAAAATCGGGTCATAGGTTTTCCTGTATAAAGTTGTGCCGAAAATATCAGAGACTTGCATGGGCGCAATCCAAAGCTCAAGTTCTCCTGAATCTGTAATGATGATTGTTTTTTTACTTATTGATCTGACTAAATCCACTTCTTTCTTAAGAAAGGAAACATCACCTTTATCGCAACCCTCGCCAAAAAACGGCAGGAAAGGTTCATTCTCAACTTGCCAGGCCCAAATTTCCGGCCGATCTTTATACCTCCTCACCACTTCTTGAATAAATTCTAAAACTCTTTCTTGCCTTTCGGTAACACTTAAATTCTTAGCCCAAACCGGAATATGGCACTCCGGCCAACGCGGCTGCTTTACACCCAGCACTAGGATCACTTTGGCCCCTCTTTTCTCTGCCTCATCCAGCATATAATCTGTTTCCGAATAGTCTATTCTTGAAGGCTCTTTTTGTAAAATATCCCAATAACTTGGGATTCTTAAATTTCTAACTTTCAGATCATCCAACATATTAGTATAGACCTTGTGCCAATCCAGCTTTAAATAAGTTACATACCTTGGGGAAAAAGTCACTCCATAGACAATCTTGGAAGGGAAAGGATAAATTCTTTCAAAAATAACGCTTCCCAATATAATTGCCAAAAATATGGCCAAAAATATTACGAAAAGTCCTATACATAATTTCCTCATATAATCACTATACCTCATTTTATGATATATTATGATAACTTTTATGCGGATTGCATATTTTACAGACACATATTATCCACAGCAAAATGGCGTATCTACTTTTGTTAGATATAGTGTTAAAAGCCTGATTAAGAAGGGTCACACCGTACACATATTTTGCCCTAAAATAAAAGGTTATAAAGATAAGGAAAACTACGTCCATCGGATTCCCTCAATCCGTCTTTTGCCCAGTTTACCGGATAATGTCCGTCTACCCCTGCCTATACCTCATAAAACTATTTGGGAAATTATCAAGTTTGATTTTGATGTTGTACATGCTCATGGAAACGGACTTTTTTCCTTAATAGGCCTGGTGGCCGCCAGAGCTAAAAAAGTACCATATATTTTAACCTTCCATACCCAGCTTGGCAGATATACCCATTACTTCTTAAAAGGAAAGGTTATCAAACCAGCCTTAATCAATGCCGTATTATTAAAACGTTTTGGTAATTTATGTGACGGTATCATTACTCCTTCCAAAAAAATGCAGCAGGAATTAATCAAAGTTGGTGTGAAAAAAGAAATCGAGATAATACCTAACTTTTTAGATTTATCCAAATTTAACATTAAAAATGCTCATTTTTTACATAAAAGGTTTAATGTCCCTAACAATACACCTATCTTACTTACCGTAGGTAGATTAGGAAAAGAGAAAAACTTTGAATTCATGCTTGAAATTTTCAGTGAAGTTTTGAAACACGATGATAAAGTTTACCTATTTATTGTTGGAGAAGGACTTGGAAAAAAGGAACTTATTAAGATAGCGAAGAAACTCAAAGTATACAAGAGAGTTATTTTTACTGGCGGTATTAACATTGACTTAATGCCAAAAGTTTATGCAGATGCTAATATTTTTGTTTTCCCATCCACTTCAGAAGTCCACCCAATGGTAGCGATTGAAGCAGCAGCAGCGAAACTACCTCTGGTAGTGGCTAATGATGGAGCCTTTGATAATTTGGTTATCAATAACAAAAACGGTTTTAGACTACCTCCTGATAAAATAATTTTTGCTGATAAAATTATTCAACTTTTAAAATCCCCTCAGACTTGCCGGGAATTTGGTTTAGAATCCAGGAGGATTGTAGAAAAAAATTATAACCCGAATATCTTATCTGATAGATTAATTAAATACTGCCAAACTATCTTAGAGAATTACCATCTAGCAAATGGTAAGAAAAAATCTAAGCTAATCAATTTATGGGATAAATTCTCTCGGAAACTAAAATTTTTTGAGATCTAAAAAAGCTTCAAATTATAACATTTGTCTGTTCGCTCCTTCAAAACTACTTTTTCTACTTCATTCAAAGCAGAGGACGAAGCCTCTTTGGATAAAAAGTTGCATGCCGCAGGTCTTGAAGCAGCAAACTTTTCCGATATTCTAAAGATAGCCAGCCTTATAGACCTTTTGGCTTTTGGATCACTCGCTACTTTGAAAACTTCCTGCAAAGCATTTAGTTGGAAAGTTATCTGCTCATTTACTTTGTT
>JAHIUE010000071.1 GCA_018817205.1 Patescibacteria group bacterium | reverse complement strand
TTAGCTTCAATTTCTCTCCGCTTGGCATTGATAACACGTTCCCCAACTATAACATCCTGTTTGCTGCGGGGAGTAAATAAAAGTTTTGATACTTCATCAAAAGCTACCCATGAAAAAGTATCTTCCTTACAGGGATCAAACTTTTTAGAACTTCTTACTTCGGCATAAAATACATAATTATCTTTATCAAGTACTTCATGAAAGTAATCATAGACCGGATAAATATTCTTTAGTTTAAGATTTAAGTTCAATAACTTATTTACAATCCGTTGAAAAGCAATTTGAGTATCTTCCCCATTTACACTTTCCCCTCCCAAAGTAGACCACAAAGGAGGCGTATCTTTTTCTGGCTGGGACTTTAGCAAGAGAATTTGATGAGTCTTCAGGCTGTAAAGAAATCCGCTTGCGTAGAATGGTTTATGCACTGCTGTAGTATAGCACAATGCCGTATGATAAGAAATAGTTCATTTTCTTTTATTCAAAAGGGCTTAATTTCCTATAATGATCATTTTATTGTTGTAAAAGACATAGAAAAACTTAAATTAGAAAGACATAAATAACTCTTACAGAGGCTACTATAAATTTGCATTCAGAGGCTGGATTTAATAACATATATTAGACAGATTATATGGAATATTTATCACTCATCCCTGCAACAGCTCTGGGTTATTTAACACTCAAGGTTACCACCCACCCGACCTCCCGTATCAGAAGAAAACTACCCAACGTCAAAAAAGGCAGGATACAGGTTTTTCCGGTACTCAGGTTTAAAATATTCGGCAGAGTCATTCATATCCATCACTGGATAAGCTTCTCTATACTTTTAATCATGTCATTTTTTATCACTACGGGTATTTTGGATTTTATGGTGACTAAGGGAATCCTTTTGGGCGGGATTATCCAGGGTCTTCGCATGCCTAAAGAGCACCGCAGAATTGTTTATAAAGATTTCTCTCTTGAAAGATTAACCTCAGTAGATAATAATTAAGAAGTGGGAATACCCCCTTTGTTAATTGTATTGACCGGAAAAACAGCCGCGGGCAAGGATGCGGTAATGTCTAAGCTCCTTGAAAAAATGCCCAATTTAAAAAGAGTAGTTTCAACAACTTCCAGGGCAATCCGCACAGATGAAACAAACGGAGTTGACTATAATTTTATTTCAAAAGAAGATTTTAGGCGCAAAATTGAAAACAAGGAATTTATAGAATATGTGGAGTATGGCGGGAATCTTTATGGTACGGAAAAATCGCAGATTAAGAAAGGTCAGGATTTAATCTGGAGAATAGATCCATCAAGAGCAGGAAAGGTTAAACAGTTAATCACAGGATTTAAGATTTTAGTAATTTATTTAACCGTTAGAGATTGCGTAATTTTGAAAAGACTACAAGACAGGAATTTGAACAAACAGGAAATAGAAAAAAGAATGCAGGATGATAAAAAATTCTGGCAAGAGTATAAAGATAATTATGATTATGTTGTTGAAAATATTCCCGGAAAATTAGACGAAGCAGTTGACAAAATAACAAATTTAATAAAGATGTCAACGTAAACTTTGGGTATATTCTTCAGGAGTCAACCATTTAGGTTCGGGGATAATCTTGTAGTTTGGGTTTTTAACAAGGGTTGGTTTGCCGTTTTCTTCAATACAATAATAAGCAAAGCCTTTTAGTTTTTTTACAGGTTCATAATCGGCATGGCCGGGAAGTGAAACCGGATCTACTTCTTCAAAATTTACCGGAGAATCATCAACCGTAACCAGCCAAATTTTGCCAGTATTACAAACCAGATGCCCTACTCCTGAAGGAATAAAAACTTTATCTCCGGCTTTGACCGTAATGGCATAGAAATATTCTATCTCATCATCTTTGTTATCTATTCTCTTCTGAAGCAAAACTATACCTTCACCTGCACTAATATAATATGTTTCATCAAGATTACCTATATGATAATGACCATAGGTTTTAATATACTCTCCCCCGACTGTGCCCGTTTCCCAAACAGTAATATTGGTTTTATCCTTGCCGCCGCGGATCATGTAATAGTGGATTTCCGGCCCCTGAGCATCGGGACGGTAAAGAACCTCTTTCATTTTTTCATGGGTTCTTTCGGCAAACGGTTTTAGCATTATTCTCCCCTTTCTTTTTTTCTAACCTCCGGTGTTTCATCAGGTCTTTTATAATCATCTTCCAATCGATGGGTTATTCCCATTTCCGGAGTTGAGACTTCAATAATATCACAATCGGTGATGCCTGCAAGTCTATGTCTCTGGTTAATTTGACAAGCATAACCCTTGCCTTTTTCCATTATTGTTTCAATTAGCTCGCCTTTTTCATTATCCCAAATTATTTTAGCCTCCCCACCGATCAAAAACCAGCTTTCCTGTTTTTTGTCGTGTGTTTGCAAAGATATTCTGGCACCTGCATTAATATGTAAAACTTTACCCATATAAGATTTATTTTCAGGAACCCAATGAAGTTCGTAACCCCAAGGTTTCTCTATTTTTCTGACATATGGAGAATTCATAAGTTTATACTATCATAATGATTTACCGGAAAGAATATGATATGTTGTAATGGAAAATTATGATATCAAAAGGATATACCCTTTGGCTGGTTCCTGCTGGCCAGGTATTTAAGAAGTTCAATGCTTTGATACAAAAACTGGCCAAAGAAAATAATGCTCCGGTATTTTGTCCCCATATCACTTTACTGGGTGAGATTATGCTACCTCGGGATGAATGCATAAAAAAAACAATAGAACTGGTTAAAGACCAAAAGCCGTTTACAGTAGCCTTGGAAACAATCGGTTACCAGGATTATTATTTTAGGACACTTTTTGTTTATGCTAAAAAATCACCGCAGCTGGTGAAATTGCATGAACGGGCAAAAGAAATATTCAACATGAAAATCCCTCCATTTATGCCTCATCTGAGTCTTTTATACGGACTGTTTCCGCAAGAGATTAAAGATAAAATTATTAAAGAAATAGGCAAAGACCAGTCAGCAGAATTTGAAATTGGTAAAGTAATTCTAATAAAGGGCGGAGAGATTAAAGACTGGAAAATTGTAGCCGAATTCCCTCTTCGATAGGTTTTTATTTGATAAGTCCTGTCCAGTCGCTGATGAATTTTTTAATGCCTGCATCGGTCATTTCATGAGAAATATCATAATCCTGCCAGGGTTTATTTAAGTCTATTTCCCGATAATCGATCGGCTTTAACTGATTCATATTCTCCTTCCACTCTTTTAAAACTTTTAAAGGTGCTGTGACAATATCACAACCTAAAGCTTGCGAATACAATAAATGGTTCAAACTCCTGACACTGGCAGAAAGTACCTCAACATGCCCGTCTCCATATTTGTACATCTCAATTATATTTTTGATTAAATCCATACCGTTTAAGCCTTTGTCATCAAGCCTGCCTACAAAAGGCGAGATAAAAACATCGCCCTTTTTGGCACCGAAAGTTGCGGCATAAACCGCGGCCGCCTGACCTTGGGAAAAACACAGGGTCATGTTTACCCTGATCCCCTCTTTTGTACAGCGTTTGGCTGCTTCAAGACCTGTTTTGGTAATAGGAAGTTTGATATGGGCATTGGGAATCCAGGCAAACATTTCTCTGGCTTGTTCTAATAACTTATCGGCAGATGTATCTTTGTCGGCATAAACTTCTACAGAAACAGACCCTTTTGGTATTAATTTTGATATTTCCGTTACAACGCCTTTATAAAAAGAGGATATTTCCTGTTCGGAAAATTTCTTGCCTTGGGCCTTGGGATTTTTGGCAATAAGAGACGGATTGGTGGTTTGTCCGTCAAGAAAACCTAATAAATTTAAAGCTTCTTTTGTTTCTTTAGGATCACCCGAGTCTAAAAAAATTTTACTTTTCAATTTTTTTTACCTTTCTGACTATTTCCGAAGCAGAAATGCCTTCATATTGCAAAAGTTCATCGGGTTTTCCGCTTCTGGGTATTTTTGAAACAGCCAAAGAGTAAACCGTTTTGCCGGAATCCGATAAAGCGGCGGCTACTGCCTCGCCTATTCCTCCTCCTCTGTGATGATCTTCAACCGTAATGATGGCGTTGGTTTCCTTGGCGGTCAAATGCAGTGTTTTCAAATCCAAAGGGCAAACAGAATAAAGATCAATTACTCTAATTAAAATACCCTGATTTTTCAAAATATCATAGGCTTTTAATGTTTCATGCAAGGTTATGCCTGCCCCGATGACTGTCACCTTATCGCGGCTACTTTTGCGAAGCACCTTACTGCCGCCAATAGGGAATTTTTCATTATTTGCATAAATTACCGGCAGAGGATTACGGGTAGTGCGAAGATACACGATACCATTGTATTTAGCCGCTTCCTCTGTCAGTTTTTCGCATGAAACGGCATCAGCAGGATACAAAACAACAGCTCCCAAAATACTTCTAAACATGGCTATATCTTCAAGTCCCATTTGAGAAGATCCGTCTTCGCCGATAGATACTCCGGCATGGGAACCGCAGAATTTAACATTAGTTTGGGCATATTGAGCCATTCTGATTTGGTCAAAAGCCCGGGTGAAAAAGGCGGCAAAGGTGGAAATAAAAGGAATCTTGCCCATTCTGGCAAAACCCAAAGCCACACCGGCCATATTTTGTTCGGCAATAAACATTTCAAAATAATTTTTGGGGTAGGCTTTGGCAAAAAGTTCCGAATATGTAGAATTGCTGGTTTCTGCATCCATTACTACCATTTGCGGGTATTTGGGGAAAATCCGAACTAAGGCATTGCCATATGCTTTTCTGGTAGCTATCATTTCGCCCAAAGAATAATTAACTTTTTTGTTTTCATTCTGAACTCTGAACTCTGAATTCTGAACTCTCGAAGGCAACTGGATTTTTCCCCGGATATTCTTATCTACTTTGCCAAGTTCTGCCAATGCCTTTTCTAAGTCTTCTTTAGATAATACTTTACCATGCCAGCCGGGTTTATCTTCCAAGAAAGATATTCCTTTGCCTTTTTTGGTTTTGGCAATCAACATAACCGGTTTACCCCGGACTTTAACGGCTTTTTTGAAAGCGTTGGTAATTTTCGTCAAGTTATGGCCGTCTTCTAAAACAATAGTTTCCCAGCCAAAGGATGAAATCCTTTTTTGGTAAGTGGCAATGTCATACCCCAGCATTGTTTCCCTGCTTTGGCCAAGCCTGTTTACATCCAAAATACCGATTAAATTATCCAGTTTATAAAAAGAAGCTATTTGCATAGCTTCCCAGTTAGACCCTTCGGCCACTTCGCTGTCTCCCAAAAGCACAAAAGTCCGTGCGCCTGCCAGTGCCATGCCAATGCCTGCAGATAACCCCTGCCCCAAAGATCCGGTTGGTATTTCGGTATAGGGAAATTCCATTGTAGGATGGCCTTCCAAACGGCTGCCGAATTTCCGGAGCGTTAACAACTCTTCTTCTGTAATTACTCCACCTGCCGCGTATAAAGAATAAAAAAGAGGCGAAGCATGACCTTTGGAGAAAATTAAACGGTCCTCTTTTTTGAAAAAACCTCCGAACATAAGAACCGTCATTATATCTGTAGCAGATAAAGCAGTTGTGGGATGACCTGAACCGGCTGCAGTTGTGGAAATTAAAATATAATACCTAATAAGCTTAGCCAGTTTTTTTAAGTCCGGAGCCAAGGTCATAGGCCGTATGATAGAATATTTTTATAAATATGGCAATACCGATAATAATTATTCCTGCAATTTTGTCAAAAACTATAGATGATTTTCAAAAAGATCTTGATAAACTATTAAATTCAAAAAAATTAAATACCGGCTGGGTGCATGTGGATTTTATGGACAATATTCTTGTCCCCAATAAAAGTATCACCGTAGATGATTTAAAAGAAGTTAATTTTGGCAAATTAAAAAAAGAGGCTCATTTAATGGTAAAAAATCCTGAAAAATGGATTACCAAACTCCAAACTCTTAATTTTCAGAGAATTATTATTCATAGAGAAGCAAAGGGAAATATAAAGGACTATATTAATTTAATCAAGCAAAACGGAATCCAAGCCGGTCTTGCGATAAATCCGTCTACTGCTGTTGAGGCGCTGGCGCCTTATGCCGGTCTTGTGGATGTTATTTTGGTAATGGGAGTAAATCCCGGTTTTCAAGGGCAATCATTCATCCTCCAAACTCTGGATAAAATTAAGGAAATTAAAACCAAAGGCTGGCCTGTTAAAATAGAAGTTGACGGAGCAGTTAAAGATACAAATGCCAAAGAAATTGTAGAAAGCGGTGCGGATATTTTGGCCTCAGGTTCATACCTTCTTAATGGAGATCCCGATCAAAATTTAGCCCGGCTTTTGGATAATCTCTCACAGCAGAAGAAACAGCTTTAACTACCCTGGCATCAAAGATAGATGGCACAAAATTCTCCGGAGTTGGGTTTTCGATTATTTGGCCCAAAGCTTGGGAAACTTTCATTTTTATTTCCGGGGTTATTTTTTTCAAACGCGCCTGCAAAAGGCCTTTGAAAAAACCAGGAAATATTAGTGCATTATTAACCTGATTGGGAAAGTCGGATCTGCCTGTTGCAATGAATTTCACTCCAGCTTTTCTAGCTTCATCCGGTATTATTTCCGGAATAGGATTAGCCAAGGCAAAAATAATTGGATCTGCCGCCATCTTCTTAATATAATGGGCTTTCAAAATACCACCGGTTGAAAGGCCGATAAAAACGTCGGCCCCAAAAAGGGCTTTTTCCAAATCTCCTCTGATAGCGTCTTTGTTGGTAAAATATGCCAGTTCCTTCTTGTATCCCTCAAGGTCAGACCTTCCTTTATAAATTATCCCTTTGCGATCAATAACTATCACATCCGAAACCGCACTGCAATACAAATTACCAAAACCATGGCAGGATAGCATTTTGGCAACAGTAGTTCCGGCTGCACCGGCTCCGCTTATGACCACTTTAAGATTAAACCAGTTTTTTTTGGCAAGCTTAACCGCTGCTTGAAGCGGGCCTAAAATTGCCATGGCTGTAGCATGTTGGTCATCATGCATGACAGGAATTCCCAAATTCTGCAGGGAGTTTTCTATCTCAAAGCATCTGGGAGCAGATATGTCTTCCAGATTTATTGCGGCAAAAGTTGGAGCAATCTGGCGGATAAAAGAAATTATTTCTTTCGTATCTTGAGTGTTAATCACAATAGGGAAAGCATCCAAGTTGGCAAAAATCTTAAAAAGCAGGCATTTACCTTCCATCACAGGCAGAGCAGCTTCCGGTCCGATATTCCCTAACCCTAGTACTGCGGAGCCATCAGATATGACGGCAACTGTTCTGCCTTTTAAAGTCAAATCAAATGCTGCCTCGGGGTTTTGGGCGATAAAACTGCTGACTGCTGCCACACCAGGGGTATAAACTACGGATAGATCTTGGCGGTTTTTAATCTTAACTTTTGATGCAGTTTCCAATTTGCCTTGGAGTCTCTTGTGTAGCTTTAGTGCCTGTTCGCCATAATCCATGTGCTCTACTATACAAAAATTTATTGATCTTGTAAATAAACATTGTGTGATAAACTAACTTAAATATGTTTCTTGTATTTGATATTGGCGGGACGAATATGAGGGTGGCGGTTTCTTCCGACAAGAAAGAAATCTCAAACTCAAAAATCATCCCGACTCCCAAGGATTTTGATAAGGGAATACAGGCATTTAAACAAATTGCCGATCAACTGGGCGGAGAACCTATTAAAGGCGTTTCCGGGGGCATTGCAGGACCTCTGGATAGCGAAAAAACCATGCTTCTTGCAAGTCCCCATATTTCTAACTGGGTTCAAAAACCCCTTAAAGATAAGCTTGAAAAAGTCTTTAACTGCCCCGTATCTTTAGAAAACGACACGGCGCTGGTGGGACTGGGTGAAGCGCTGAAAGGATCAGGGGTCGGTTACCCGATAGTTGCTTATATTACGGTCAGTACAGGTGTCGGTGGGGTCAGAATAGTTGAGGGTAAAATCGATGAAAATGCCCTGGGTTTTGAACCCGGCCATCAGATTATTGTGCCTGATGGTAATCCTTGCAATTGCGGCGGAAAAGGCCATCTGGAAGCATATGTAGGAGGATCTTATATTGAAAAAATCTACGGCCAAAAGGCAGAAAATCTGAAAGATCCAAAAATTTGGGACGAGATATCAAAATATCTGGCAATTGGTCTTAATAACACTATTGTCCACTGGTCACCCGATGCGATCGTTTTAGGTGGTTCAGTCATAAAATCTTTGCCACTTAATAAACTTGAGCAGCATTTATCTCAAACCTTGACTATTTTCACAAAACATCCACCCATTAAACCGGCTACATTAGGTCACAATGCCGGTTTCTATGGCGCGTTTACTTTTCTACCTTTTTCTTAAACTCATCCAAAACACTGCCGGCAGTTTCCTTGCCTCCCAAACCAAACGCCAATCCTCCGGCCAAAGCCAACATTGCCACTATCCCCGTAAACAAAATCCTGATCAAATCTGCCGCCACTCCCAGTTGATTGAGTACCACCAAAGCGGTAAAGAAGAAAAGAGCATATTTTGCTATAGTACCCAGTAAATTGGATGAAGATCCTCCCAGGCTTCTACTGGCATTTTTAACAATATCCGCTACCAAATTGGCCACAACTATTCCCACAAAGGCAATTACAATTGCCACAAACACATTGGGAACATAGAACAAAAATTGGTTTAAAAGTTCGGATACTCTTGGTAAACCCCAAGCCTCTGCCGCTGGGACCAAAAAGAGAATTACTACTGTCCAGCGTAACAGTTCTGCCAAAACCTTCGGCCAAGCCCTTCCCCCCATTTGCTTTTCAGATCTAACTCTACTAAACCAACCGGTAACGCTTCCTAACCAGTCTTCTACTTTCAAAAAAGACAAAAACCTTAAAACTATCTCTTTTAGGATTGCCGCCACTATCAAACCGATTAAAAGCAGAGCTAAACCGGCAATGAATTGGGGTAAGTAACTACCTAGGCTGGAGAAGAAATTAGACATAATTGTTGAAATCGTCATAGTTATTGCTTCCATTTATATTTTTCACCTCCTTCCGAGCATACAATATAATCATAGCCACACTATGAGGTTAGATGTCAATACGCCAAATCTGGTAGAATAAGGGAGAGCCCCTGTAGCTCAGCAGATAGAGCATTTCGCTTCGGACAAATTATTGATTTCAAAGTAAAATTCAAGTAGAATTTAATTAATGAAGAAATGCAATCGTTGTAAGGAGGAAAAAGATTTGGGCCAATTTAATTTCAAGGATAAAGTAAAAGGATTGAGACAATATCAATGTAAAAATTGTAGTCGATTATATGTCAGATCGCATTACGAAAAAAATAGAAAGTATTATTTACTAAAAGCATCTAAGAGGAATAAAAAAATTAGAAATGATATTAGAGCTTACATATGGATGCATCTAAATAGCCATCCATGTGTTGATTGTAAGGAAAAGGATCCAATTGTTTTAGAATTTGATCATATATCTGATAAAATAGCACATATATCAACTATGTATCGTAATTACACCTTGGGAAAAGTAAAACTAGAAATAGAGAAATGCCAGATTAGATGCGCAAACTGCCATAGAAGAAAAACTGCGAAAGAAAGAGGTTGGGATAAAAAATATATTGCCCCCGTAACTTAACGGATAGAGTACTGGTCTTCGGAACCAGCTGTGCGGGTTCGATTCCTGCCGGGGGCGCAAGTTGCAGTAAGAAAAATAATTAGTAAGTCTAAAGCGATAGGTGCTATCAGGTATAAATTTGCCAGTTTTAGGAAATTTACCATAAATTCAAGGTTCAGGCTGTTTATGTAGTTCCAGATAGATTGTAAAACAGTAGGGCTTAAGAAATGCAAAGCAATAAATAGAATTATGGACGCTGTAAGAAACATGGCCCCAAAGACAATCACCCCTTCCAAATCTTTTCTTGAAGAAAACATGGTATTGCCGATTTCAAAAACCAGATATAAAACCAGAATAATTTGCCACCAGATATGTTGATTTTGAGACTGGATAAAATACAAGGCAGAAAGAATTAAAACCATCCCGAAAATAATTGGTGCTACCCCCACAATTGCGCGCCTTATAGGATCTGTTTTGCCTATTTGTACATTCCCGAGCCTTACTCCCTTTTCCTCAATTTCAGGGATTACATTCATTTCTCCCACAGGAACAAACATTATACCTGCAAATAAAAGATGTGCCAGTTCATGAAATATTGTTCCAGGCAAGAATATAATAGCCAAAGTATGGACTACAATCTTATGGCTTCCGGTAAATCTGTAGATTAGACGGGATAGGGAATTAATTAGCCTCTTCGATAAAAAGAAAAGCAAAATAAGTTCAAAAAGAAAAAGTATAAAATACAGCATTAAAATTAAGTATAACAGTTTGTTAGAATATACTGCTTGCCCCGCCATCGGCGGGGGGGTGTATGGCGTGCTTGGTTAAATTTTAACTTTTAAGACTT
>JAHIUE010000006.1 GCA_018817205.1 Patescibacteria group bacterium | reverse complement strand
GGGATTAGTAATTACAGGTGCTACAATAGTAATATTAATCCTGCTTTTACTTAAAACCAGAAAAGCTGCGTAGTATATAATTAAGTAATGCTTAAGGCTATCTTTTCAACGGCGACGTTTAAACAATCGCAAATAACAGTTATAGGAACTATTATAAATGGTGCGCTAGGGGCTGTTTTTTATATACTTCTGGCGAGATTTTTAGGCCCTTTTAATTTCGGGCTTTTAATTCTCTCTGTTGCCACATTGACCTTAATAGCGGATATCGTTGATTTTGGTACAAATACGGGTCTGGTGCGTTTTGTGTCATCCAATATAGCTTCAAACAAAGAAAAAGCCTGGCGGTTTCTTAAATTAAGTTTGGAGGTTAAATTTGTCATATGGATTGCAGTTTTTGCTTTGGGAACTGTGTTTTCTCCTTTTGTTGCGGATAAAATATTTGGAAAACCAGAACTTGCCTTGCCGCTAAAGTTGGTGATGTTTGGGGTAGGAGGAGCACTCCTTTTTTCTTATGCAACTGCTTCCTTACAGGCTCTCCAAAAATATTTTACCTGGAGTTTTGTAAACATCTTAACAAATTTGTTTAGATTATTAATTATTCTGATGCTGTTTTTTTATGGACAGTTAGGTCTAATCTCCGGCTTGCTAGTCTATTTGGCGCTTCCCTTTTTTGGGTTTTCTTTGGCTCTATTTTTTCTCCCTTCCAGAGCGTTTCTGGTAAAAAATGAATTCAGCGTCGCCAAAGATTTTTTCAAGTTTAATTTTTGGGTTGCCGCTTTTACCATAGTGGCCGCCATTTCCGCGCGCTTGGATATCTTTTTAACCGGGCGATTGCTTTCCGCTCAAGAGGTAGGCATTTACGGTGCGGCCATCCAACTGGTTTCCGTTGTACCTCAAATAGTCGGTGCACTAGGGATTGTTGCTGCTCCTAAATTTGCCTCATTTGTAAATATTAAACAAATGCTTAATTATTTGAAAAAATTTCAACTCATGGTTATTGGTTTATCGGTACTGGGGCTATTGGCTATCCCTTTATCTTATTGGGCTATTCCTATTATTTTTGGACAAAGATATATTGAAACTGTCTTCCCGTTTATAATACTGTTTTTGGCCATGCTTACTTTTCTAATTTCAGTCCCAATCCATAACAGTATTATCTATTATTTTGGAAAACCCCAAGTTTTCGTCTGGGTTAGCATAGGACACCTTTTCCTAATTGGTTTTTTAGGTTTCTTGCTTATTTCAAATTATGGAGTTGTCGGTGCGGCCATGGCGGTACTTTTGGGGATGGTATTTAATTTCCTTGCGCCTCTGGCATGGTTTTTGATAAAAATACGAAAATGACTATCTGGGCCAATTGTATTGTGAATAATGAAGAGAATTTTGTCTGGTTTTCTATAATGAGCGTAGTGGATTATGTTGACAAGATCTTAATCTGGGATACCGGTTCCACAGATAAAACTGTTGAAATTATAAAAGAAATAATAAAAATAAAAGGGAATAAAATAGATTTTGAAGAAGTTGGGGAAGTTGACAAAAACAAATTTTCAAAAATGCGTCAAAAAATGCTTGAGAAGTCAAAATGTGATTGGATTCTGGTTTTAGACGGGGATGAAATTTGGTGGGAAGATTCCATTAAAAGATTAATAAAAAAAATTAATACGGATGGCAATAAGATTGAGGGGGTAGTGGTGCCAATGGTTATTCCTGTGGGTGATATTTATCATTTTCAGGAAGAATCTGCAGGGCAGTACCGGCTTACGGGTCGCAAAGGACATTTAAGCTTGCGGGCGATCAATAAAAAGATTTCGGGATTGCATGTAGCTTGGCCATATGGAAAAGAAAGTTATCTTGACGGGGACAGTAGACCTATTCAACAAAGAACAGAAATAATCTTCTTGGATGCACCTTACCTACATGTGACTCATTTGAAGAGATCTAGCTTAAAAAGAAGTCCTAATAAGTTCAAATTTGAATTGGGTAGTAATAAAAAGGATTTTAAATATCCAGAAGTTTTTTATAAAGCTTATCCTTCAATCATCCAATCGCCGTGGGTTAAGATATCAGGGATAGATTTGGTAGCAGCTAAACTGATGACCCCGCTTAGGAAAATAAAAAGGAGACTTTTATGAAGAGTTCGAAGGCTCAACACACATTAGAATCCATGAGTCAGGCAGTTTGGTATAACAAATGGACCTTGCAAAAATTTGAGCAGTTTTTACACGGTGAGATTTTAGAGGTTGGCTGCGGAATCGGTAATTTTACCAAGACTCTTGCTCAATATGGAAATGTTTGGGCAATCGATATAGAAAAGGAATATATAATACAAACAAAACAATCAGCGAATGGAAAAGTCAAAGCCGGATTCGGTGATATCGAGAAAGGAAAATATTTTTTTGGCAGCCAAAAGTTTGATATTATAATTAGCTTGAATGTTTTAGAACATATTCAAAATGATATGACTGCTCTTAAAAATATGTATGACTTACTTAAAGATGGAGGCAAGCTGATATTGCTTGTTCCGGCGCACAATTTTTTGTATGGAGAAATTGACCGGTCAATTGGTCATTTCAGAAGATATGAAAAAGAGGAACTGATTAAAATGCTGGAAAGCTTGAAGTTTAAAATAAATATTTCAAGAATGATTAATTTTATAGGGGCATTAGGTTGGTTAATTGCTGGTAAAATTTTTCAAAATAAGTCAGTAAAGGTAATAAATATTAAAATATTTAATTTTTTCGCTCCCTTTATTCTCAGGTTTGAGAATTTGATTAAACCATCATTTGGCATTTCAATTTTAATAGTTGCGGAGAAATAATAGACTATGAAACTTTCAATAATTATTCCAGTATTTAATGAGAAAAAGACTATCAGGGAGGTTATTAAAAAAGTCTCTTTTGTTGAATTGCCGGATAAAATTAATAAAGAAATTATTATTGTTGATGACGGATCAACAGACGGCTCGGTCAATTTAATAAAGAACATCATGATAAAAGGGGTAAGAAAGATATTCCATGAAAAAAATTCAGGAAAGGGGGCAGCAGTAAGAACAGGTATAGAGCATTCAATGGGTGATTTGATAATAATCCAGGATGCAGATTTGGAATATGATCCAAATTATTATAAAAAACTTTTAGAACCAATCTTAGAAAAAAATGCCCAAGTAGTCTATGGAAGCAGATTAATGACTTATCCTCTTAAGATTTGGGGGAGAAACAAAACAATCTTGCCTATACATCTAATCGCAAATAAATTTTTGACTTTGCTGACAAACCTACTATATGGAGGCAATATTACAGATATGGAGACGGGATATAAGTTATTTAAAAGAGAGGTGTTAAAAAATATTTCTATAAATTCTAATAAATTTGATTTTGAAGCGGAAGTAACGGCTAAAATTCTTAAAAGAGAAATTCCAATAATAGAGGTACCCATTTCTGTTAAACCAAGGACGTATAAGGATGGTAAAAAAATCGGTTGGAAAGACGGTTTTTGGGCGGTATGGACGCTTTTAAAGTATAAATTTACCAAATGAAAATTGCATTTTTAAGTAGGTACCAAAATCAAATACAGAGAGGTGCCGAGAATTTTGTATTAGAATTGTCAACGAGACTTTCTAAAAATTACGATGTTAATGTTTTCTCCGGCAAAGACGCCGATGATTTATCTAAGATTATAAAAGGAGGATATGATATAGTCATTCCAATCAATGGTAGACTACAAAGTTTAAAGACTTCTTTTGGCAGAATATTAGGGAAATACAAATTGTTAATTACCGGCCATAGCGGTATTGGGAGGGATGATATTTGGAATATTGCAGTTTGCAAGCCGGACGTATTTGTGGCATTAACAGAGCACATGGCTTTTTGGGCAAAAGGCTGGGCATGGGGGAGTGAAGTAGTAAAAATTCCAAACGGTATAGATTTAAATAAGTTTTCACCTGATGGGGAAAAAATAAAATTAGACTTACCAAAACCAATTATCCTTTCGGTTGGAGCTTTGGTTTGGTACAAGTATCATGATAAATTAATTCATGCCTTATCTAAAACAGATGAAGGTTCCTTACTGATTGTCGGAAAAGGGGAAATGCAGGAAGAGCTAGAAAGATTGGGACAAAAACTATTACCCAATAGATTTAAAATCTTAAATTTTAGTTATGAAGATATGCAAAAAGTTTACAGGTCTTGCGATCTTTTTAGCTTGCCTTCCTGGGATAGGGAGGCTTTCGGGTTAGTATATTTAGAGGCGATGGCAACAGGTAAGGGTGTTGTTGCTCCTGATGACCAGTCAAGGCGGGAGATAGTTGGAGATGCAGGTTTATTTACAAATGTAGAAAACCCGGATACTTACGCAAAAATTATCGAAGAAGCTTTAGCTTGCGACTGGTTAAAAAAAGCCAAGGTTCAAGCGGAAAAATTTTCCTGGGAGAAAGTTGCAATTCAATATGAAAATGTCATGATAGATATGCTAAAAAAATGATCAGCGCGACAATTATTACTTTAAACGAACAAGATTCTATCGGAAAAGTTATAGAAAGCCTTAAAGGTTTGGTATCGGAAATAATAGTAGTTGATAGCGGGAGTAACGATCAGACTGCACCAATAGCTAAAAAATTTGGAGCAAAAGTCTTTATAAGAAAATTTGACAATTTTGCAAATCAAAAAAACTTTGCTGTTTCAAAAGCCACCAGAGACTGGATTTTAAGTTTAGATGCGGATGAAGAAATAGCGCCTGCTCTGACAGAAGAAATTAAACAGGCAGTTAAAAGCGACAAGTTCTCTGGATATTTAATACCAAGAAAAAATATTATTTTAGGAAAATTGATAAAATACTCAAGATGGAGTCCTGACTTACACGTTTGGTTATGGAAGAAAAATTGCGGAAGATGGATTGGGGATGTTCACGAAGAGGTTATTGTTACAGGGAAAGTAGGTTTACTTAAGAATAGTAAAATTCATAATTCTCATAAAACTGTAAGTAGTTTTATCAAGGCAAATAATTTCTACTCTACACTGGAAGCTCAGTCGCTGTTAAAAAATAAAATTAAATTTTCTTTTTTGAAAATGCTAATGGATCCGTTTTTTGAATTTCTCATTAGATTTGTTTATAAAAAAGGTTTTCTGGACGGGAGTAGGGGATTTGTCTTAGCTTACCTTATGAGTATTTATAAACTGGCTGTTTGGATAAAATTTTGGGAACTGGAGAAAAAGAGATGATATGGATTATTTTAACAACAGGTTTGTGTTTACGGCTTATTAGTTTAAACCAGAGTTTATGGTTGGATGAAGCTATTAATGTAATGGCTGCCAAGAGTTTCTCCTTGTTTGGAATGGTGACGCAGTATGCTGTTGCCGATTTTCATCCTCCCGGATGGTTTGCGATTCTTTGGATTTGGGGTAAACTGTTTGGTTATTCCGAAATTGCAGTAAGGTTGCCCTCGGTGATTTTTGGTGTTTTAACAATTTATATTACTTACTTAATCGGGAAAAAGTTGATTTCCGGAAAACTTGGGCTTTTGGCGGCGCTTCTTTTAAGCATTAATCCCCTACATATTTATTACAGCCAGGAAGCCAGGATGTATTCTTTAGCCGCTTTTGCTGTTGCAGTTAATGTTTATTTACTCGTAAAACTGATTAAAGGAGAAAGGGTCAATTTAATTTTTCTTATTTCCGGCAATCTCTTAGTTTTATTATCCGATTATATTGCATATTTTATTTTCCCTGCGCAGTTTATTTTTTTGATACTTGCTAAAAAAAGAGAAATTCTCAAAAAATGG
>JAHIUE010000070.1 GCA_018817205.1 Patescibacteria group bacterium | reverse complement strand
GACAGCTTTATTTCCGTCAATAAAAACAAATTTTCCTTCATACTTTGATAAAATCCCATAAATATCGGAAGCAAGAGGTACAGAACCAAAACCCTCGCAAATTACCATCGAAACACCGAGATCACTATCCAGCTTTTTGGGAAAAGCAAGACGACTCCCTGCCATCCCCTTGAAATCTACGGCATCTATCCCGCCTGCAATAATACCGTTTATCCCAACTGAAATAGCGGCAGTGATTGTATCTTTGCAAAATAAACTTCCTCCGGCCAATATATATCCGTTGTATTTTGACACTATCAAAGTCTTGGAAATTAATTCGTCAGACCTGCCAATAATATGCAGAATACCATCTCTAGGCTTGCCGGAACCAAATATACCCAGTACTTTGTCAACAACGGTCCGTATTACTACATGACCTCTTTGGGGATCAACTTCCTCTACTACACCGTATAGCCCTGCTGGTAAGTCTACCTTTTTGGGGAAAAAGGAAATCTTGAGCTCGCCTGTTTTGCTATTAAAAAAATCCAAAATCCCATCTGCCGGGGACACAACTGTCTTTCCTTGAGACAAAAACCAACCTTTTTTGTAGGCCAGCAGTTCTCCTTTATAAATCCGTTGTCCCATTTTTCTGATCAGCAATTTTTCCGCCTCCCCGGAGCTTACTTGAAGCTCCGTGCATAAATTTACTATTCTAAACCCGACAGAAGCGGTTGAATTACCCAGGATCACATCAGGTGTAACCTCCTGTCCTTTTTGAACATTCAGAGTACCTTTACCGCAAAGCACCCTTTTAACCCGGGCCACCAAATTTTTCTCTACCCGAAAGACAACCGGGGCAAAATGTCTCATGGATGCCTCCCATCTATCATCAAACCCAACTTGCCTCCATAGATTTCAAGCGTACTGCTTTGTTTACCCAATAATTTACCCTTTCGTAAAGAGTATGCTATCTTGCATCGCTCTTTCGGGCAAGGTATAACTGTCAAACTACCCGGTAGGATTTTATATTTTTTATCCAGGACGGAAAGTTCCATTTCTCCGCTGCTGCTATCAAATTGGGACAATATTACTGATCCTACTATTTCATCAGAGTCAGCTGTTAAAACTATTGTCCAAATATCTTGGTAGAAATCTTGTCTATTCCGTTTTTGAACCAGTGCATCTATAAAAGCCCATGTTAAACTTTTAAGGTCCGGGGCATACTCAAGAAATTTTGCAGGTATTAAAATTTTTCTGAGAGTGATATTCAGGAAAGGATTACCC
The DNA here is from genome assembly GCA_018817205.1 of Patescibacteria group bacterium. Taxonomy (GTDB): domain Bacteria; phylum Patescibacteriota; class Microgenomatia; order Daviesbacterales; family UBA10151; genus UBA10151. Next base: position 10,853 of record JAHIUE010000070.1, on the reverse strand, counting down.
ATTTTCAAAACTTCTCGCAGTATCGCTAAATCTATCTGCATATCAGTTTCTGTCAGAGGCTGTGCCTTAGGATATAAAATTCTGTTAGCTAAATAGTTTTCGAGTTTCGATAGTTGCGGTGCGGGTTTAAGCCAAGCGGCAATAGCTTCTGACGATATTTGATCCAGGTTATCAAAACTATCAAAAAAGCCGGACAGTTTAACCATATATCTAGTTTAGCATTTATCTCAAACCTTTGGAGTAAATGGAAGTAAGGCAAGGTGCCTGGCATATTTGATCTCTCTGGTAACTCCTCTTTGATGTTTGCTGCATAAACCGCTTTTGGCGCGCGGTACTATTTTTGCCCTATCTGTGGTGAAACGGCGTAAAAGATTGGTATCCGTATAAGAAGGTTTTTCTTTGCTTTTACAGAAATGGCAAACTTTTTTTGTCCGAGTCTCTTTTTCAACCAAAGGTTGACCAACCTCTGGTTGGTGCTTCTCTTCTTCCTCCTTCTTGGGGGAAACTTTAGAGATAACTTTCCTGGTAATTTTCTTCTCTGCCATAATTTAGGAATTATATATTAAATAGGATTAAAAAGGAAGGTCGTCTTTGATTTCTTCTTGGGGAGGAGTTTCGTCTTTTTCGTCTTTCGGCGCCTCTGCTTTTTTCACTTTTTTAGGTTCCTCCTCCTTTTTAGGTTCTTCCTCTACCTTCATTGATTCTACATTTATATCTTCCGGTACAACTGTCGTATCTCCATTAATCCTTGGAGTAAGAAGTATCATGTCTTCCACCACGATCTCGGTCACTGTTCTCTTTCCACCATCTTGACTCTCCCAGGATCTGGTCTGTAGTCTTCCTGAAATGAATACCTTATTACCTTTTTTTAAAAGCTGGTTGCAAAGTTCGGCCAGCTTATTCCAGGCAACGATTCTATGAAAATCTACCTCTTCTCTTCTTTCGCCTTCTGTTACATAAGTGCGGTTTGTAGCCATGCCAAAAGTACAAACAGCAGCACCATTGGGGGTATATCGAAGTTCGGGGTCGCGCGTTAAATTACCTATTAGTTCTACTCTATTCCAGGATCTTGATGCCATCTATCTTCTACCTTCTAATCAACAAAAATCTTAACACATCTTCTTCCAATTTTAGACTTTTGTCAAGACCTTTAATATCTTTCGGGTCTGCCTCAATTTCAAAATGGGCATAAAAACCCTTAGTTTGCCTTTTGATAGGATAAGCCAAAGCACGCTCCCCCCAAAGGTCTTCTTTCTTGATAGTAATATTTTTCTTCATATCATCAAGAAGCCCTTTGCGTACTTTTTCATCCATCTCCGGTTTCAAAACTAAAGTTAAATAATATAAATTCATTCTTGGTATTGTACTAATAGACTAACTTTAATTCAATAGGTTATTCACTCTGTCCGGCGCAAACCTTTCCAAAAGCCTTCCATAACGAATACAATCATTAGACCTGACAAACCTAGGATCTACATTCGCAAGATTAGCCATCACCCAATCCATAGGACTTGCTTTCTCTTCTCCTTCTACTCTTCGCGCTTTCCATACCCGCCAAATCTCAGAAGAAGGATAATGCTGACCTGCTTTCATATATACTTTTTGTTTAGGCCAAAATGGAAGCATTTCTATCCTTGCAATTGGAGGATCAATACCTGGTGGATTTAATTCTCTTGCTCCATATACACGATAAGGTACAACTATAGCGCTACCATCACGAGGATAAAACCAAGAGAATTCCGGAGGAGCATCCTTAAGAAAGCCATCATAAGCTCTGCCAGCTTCTGGATAAGCTACTAAAGCCTTTTTCTTTTTACCACATGTTTCCATAACTCTTTGTTTTGATTCATCTCTCGTCGCATTAAAAATTACTTGAATTGCACCAAGCAAATCTTTTTCTCCCTCAGTGAAACCATATTCTTCTACTTTTTCTTTTAAGGTTTGTAGATGTCTCATATCTCTAGGTGTCACATTGTAAATAAGATGAGCTGCTCTCGTAAATCTGCTGATTGCCGGACGCTTTTGCATATTTGTCCCAGCCATCCAAACAGAATCTTTTTCGATCCCTAAACCCTGCTTATTTTTCTCTAATACATAGAATGCAACTGCATGATCAAAATCTGCCAGATGAGCAGGAGTGAAAATTACCCTCTTTCTCTGAACTCTAGATTCTCTGATGGCTCTTTGTAAAAAATCTAGACCCTCTATGTGACCATCCGACATCTGGCTGGCAACCCACCATTTCCTAATAAACCAGCTAGCTATAGCAAAAGGTAATTGTTCAACCTGACCTTTTTCCAGCATATCTGACATAATTGCAGCTTTTGTGACTAAATTCGAAAGCGTTGCAAATGGATCAGTAATTTCTTCCGATTCTGTATCTTTCACAGATTCAATAGGAATAATCACAGGAAGAGGGACTTTAAAGGCTACTGCAAAATCTCCTACTTTAACATCAAGTGGTTGTTGTTTAATCTCAATGCTTGCCATATTTGAAGTATTATACTTTAACCCATAGTAGAAATCAACCCTAACTTCCTATCAAAAACTCTATTACATCCCCGTCCCGGATAACATAATCTTTTCCCTCTGTTCTTACTTTTCCGGCTTGTTTTGCATTTAACAATGAACCGCGAACCAATAACTCATCATAACTTATTACCTGGGCCCTGATGAATTTTTTCTCAAAATCAGTATGAATTACTCCTGCAGCCTGGGGAGCTTTTGTTCCTCTTTTTACAGTCCAAGCCCTAACTTCTTTTACTCCGGCTGTAAGAAATGAAATTAAACCAAGCAGGGAATATGCTTTTTTGATTAATCTCTCCAACCCTGTTTCTTCAATCCCCAACTCCTGAAGATATGCCTTTCTATCCTCTTCAGAATAATCAGCCAGCTCCTCTTCCAGCTTTGCTGATATTATCAACTCATTCCCATTAATATCACGATCGTGAAGTTGTGGACCATATTTATCTTCCGAGACATTATATACATAAAGCACAGGTTTAATTGACAAAAGCGGTAAATTAATATCATATCCGCTGATACTTTTCCCCTCATTTAAATCCTCTTGAATTTGTTGCAAAACTTTAAGTTTTTCAGGATCTTTTTCAGCTGATATTAGTTTTTCCAAAGTCTGTAAATCGGCAAGACCCAATTCTGTTTCTATTGTTGATTTGTCACTATCAGGATTTTGACTCCCTTCACGGATAACATTTTCATCTTCAAAATCCCTGACCACATGAATAATTGCATCAACTTCCCTGATATGGGATAAAAACTGGTTACCCAAACCTGCACCTGTTGATGCTCCTTTTACCAAACCAGCGATGTCCACAAATTCCACTGCCGCCGGTATAATTGGCGGCAAATTTTGCATTTTCTCTTCATTTTTTACAAGCTCTGCCAGTTTTTCCAAACGGGCATCCGGTACTGCCACCACCCCTATATTTGGTTCAACTGTGGCAAAAGGATAATTGGCAGATAAAGCCACCTTTTTTTTCAAAAGTGCATTAAAAAGTGTACTCTTACCTACATTTGGTAAGCCGACTATCCCGATTTGTGTACCATAACCGTGCATTTTGTGCCTCGCTTTCTAAGGGAATATGCCCTTTTACTAAAACTTTATTGGAATCTCCAACAGTAACATTTTTCAAAACTTTCTGTAAAAGTATCCGTCTTTCATCCAATGTTAAAGATTTTACCACCTCCGCAGTCTTTTGAGTAAGATTTGTTACCATACTTAGGTCAAAAATGGGTTGTGCGGTGTATTCGCTAGCCTGCCTTAATTCAGACTCTACTCTATCTCTTCGCTCTCTTATGTTATTGATCTGAACCTTAAACTGATCAAGGTTTATTAAACCAGAACCATATACTTTCAAATATCTTTTTTCTTCATCCTGCAGCTTCTTTAAGGTATTTTCTAATTTTTCTACGTCAAGATTGGCATATTTCTTTGAGTCAGCATGTTTTTTATTCCAATTCTCTGCCTGTTGTTTAATTAGGTCGGGATTTGCTAAAAGGTCTGTTACTCTGCCCCAAACCATATCGTCCAAGTGGAACGCATTAACTCCTGAAGCCTTACACTCTCTAGGCAAAGGGAACCTGTTAATCCGATCACAACACCTGTAATACTTATGCTCACGGACTCCCTCGCCAATCCTTCGCCTACCGCAAATGCAATAAACCAAACCTGTAAGTAAAAAGGGTGCTTTTCTATTTCTTGAGCTGAATTTGAAATTTTGGGCCAGCTGTTCTTGAACTCTACAAAATAACTCCTCACTGATAATCGCCGGCACTTTTAAAGGAACCCACTCTTCTTTTGGACGCATCCGCCTGCTGCTCTTTTTTACTCTTTTATATTTCTCGTGATTTTTAGGATTTTCCGGCACTGCGGAAATGCTTTTGTTATAATGGCTTTGACCAATATAAGACTCCCTACGGAGCAATCGGCAAAGTGGACCATTGCCCCATATATCTCTTTTTCTTTTAGGAGGATATATCTTTAACTCATGAAGTTTCTTAATCACAGCACGAATGGTCGATCCTTCATCTGCTATCCAGTGAAATATTTTTCGCACCACAGCTGCCTCTTCTTCATTAATCTCTAAGCTAGGATCACTTTCTTTGGTTTTAGGTATATAAGTGTATCCATAAGGGGCTTGTAGATTCATGTACTTTCCCATTCTAGCCTTATAAAGCTTTCCTCTACGCATACGTTCAACGATTTTAACTCTCTCATACTCGGCAAATAATCCTTGAAAGCCCTGAAGTATTTTATCTTCCGGAGTTTCAGCTTTTGCCTGATGTAAAAAGATTACCTCCACTCTTTTTTCTTGAAGCTCTTCAAGCACAATCTCCTGATAAGCATATTTTCGAGCTAACCTATCCCTATCTGCCCAAACTATAGCCTCCCAGATCCCTTTCCCTGCATCATCACGTAATCTATCTAATTCTGGTCTGGCCAAAATATCCCCACTCCATCCATCGTCAAGGTACCGATCAACAATAAGACAATCATTTTCTTTTGCCCATGTTTCAATCTCTGCAATCTGGGAATCGATTGTTTGCTCTTCTTTCTGGCGGTCTGAACTAACTCTGGCTGCAATAGCAATTGGTCTCATTTTTTAAGTTGCCCGTACATACGATCTGTAAAACCACTATATTCTTCATAAATCTCTTTTTGTTTCTTTTCCCATTCCCTTAAATCATCAAATGCTTTTTTCATATCCTCAAGTTTGTGTAATTGTGTTGGGGTAGTTAAGTCTAGTGGAGTTTTTGGCAAAAACCTATCAACATTTTCTCTAATCGGTTTCAACTTACTAAGATGTTCTTTATGACGCCTGCGTAAATCGTACCACTTCTCAACTTTCCAAATTACTTCCTCATCGTATAAACGTGCATTATTCAAGGGATCACGCTTGGCTCTTAACCAACCAGCCTCATCCCACCTCATTAAGGTCTTTTTATTAACGCCTAAAATTTTAGCTGCCTGAGATATAGTTAACATATACATCTTCTTTCCGGTATGTCTATACCATATACATTCTAACAACAAATGTCAATAGTCAGCTTCCTAGCTTATTGAGCAATTGACCTGATAAGTATATTCTTCGCATTACTCTCCATTCTTTCTCTTCCAACTTCATATACCTTTTAGTAGGCTTGCCCTTCCAAAATTTCACCCTAAGGTTGTACTTTTTCTCTGCAATTTCGTCCCTTTTAAATAACGGGTCTAGTATTAATGAGAATTTATTTCTACTTTGGTTTTTTGAAGCATAGCTAAGATTATAACAATGCCTACAGGCAAAATAATTACCTGCTTTATAAAGCACCCCTGCCCTCCTACCACAGTAAATCTTATTCGCATACCAAGGACAAGTAAACCAATATCTATAGCCACCGAAATAGCAAGGTGTGCTAGTTATTGGTATCTTGTAGTCAAAATCTTTCTTATTTCCATCCTCATCTGTCTGCGTATAATAAATCCTTAAATATCTTTCGCTCTCAGATAGCATTACATTTATACCCACGGACGATTCCTCTCCAGAGCTTCTATACGTCCATTTAAGAGATCCGGCGGCCCAATATTCCTTTAAAAAACCTAGCTTTTTAAGCTTCCATATCTGTATCTTTTTTAAGCTGTCTGCTTCTGTTTTCATAAAGTTTTGAAATTGCCGAAATCATTAGGACTTCGCCGTATTTCATGCTCAACAAACTTAACAATTACTAACATTTATAGTTAACTATGTAACCCATATAGTAAACTTTCACTTAATAGTAAACCTATCATGTAACATAATTGTTCACTATATAGTACATATAATAGTTAACTATCCTCTTTTAAATCTCTTACAGCGTCAGACATGCAAGCGTCTCGGTAAGCTTCAATTATTTTCGCTTCCAACCTCTTCCACCAATCTTTATCCTCACTGAAAAAAATAGGATGATAACCGCCCTTGGCAAAATAAGATGGCGGCGTTACCCAAATTCTATCTCCTGATCCTCCTTCAAACTTACTGGATTGTATCCTGAAGCCTTTGATTTTAAATACCCCACCAAAATCTAAGGTAATCATTGCCCGCATGGCATTCTGTCCTAACTCTCCTGCTGTCAGTTTGACAATAATTTTAATTTCATCTAAAGTAACCATAGTTTAGTTTTGAAACGGCAGCTGGGGCAGCCTTATTACTCCTTTCTTGCAACTACCCCAGCACCCGCTCTTGTTAAGTTTTCCGAGCAAAAATTCTATCCTTTAGGGTTCTCAAGGCATCTACGTACTGTTTAGCCAAAATTTCAGCCTCATTTGCCCAATAGGAATTCGCCAGCGTCTCGCAATCCTCTGCTTGATCAAAAATAAACCAAAATTCCCGATCATGCCCCTCTAATCGGAGAAGTTTTATATTTTTTGCATATAAAAAAGCTGCTTCATGCAGATCCCGTGTTTTATATTCATTTTTTGTCCCAAAGGTATAACTAGTCATTTTTTGGGTTTTCTTGCCTTTCTTGCAAAGCTGAACAGCTCTGTGCGGGAATTTTTACCTGTGTTAAACCCCCTATGATTTGCTTTATCTCTGTTTTTGCTTGCTGGATAGATTGTGCTAAGGATTCAAAAGTTTTTGCAGGATTTTTAATTGCCAATTCTTTTATCCTTAAATTTAGAAACTCTGTAAGAAGATCTTCTAATGTAGAAAAGTACAAATAACTACGTGGACTTGGGGTATAAAGTACCCAATTCATAGAATCTGCTTTAATCTCAATCCCATTATTAAATTTAACTAAGGTTTTGTACTTAGACTGTTTTAATTTCTTTTCCATATTTTTGCATTTCAATATTCATAACTTTCCTGAATAAATAGTCATAGGCAGAATCTAAACCAACCAATCGGCTTTTATTTGTTGATATAAACATATAGGCATACTTCAATTTTTTAGACCTCCCCACAGTTTATATTTTCCTACACTTTTATCACTTTGTTAAATTAGAAATGTGAGATTTTTGAAGCTAAATACTAAAAATACCTATATTCTATGTTATATTTTCATGAAGAATTGTTATATTTTTGAGGGTAATTTTTAATCATCTCTTAATAAGATTGTTATATTTTATAGTTAATGTATACCCTATTTTACCATCCCTTCCATGTATAGCTTGAATTACTATTACATCCTTCAACCTTTGCAACTTTTTTCCTATTACATACTTCAAGGCTCTTAATTTACTAGAACCGCCTTTTTGCCCACCATAAAGTTTTCCCATCAGTTCTCTCTCTAACACAACTTCCTCTTCAGCTAATATACTAAGGAACATTGCCTGCTTTCCTTTTAGTTTTGCTAGCCTAATAACATGTTTAATCGTCCGTTTCGCTGTGGGTGGTTTCTGATTCCTAAGACTAAGTTGATTTTTAAGTTTAGTGTTTTCCTCCTCTAGCTCCCTATTTTTTCTTAATAGAAAATCGTCAACCTCCTCTTTTGCAGGATCGTAGCCCATGATTTTTAGTAATGCTTGTTTCATTGCAGACATTACAATCTTTGAATCGTAAGGGGGTTCCGGACGATGGGCTAATTGGCTAGCAGTTTTAACAATATTTTTATCGTAATCCATAAGTCTTAATCTCCATAAAATCTGGTTAAATTATACTCTTTTTAAAAACCGACAAACTCTTTCCTGTTCCTTTGCTGTTATTTTACTGTTAATTACCTGTTATTTTGTCTGTTATCTCCTTGTTTTCAGGCGTCAGCAAACTCTTAAACTAGCTTCGGAATATGTTCTTTTATATGGATTTTACGGATTTGTCGGAAAATATCGGAAAAATCAAGTTTTATCAAGTTATTAGCCTTAATCGACGCCTGAAGCTTCACTTTTGACCCTCCCTTAGCTTCGGTTCACTCCATCTAACTCCCTATCTACTTTTTATTTTAACCTTTTGTTTCTTCACTACTTATAGGTATCTGTGGAGTAAATAGATTCGGAACAATAGGAATATTGTTATTCTCTGGGGGACACTGAGAAGAAGGAACTTTAACGAAATAATATACCCACGTCATTTTACCTCCGTATTTTTTTAGAAGCTCGTTATATTTATCTCCTGCCTCCCTACTCCTTGCTGTTTCTTCTACAATTTTATTACTTAGTTCCAATCGTTTTTCTTGGTCAGCTTCCTCAAAACCTTGAGAAATGTAGTAAGAAGAATTATATTCAGCTTCATACATTTCATATTGGTATTTCAGAGCTTCTTTAATATGAGAGGGCATCAGTAAATTAAATTCTTTACTGCCCATATATTGTTTCTCTTTCTCAAGCCAATCTTTTTCAGCCTTCATAAAAGCTTGACCTGATTGCAGATACTTACCCAAGGAAGTAATATATTCCTCACTGGAAGCAGCACCAGCCAGAAGTATATTATACTGATCTAAATACTTATTCTTCCGATCAATTATTAGGGGATTAACTTTTATACAATGTTCATCCGATAAATAAACCCCCTCATTTATTAATTGCTGGTATTCGTATATATAACCTACAAATAACCCAATACCAAATATTATTGAGATAATGCGAAGTTTCTTTTTTATACTCATTTTTTTACATTTAAATTATTTACATTCTTGCTCAAGCGACTTAGAAAACTTGGATTTTAGGTATTACCCCCCCCTCAATTAGCTTCAACCTTTCTTATAAACCCATACTTTGAATAAAATGAATGCAACCAAACTCTCTCCTATAAGTGCCCAAAATGCCATCCAAAATGACCCCCAACCTCGAAATGACCATGGTCTAGATGCTATTTGAAATTCAGATACCATTTGAAATAAAGAATATACGAAAATAATTAGCCAAACGGAGAAAATCAGTTTTTGGATTATATTGGTATTTTCAGCAAACTTTTCAAGTTTATTAAGCATTTTCTATATTTTTATTTTCCTAGGTCGGTTCATTCTGTGAAATATTTCTCTAGTTCTTTAGACGACCTTTTCTCCATTTCATCCATAAATTTAGTAATCAATCCTGTAAGTTCTAAAACAGCTTCATCTTTCGCAGTATCCTTTGGTTGGAAAAGGCGCAATGGGTCTGGGTCTTTCTCGAACTCTCTAAGCAATTCAACTGATACCAGATCGGTACCTTTAACAATTTTTACAACCTCATTTTCTTTGTCTACAAGCTCCTGGGCACTCTTTATTAGTTCGGGATACTTATAGAAACACCCATTATCCTTAAGAGCAACTATCGCCCGTGCCTTACTAAAATTACTATTTTCCGTATTAAGTAGAAAATTTATATCTTTAAGATTTTCATCAGAACAGAAAGAGGGTGGAAGCCAAGTTTTTGTACTTTCATATCTGGTTTTATAATCATTTAAAAAATATAAAAGAACTCCAATCGTAATAATTAGCAGCGAGATAATTGTGTTAGTTTTTGTAAATTTCATAATTATTTTTGTGGGTATCTCTTAAAACAGTCGTCTTTTTGTTTCTGGATAAGATCAATAATCATGTTGTAGTCGTCACGAGTAGCGTTTTTTATACCCTCTAGACCCTTAAACCCCTCTGCAACCTTGTTTAAACAATCTTGTAACTGCTTTGCGGTTTGCTCTTGCTCTTGTTTTATTTGGTCTGTTTTTGTTTTCTCCTCTTGTATTTTCATTTCCTGTTGCCTCTCAATAGACTTTTGTTTATTTACTTCGCTCGCATAATAAAAGCCCCCTATAACAAGGCTTGCTATTAAAATCACTGTGGGGAGTGATAGCTTGTTAAGTTTTTTTATTATCTTGTCTATTTGATCCATAATCTAATTGCATTTTATACCCAATAACTAAAGATGACAAGGAGTCTGTCGAGAATGATACCAACAGTATCTATTATGTGGGTATGGGCAAACCTATTACTCACAAACAAGTTTTAGAGAAGTTTGGTCAAAAGATGCAAAAAACACGTCAATCAAAAAGTGTTACTCAAGAAGAGCTGGCAGCTATGCTAGGTATGCACAGAACTTATATTGGTTTAATTGAACGAGGCGAGAGAAACCCGACAATCCGGACACTTTATAAAATTGCCAAGGCCTTAAAAGTACCCGCTTCAGAGTTACTCCCTTTCTAAGGTATCTCAATCTAACTCACGGCGTCATTAAAGTATTTGAGAAATTTTATCCCGAAAAGGGTTAGATAAAAGCTATTTGCTGCGCCTCCACCAAAACCTCCTCCTACTGCTCTTTTTTCAACTATTCCAAGAGTATCTAATTCCAACAGAGACTCATGAATCTTAGTGCTTTCTTCTTGTTCCCTAGTTGAGGCACGAGCGAGTTTATCAGCATCCCACTCAACATTTGTCGGTAACATTCCGTAATCACTTTTTACTTT
>JAHIUE010000069.1 GCA_018817205.1 Patescibacteria group bacterium | reverse complement strand
TTGAACTTCTGATAGTTATAGTCATTATGGGAATAATTGGTACTTTCGCCATGATGAATTACCGAAGCTTCGGGGAAGATCAGAATTTAAAGAATGCCGGTTTAGACATTCAAAGTATGCTTCGCCAGGCACAAAGTAGTGCTACTGCCAATGTTAAATGTAATAGTAAATTTGGCGCAAATTGGCAAGTTGAACTGGCTGATGCGACAATCATCAATCTTAAGTGTCAGGAGTTTCAAGCCGCGGCAATCCTCAAAAAATCTTCGACACTGGGAGCAAACATTGTCATTCAAGAAATATCCGGGACTTCCTGCTCTTCGGCTTTACCGCTTACAATTAGTTTTGAAGCTTTGACAGGTAAGATAGACCTTGGAGAAGTAAATTGCAGTATGATAACTATTACTTTGAAAAACAACAAGACAGGTAGTGCCAAATCTTTCAATATTGAAAAGGGAGGCAGGATTTATGGCAATTGACCAAAAAGGACAATCGTTGTTGGAGGTCATTGTGGCTTCATCAGTTGGTATCTTGGTAGTCGGGGCGTTGACTTTTGCTACCATTTTCTCTTTGCGCAATGCCTCCTTTGCTAAAACTTCTGCCCAGGCTACAAAACTGGCCCAGGAAGGGATAGAAAGGGTTAGAATGGGCAGAGACAGGAATGCCCCGATATCTGGGGTTTTTCAAATAGACGGTAATGATATTGTCTCATGGGATGATCCTAATCTCTGGTCAAGCCAGATTAGGCCGAATTGTACTCCGAATTGCTATTTTAATATTGATTCTTCCGGCAAATTGCAATACCTTACCGCGGCATCGGCAATTCCCTCCATCGCCGAAACAGTCGGCCAGTTCAAGCGGGTGATAATTTTGTCCGATGATCCGTCCAGCTATTCCACTCAAAAACAAGTGACCAGTATTGTTACATGGACTGATTTTGCAGGCCCCCATGAATCAAAGTTGATGACAATTTTGAGAAAACTATGATTAAAGCTAAAGGATTCACGCTTGTTGAAATTTTGGTAGTTATTGCCATAGTTGCCATTATGGGGACGATACTCGCGGCAATTTTTGTTAATACCTTAAAAGGCAGCAATAAATCACAGATACTGGCGGTTATTAAGCAAAACGGCCAGGCGGTTTTGGAAAATATGGATAAAACCATCAGAGAAGCAGATAAAGTAGTTTGCCTTGACAAAAATACTTTAGTGGTAGTTAAAAACGGTTGTTACACTAGATATAAATTTATGACTCCAAGCGAAACTCAAAATGGTCAAATTCAAGAGGATTATCCTCAACCAGATCCGTCTACTCCCTGTGTTCAGAACTCTCCTGCGCCTACTCCTTCAGATATTAAAACGTTTACAGATAATGTTTGCACGGATCCAATGGTTAACCCCAGCGTTTTAACTGATACTAATCCTCAATCAGGAGTCTCGGTTAATAATGGTTCATTTACTCCTGAACCACAACCAGGATTTAAAAACAGCGTGACTGTAACGTTTACTTTAGGCCCCGGAGTTGGAGCGCCGGCGGCAATTACTGGCCAGATTGATCCGGTTGAATTTACGACTAGTATAGGGCTAAGATGAAAGTATGAAAAAACAAAAAGGTTTACCCGTCCGCCAGGCGGGACAGGTTGTGCTTATCTTGATTTTAGTTATGACGGTGGCCCTGGCCATTGGTATTTCAGTGGTTCAGAGGTCTCTTTCAGACATCTCCACCTCTACCAAAATTGAAGAATCGAGTAGGGCCTTTTCTGCTGCCGAGGCAGGGATAGAGCAAGCCTTGAGTACAAGCGGTAACGTTAATGTGACTTTTACGGAAAATCAATCCAGCGCCAAAGTAACCGGAGGTGATTTAATTCCGGCAGTCCCCGAAGCTGTCAGGCAGGAAGCTTTAGAATTTCCGCCTTTGTCCAAAGAACAAACTGCCCATGTCTGGCTGGCCGACTATAATTCAACAACCAATCCTCCGCAAGTATATTATACTCAAAATACTTTGGATGTTTATTGGGGAAATTCGGCCAGTGATAAAGCCGCATTAGAATTAACCTTGGTTTATTACGAAGCGGGTCAATATAAATCTAAGAAATGGTATCTGGATTCTGCAGCTAGAAGCTCATTGAGTAATTTTGAGAGCGTTACTTGTACTGCTAATTATTCTTTACAGGGATACCAGTGTAAAAAAACTCTAGATTCACTACCTTCTGATATGATGATGCTGACTGCTAGGCTACTTTATAATACTACCAGTCAGCCGTTTGCAGTACAGGCTGTTGGGACTTGCGGAAAGGATTGTTCCATTCCGCCACAGGCTAAGATTTTTATTTCCATTGGTACGGCCGGACAAACTCAAAGAAGTATTAAATTATTCCAGATTGCTAAAGTTGCGCCCCCTTATTTTGACTACGGTATTTTTTCCGTAGGCGAGATAAACAAATGAGAGAAAAAGGCCATGCCCTGAGCGAGTCGAAGGGGATTTCTCTAATTGAATCTTTATTGATTATTGTGGTAATTGGGTTAATGGTATACCTTCTGGCCGGCATTCCAAATGCATTGGGGCTTATTACTAAATCCAGACACTTAAGCCTGGCAAGGGAAATAGCAGTTAAACAGATCGAAGACAAACGGGCCATTAATTACTCGAATTTGGTAAACGATACCACTTCTATTTCAGACAGCCGGTTAAGTTTACTATCCCAAGGTACGGGAGAGGTAACAGTTGAAGATTGCGATCCTGCTATTTGCACCAGCGGAGAGTATGCTAAACAGGTTACGGTTGTAGTTTCCTGGCTGGATAACAATAAAGCTCAAAATGTAACTTTGAAGACTATGATTGGAGAAGGAGGGGTAAATCAATGAAAGGACTCACGCTTATTGAAATTTTGGTGGCAATGGGGATAGCGGCTGTTGCAGGAGTGTTGTTGCTTGTGATTATAGTGAATAGTTCGAGCCTTTTCACCAGTCAGTCTTCACAGGTTAGTACGGGCTTAAATATTAACGATGCTCTCATGCAAGTTAGGTCAATCATTAAACAATCGAACGCAGTTGCAAGTTCCTATACAGTAGATTCTACCACTTACACATCCGGTGAGAACCAACTTGTTTTGAAAGTGCCCGCTACTGATAGTTCTAATAATATTATTGCCGATACTTACGATTTCTTTATTTTCTTTTTAGATCAGTCCATCCTGCATCTTAAAATTTTTCCTGATACTTTAAGTTCCCGCCAAGCGTCAGATGGGGTATTTTCTACAAGTGTTGATAGTTTAATTTTTAGGTATTTTAATTCGGTCGCCCCTTCAGAAGAAGTTGCTCCACAAGCGGCAACTAAAATTAGAGTTACATTAACCTTGAAACAAAAAACAGGCACCACTTTTGTAACAAATACCGCAACTTCGGAGGCAAATTTAAGAAATGACTAAATTAGTTTATGGTTTATGGTTTATCGGAAATCCAATATTCGATGTACTAAGAGCCGATTAGGCGTTACGATAAACCAGTCGGGGCAGATTCTGCTGTTAATTTTTGTGGCTTTAGGTGTAGTTCTTTTTACCGTACTTTTTATTATTGCCGGATCCCAAGTTTATTTCCAGAATGCCCAGTATTCTTACCAAGCAGAATCAGCTATTGCAATAGCTGAAGCCGGGGTTGATAAGGCTTTGGCTTCACTGAACAAAACAGGTGGAACTTATAACGGCGAATCAGAAACTCCGTTTGGTGACGGATCATATTCTGTTAGCATTACCTCTACAGATGCCGCGACTAAAGTTATTCAGACAACAGGCCATATACCTAATAAAGATGATCCTAGGGCTAAAAGGACAGTCCAAATAACTGCCTCAAGAGGACTTGGAGTGGCTTTTGTATACGGTATACAAGTGGGAGAAGGTGGGTTGGAGCTAGGCAATAATAATACAATTAAAGGAACAATTTATTCCAACGGTTCTATAATTACGGGCAATGGGAATACTATAACCGGTGATGCTTGGGTGGCAGCAGGCATCCCTCCAACAGCAGATCAGCAGACAGATTGTGAAGGATCAAATTGTGTAGACTATTTATTCGGGAAGACGATTGATGGTCAAAACAGATTGGATATTGCTCAAAGCTTTAAGCCTTCTGTTACTGATAAGATAAGGAAAGTATCTTTAAAGATTAAAAAATTTGGCACCCCACCTGATGCAACAGTAAGAATTATGGCTGATGATGGCGGAAAGCCTAAAAAAAATACTGTATACGCAATAGGTACTCTTTCCTCAAGTTTGGTTACTAGCGAGTATGGCTGGATAGATGTTACTTTTTCCACTAATCCATCTCTTTCTGCAGGAACAACTTACTGGATTATGATTGATACTTTATCTGATGATAACAACTATTGGTCCTGGCAAAATGATCTTGCTCAAAGCTACGGAAATGGACAACCTAAATGGTCGCCCAACTGGAGTACAGGAAATCCTCAATGGAATACTTTTTCAGGAGACCTTATTTTTAAGGCATATATGGGCGGAATTACAAATTCTTTGCTTTCGGGAAATGGCACCAGAGTTAAGGGGAATGCTCATGCGAATACAATAGACAATCTTATTGTAGAAGGAGATGCTTACTATCAGGTGATTACCAGCTCCATTGTCGGAGGGAGTTCTTGTCCTAACTCCAACTGTCATCCCGGCTCCGAGGATCCGTCTCCTCAAAACTTTCCCATATCCGAAGCAAACATCACAGGATGGAAATCTGAGGCTGCAGCAGCAGGTCCAATCTCTCAGCCTACTTGCGGTTCGCAAATCGCCTGGGGACCCGGCGAATACACTGGAGATCTTATTTTGGATAATGGATGTATTGTTAGGGTGAAAACTCCGATATGGATAACCGGAAATATTACCATGGGAAATAACAATACATTAACATTAGATTCATCCTATGGGACCGGTTCGGGAATAATCGTTATGGACGGGCAAGCTTTAATGGGTAATCAGAATAAGCTTTTAGGCACCGGAGAAGGAAATAGTATTTTAGTGCTTCTGGCAACTTACGATTCAAGAATAAATAATAACAGTGCAATAACTATAGGAAATATTGGAAACACAGGAGTTTTTTATGCCGACAAAGGAATTATTGATCCTGGCAATAACAATCAATTTAAAGAAATAACTGCCTGGAAAATAAAAATTACCAACAACTCTATAATAGATTATGAGACGGGACTGGCCTCTATTCTTTTTACTTCAGGTCCTTCTGGAACGTATTCTTTAGTAAAAGGAACGTATCAGGTTAAATAATGTTACAATAATATTACTGCCCATGGCAAAAATTACAGTAGGATTAGATATAGGTAATTCTTCTATTAAAATAGTCTCACTGTCAAAAGACAAAGATCAATTTAAACTTATTTCCTTAGGCTCTATTCCTACACCGAAACCGGGAATGGCCTCTGACACCGATGCGGATTTAGAGGTTTTAGCAAATTCCATCAAACAGCTTTTTCAATCCACCAAGATTGAACAAAAAGAAGTGGCGGTAGCTTTACCGGAGTCAAGGGTATTTACCCGCGTGATTGATGATTTGCCTTACCTTACCGATAACGAGCTTGCATCAGCCATAAATTATGCTGCCGAAGAATTTATTCCTATGTCACTCGCTGATGTTAATTTAAATTGGCAAGTTTTGGTGAGATCGGAAAATAAAACAGGTAACGCTAAAACAGTGGCATTGGTAATTGCTTCACCCAAGCATGTGGTTTCAAAATATATTAAGGTTTTGGAGATGGCCGGGCTTCATCCCAGAGCTTTAGAAACGGAGATAATAGCTATCACCAGATCTTTGGTAGGAAATAATCCTTTTTCTCCCAGTACTTTGATTATGCAGATGGGTACTACCACCACTGATTTTGCGGCGGTTTCCAAAGGGCTTATTTGGCTGACTCGTTCTATATCTACCGGAGGGATGGCTTTAACCCGGGCTTTGGCCCAACATTTTAATTTCGAACTTAGTCAAGCAGAACAATACAAAAAGGTTTACGGTTTGGTGGAAGACCAGTTGGAAGGAAAATTGTTTGAGGCGTTAAAACCGGTAGTAGATATTATTGCCGGCGAAGCACGTAGGGTGATTCAAGCTTTTAGTGCCAAATATCCGCAAAACTCCATCAAAAGGGTGGTTCTATCAGGCGGCGGGGCAAAAATGCAAGGGCTGATAATCTATCTTGCCAATGCCTTGGGGTTGGAGGTTCAGGAAGCTGACCCCTGGTATTCTATAGCAAAGGAAAAAGATGCGGTTTTGAAACTGGCTCAAAATGCTTCGTCTTATTCGGTTGCCGTAGGACTTGCCCAAAGAGAGGATTAGATTAATAAGCTATGAAAATTGATATAAATTTACTTCCACCCGAAATTAGAATACAACAGTTGAAGCGAACAAGGTTTTATCAAATACAGACGATAGGGGTAACAGTTATTTTGGTAATGTTTTTTTTAAGTTCGTTAACAGTAGCTTTAAGGATTTTACAAAACCAAAATATTAAAAATTATCAAATCAAGCTTGCTTCGGCCCAACAAAAGGTTTCGGATTTAAAAAGTACCCAAGTCTCTTTGTTTGTTTTAAAAAACAGATTAACGGTGATAAATCAATACGCAGGAGTTTCGTCAAAGCAATCTGCAATGTACACTTTGATTGATAAATTAATCCCTCCTGCTGTTATAGTTAACTTGGTGGGAGTCGATCAAAGAGGAGAGACAATCCTTAGTTTGTCGGCGCCGGATTATGAAAGTTTGGATGCTTTAATAAACAACTTAACTCTTAAGGAAAGTAACGAGGGAAAAATTAAGAAAGTTTCAATAGAAAGTCTAAACCGCGGCAAAGATAATTTTTATAGAATTAGCCTGAAGGTTCAGCCATGAAAAAAGAAAACCTTGTTAAGTTTTATCAAACTTATAAACTGTATATTTTCCCGGCTGCAGTTGCTTTATCAAGCATATTTTTGATTTTGTTTGCAATATATCCCCAGACCGCAAAATTAATCAGTAATCAAAAAGAAGCCGGTAGCCTAATTTCCAAATCAGATTTTTTGGAAACTAAAGTTTTAGCTTTAGAAAGTTTAGATGCAGAAGATTTATCCACCAAAGTCGGATTTGCCCTAAATGCTCTTCCTTCGGAAAAAGATTTCAGCAATATTTTAGGTTTGCTTCAACAATTGGCTGGCCAAACAGGTTTCAGTATTTCATCAATTTCCTTAAGCGGTTCTACCAGTAAATTAAGTAATATAGAAAGTTATGAAGTTAAAATGGAAATGAACGGAACCAAGGTTTTATTGCCGGTCTTCATCAATGAGTTGGAAAACTCTACGCGTCTGATGAAAATCAAAAAGATTGATGTTTCATCCGGCCAATTCTCCCAAGTTGTTGATGTGAGTTTAATAGTTCAAGTTTTATATTCCAGCTTGCCGCAAACTTTTGGAACAACGGATTCTTCTTTGCCGGAGTTGTCTCAAAAAGACGAAGAACTTTTGGCTACTATGGCTAGAGTTGTTGGAGAAACTCCTATTTCCCCAGATACGGCAATAGCTCCGCGCGGTAAATCTAATCCTTTTGAGTAGACAGACTTTGATATTTGATTTCTCAAGAATTTATACATGATTTATATGATAATAATTATCTCTTGTTATAACATCATGTTATACGGCCGTCCAACAGTCTGTTACCAATTGAGGTGTCCTCTGATTCGATGACAGCGATCCAATCTTCTATCTTCAGATCATGAATCAAAAGTCTTATCTTTCTTGAAACATTCTTTTTAGTAATCCAAACACTTTGTTGCCATTTTTTAAAACCCCATCCCTTTAGTCTTCTTCTAAATAGATTTCTAATAATTCTTTTTTCTTCTGGAATATCAAAAATCACAATTCTCCATTTTCCATCCCATTCCTCTTCAGTTTCGTGACCTAGTACTTCTCTACCAAGATCTGTGAGCTTTAAGATTATTTCATTAGTATTAGTAATATCTTTTGTTACTAATCCTCTTTCCCGGAGTCTTTTGAGAGCTTGAGAAAACTCTGATTGTTTTAGTTTAGGTATCCCCCAGCGATAACGGTAAGCATGATAAGCGAAGTCTTCGAATCTAATATAACCATCAACTGTTTTCTCTAAAGCAAGAAGTATAAAGTAGCTTAATGAATTCTTTTTTACCCACATAAACCAACAATACCATAAATAACAAAATAATATACGGCCGCATCATAATTTGTGATGCTTGTTTTAATATAATGGTATAATTTTAAGGATGGCTAGACAAGAGCAACATCAGGAAAAATATAAGCCCACATTTAAGGGAAGCAAATCGGGATTGGATGATGAAGCAATATTGCTAAATGCAATGTGGGCTGCTTTTACTCCGGAGGAACAAGCAGCGTGGAGGGCTAAAATGAGTCTAGAAGAACAGTTCAATTTTGCATGTGTTATTGGGCGAGCAAGACATTTGATAGAAGAAGCGGAAGTCAGAGAGCAAAACAGAATTCATATTCAAGGTAAACTTAGATTTGTGACAAATCTTTTATCTCGTATCCGCAGATTTGTTTAACAAATCAGGCCTGATTTTTTTGGTTTTTTCCAAAGATTTTGTTTTTCTCCATTTGGCTATTTTGGCATGGTTGCCGGAAAGTAAAATTTTTGGCACTTTTAATTCCTCGAACTCTTCCGGTCTTGTATAGTGGGGATATTCCAATAGCCCTTCGGAAAAACTTTCCTCTTTTGTGGCCTCTTTCTTTTTTAAGACTCCGGGAATTAAGCGGATAATCGAATCAATGATTGTCATTGCCGGAATTTCCCCTCCTGTTAAAACATAATCCCCTATGGAAATTTCTTCATCCGCATATTTATCAATAAACCTTTGGTCCATTCCTTCGTAATGCCCGCAAACAATAGTAAAAGATTTTAGTTTGGAGAATTTTTTGGCCATAGCTTGCGTATAGGTTTTTCCTGCAGCTGAAGTTAAGATAACTTTCTGGGTTTTCAATTTTTTGATGGCCTTTGCCAGGATATCCGCCCGGAGAATCATTCCCGCTCCCCCGCCATAAGGTCGTCCGTCCACAATTTTGTGCTTACCTTCTCCAAAATCCCGTAAATTTATAAGTTCAAACTTTACTAAACCTTTTTCTTGAGCTCGTTTTAAAATAGAAGAACTTAAGATGGGTTCAAAAACTTCGGGAAACAGAGTAACAATAGAAATTTTCATTGAGAAGACACAGGTTCTACGAGTTGCAAATTTACTCTTAGATTCTCGGCAATCGCGCGGACAGTTAAGAGTCGGCGGATGGCTCTGATGGTTTGTCCGCTTTTACCGATGATAAGACCCATATCAGATGGGTCAACGGTTAAGTTTAAGTTGATGTTACCGTTATCCTTTTGTTCGTCAATGGAAACGGATTCGGGTTTAGTAACCAGGTTGGTAACAATAAAATTAAGCAGATCCTTCATTCGGTACCTCTTTCTTTTCTGCAACGGTTTCTACTGCTTGTTCTTCTTCGATTATTTTCTCTGGTTGCACTTCGGGGTTTTCTTCTATTGATTTTTCTTCTGCCGCCGGTTCTGACACTCCTGTTTTCTCTGTTTTTGTTTCTATTTTTTCTTCTTTTTTCTCGGATGACTGAGGACTGACGACTGACGGCTCTTCGCTCTTTTTCTCCTTGTCCCGCGGAGCTTCAGCGGCGTGGGATTTTTTGGGTTTTCTCGGTGGTCTTTGCGGTGCTTTGCCGATAATACGCAAAAACCCGGTAGACATTTGGGCTCCTTGTTTAATCCAATGATCAATCCTGTCTTGTTTTAGCTTAATTTCTTTGGGCTCGGTCAAAGGGTTATAAGTGCCTAAAAGTTCTAAATATGCCCCTGTTCTTTTGGCGTGTTCGTCTACGGCTACCACTCTGTAAAATGGTTTCTTCTTTGCCCCAATTCTCATCAATCTGATTTTTAACATGTGGTTAAGTATATAGTAGGATGCGATCTTAAGTCAACTCTTTTAATGCTGTCATGGCTGCTTGCTCTTCTGCGATTTGTTTGCTATTTCCTTGACCTCTACCCATTTCTTTTCCCTGTACATATACCGCTACTTTGAATTTTTTGGCATGATCAGGTCCCTTTGTTTCGATAATTTTATAATGAGGGGATACCTTAAATTTTTGCTGGACTGTTTCCTGCAGGGATGACTTTGCATCCTTAGGCGGGCCCATCCTTAATTCTTTCTCAAAAAAGCATAATAATGTATTGCTGACGATTTTTGTAGCAACTTCTAATCCTTGATCCAGATAAATTGCACCTAAGAAGGCCTCGTAAGTATTTGCCAGAAGCTGTGGATTGCTTCTTCCTCCGGATATTTCTTCCCCTTTGGATAATTTCAAATATTCTCCCAAATTAAGCTTTTTTGCGGCTTGAGCAAGAGATTCTGTCTTGACTATATGGGCCCGGAGGTTAGTCAAATCTCCTTCCGCATCCTTTTGCCTTAAGTTGAAAAGATTATTTGAAACAACCAAAGAAAGGACGGAATCCCCCAAAAATTCCAGTCTCTCATTGGAAAACTGTTCGGATTTGACCTCATTTAAATAAGATCTATGGATAAATGCTTGTTGCAATATCCTGGGGTCTTGAAATCTTATATTTAATGTTTGCAGAAGTAGCGTAAAATCATTTAACATTAATCAATTAAATTATCTTCTACCAATACGATTAGATCGTCAACTTTTCTTAAGCGTTCCATATCCTCACTGTTAAAGCTTACATTAAACTTTTGCGATAAATCAGAAAGCAAATCATTTAGTTCAACCGGACCTAAATTCAAATCTTCCCGCAAAAGAGAGTGTCTATCCAAATCTTCCGTAGAAAGAGCTAAATGTTCTGCAATTGCTTGAATTATTTGTGCTTCCTGATTCATGTTTTTAAATGTTTTATTTCTACTAATTTTCCTAAAGCGCCGTTAATAAAACTTGCCGATGAATCTGACCCGTACTCTTTTCCCAACTCAACTGCTTCATCAATGACAACTTTTAAAGGGGTTTCCTTTTCCACCACTAATTCATATATTGCCAAACGCAAGATAGACAAGTCAACCCTGTTTATTTGTTTGATTGGTCTATCTGGAGCCGATTTTTCGATTAACCTGTCGATTTTTGGCAAGTTAGCGATTATGTTTTGGGCACATTTAGCTGGCTTTTTTTCGGATCTGAATTGCCAGGAGAAAATTATTTTTAACAGTTTGGCTCTTTTGAGGTGCCTTGGGTCGTTTTTTTTCTTCATGTCTTTACGACCTGAACTTTTGGCTTGGAAACTGCCTTTCCTGCATAAAAACCGCAGTCTGCACAGACTATGTGTGGTTTGGTAGGTTTGCCGCAGTTTTTGCAGAGCACGAAATTTACAGCCAATTTAATGGCAGCTCTTCTTGTCCTTTTTCTTGCTTTAGAATGTCTTCTTTTTGGTTCTCCAGGCATATTAGTTAGTCAGGCATCACATTTGATGCAATATCCTGTAATTTTGCCTTGAGTCTCGGGTATTTGTCAAGAGCGGGATTGCTGCGTAGTAATTTCGAAGCTGCATGTCTAGTTGTTTCTAAGAGCTTAAGGTTGGAAAAAGAGGCTATTTTAAATTCAAACCTGCCGGATTGTTTTGCCCCGAAGATTTCTCCGCCTCCTCGAATTTTTAAATCCAGTTCGGCAAGTTTTAATCCGTCAAAAGTAGTTTCCAGATATTTTAATCTTTGTGCCTCTCTATTTGAAGGATCCGATGTATAAAGTAAGCAGTAGGATTGTTTAGTCCCTCTCCCTACTCTTCCCCGCAGTTGGTGGAGTTGGGCCAAACCAAAACGCTCCGCCCCTTCAATAACAATGATGGTTGCGTTTGGATTGTCCATGCCGACTTCAACAACAGAGGTAGAAACGAGAATTTGGGTTTTTCCGGATCGGAAATCTCTGATGATTTTATCTTTGTCTGATCCTTTCATTCTGCCGTGCAACAGGTCCAGTTTAAGGTTGGGGAAGATCCTTTTAAGTTTTTCGAATTCTTCTTTGGCCGCCTTGACCGTAGTTAAAGTTTCAGAAGGTTCAATTAAAGGTGCGATTATATAAACTTGGTCTCCCTCGTTAACCTTTTTGGCTAAAAAGGCGTAAGAATCCTTTCTTTTGTTTTCAGGGACAAGATGGGTTTTAACTTTTTGCCTCCCCGTGGGCATCTCGTCAATTATTGACATGTCCAAATCGCCGTATAAAGTCAGTGCCACTGTCCTTGGAATTGGGGTGGCTGTCATAGTTAAGAAATGGGGTACTTTGGCTTTTTTTCGAAGAAGCGTTCTCTGTTCTACTCCAAAACGTTGTTGCTCGTCTATTACAATAAGCCCAATATCTTGTGTGTTTAAATTTTTAGACAACAATGCATGGGTGCCGACTAGCACATCTCCTTCTTTATTTTTTTTGCTTCCGGTATAAATTCCTACTGTTAGACCGTAAGGTTTGAGAAGTTTTTGAAGTGTTTCAAAATGCTGAAATGCCAAAATTTCAGTAGGAGCCATGAATAATGTTTTGAGATTATTTAAGTAGACAATATAGGTGGCAACAGCAGCAACTACTGTTTTTCCCGAACCTACCTCCCCCTGCATTAGTCTGTTCATGGGTTGATTTTTCTTAAAATCCCCAATCATTTCCTTGATAACTTTCTGCTGGGCTTGGGTAAGTTTGAATGGAAGTTTGTTGACAAATTGATCCAATTTATCTAATTTGATTTTTAAAGGTTTGGTCAAGGGTTTTTTACTCCATTCCATTCTGGCTTTTTGGGTGGCCAAAGACACGAAGAATAATTCATCAAACCCTAATCTTTCCCGTGCTTTTTCTGCTCTCTGCCAATTTTTGGGGAAATGGATTTGGGTTAAAGCCTTATCAAGTGACATCATCTCCCCACGGATTTCATCAGGCAACGGGTCGACAATTTCATGTAAAAATTTGGGTAGCAGGAGAGATATTTTGGTGCGCAACCATTTTGAACTAATTCCTTCTGTTTCAGGATAAATCGGTACTAATCTTCCCGTATGTAAAGTCTGAAGACTGATAGCTGATGGCTGAAGACTGTCTATTTTTTCCCATTTTGGGGCAATTATTGATAATTTAGATTTGTACTTGCTGATTTTGCCTGCAACCTGTAGTTTGTCGCCAACTAGTATTTGCTTGGTCAGCCAGGGAGAGTTAAACCAAGCTAGCTCCAAAGGTGCGCTGCCATCATTAAATATGGCTTTGGTGATAATCTTTCTTGACCGGGTATAAATATTTTGAATGGACCAGATTTCCCCTTGCAACGTCACTTGTTCTCCTACTTTTGCTTCCAGCGCCGAAGTGGTATTGGAGAAATCATCATACCTGAAAGGAAAATGATAGATTAAATTCTCAACCGTAAAAAGCTCCAGCCGCTTGAGTTTGTTGGCCATTTTGGGGCCAACGCCGGCAAGATACTGCAAAGGGCTTTTAAGATCCATGCAGGAATTGTATCAAAAACCGCTTAAAAGAGGAAAAAGGGAGAAAAGGATAATTGCCAGTCCGGCAATAACGGATAAAATTATCCAGAAAATTTTAAACTTTGGCGAATACATTATTTGTTAAGTATCAGATAAATTGACTCTGCTGTCAAATTAAATTTACAATGTCCGACCTTACAAAGCTCTCGCAAAGCTAATTTGACAGAAGGTGTTTAAAGTGTAAAAATAATTCATATGAGAGAGAGACGGATTGGCAAACAGCGTCTTGAAACAACAGGTTCGGGTAAAGAAGCTATCATTAATGGTTGCGTTTCAGAGAGGTGGTCTATCAAAAAGATTGTTGCTGTGGGTATAGGAACAAGTCTTGTGATGGCGGCAGCAGTTGCGGCATTTGGTGAAACTACACTAGTGGCGGGATCAATTGTAAGTGGAGTACCAATGGAGGTACTTGCAAATAACCCTGCAGCGTTAAAATTGCATGAAGGAATGATTGCTACTACTGCAGGTATGTGTGGATTATCAGCTGTTGTTGGAGGAGCTATTTTAGTTGTGGGCAGAATTACCCAAAGTTAATTTTTCAATTTCTTCCAGAGCGGATTTTCTTTTGGGATCTTCAAAATATTTTCTTGCCGGTTCAAGTTTGGCAATTAACCATTCTGCAACTGCATTTTTTAAATCCATAGGATGAAGTTTTTTATCCGCATAATCTTTTTCCAGATCCGCATAATTGGTATAAGTTATATCTCCCCCGAATTTTGAATCCCTCTTAATTTCCAATTTAGAATTTTCCTCATAAAAAATTAAATA
>JAHIUE010000068.1 GCA_018817205.1 Patescibacteria group bacterium | reverse complement strand
GTATGGCAAAAAAAGAAGATACTTCTTACTTTCCCATTTGCCATAATATGTTTCAAATAAACCAAAGAGGGGGCAAATTATCCTTACAGCTTTATCACAGGAGCTGTGATATATTTTTGGGTGTACCTTTTAATATTGCAAGTTATGCTTTACTGACTTTGATTTTAGCCAAGATTACAGGTTATGAACCTGGGGAATTTATTCATGTATTTGGCGATGTCCATATTTATGAAAATCACCTGGATCAGGTCAAGGAACAAATCAAAAGAAAGCCAAGACCTTTTCCAATCATAAAAATAGACCCCGGTTTGAAAACAATTGATGATTTTAAGCCTGAAATGGTGACTTTGGAAAATTATGATCCGCATCCCGCGATTAAGGCAGAATTAACGGTTGCAGGAGGATATTATGACAAGCACAAAAAGAATTAAGAATTCAGAGTCTAGAATTCAGAATTAAATTATGAATCTAGAATTGAAGAAAAAAAGAGATCTTTTTAAACAAGAATTTAAGAGAAGATGTTTTAACTTTGCTCTTATCATCCTAAGGTTATCGGAATCTCTAAGGAATAAAAGAATAAACTGGCCTTTACTGGATCAATTGGTGCGTTGTGGAACTTCAATTGGAGCAAATATTGTAGAAGGCGGAAATAGTACCTCTAGAAAAGAGTTTATCAATTACTTCCAGATTGCACTGAAATCAGCATCAGAAACATTGTATTGGCTCGCTTTACTAAAAGAAATTAATAAAGATAAACTTGCAGAGATTGATAATCTCATTCAGGAATGCACCGAGATTAAAAAGATTATTTCGACTATAATATTAAATACCAAAAGTAATTCTAAATTCTAAAACATTCTGAATTATGAATTATAAATTTTAAATTATGAAACTAAGTATAATTGCGGCAATTGCTTCCAAAAACAGGGCTTTAGGTAAAGATAATGAACTTATCTATAAAATTCCCGAAGATTTAAAAAGGTTCAAAAAGTTAACAGAAGGTCATGCAATCATCATGGGCAGGAAAACTTTTGAGTCAATTGGTTACCCATTACCAAATAGGTTGAACATAATAATTACCCGGGATAAAAATTTTTCTGAGAAGGGTATAACAGTTGTTCATTCGCTTGAAGAAGCTCTCCAACAGATTCAAGGCGAAGATGAAGTTTTTGTTATCGGCGGCGGGCAGATTTACAAAGAGGCCATGCCACTTGCCGATAAATTATATTTAACCATAGTAGAAGGCAACCCTTCAGCCGACACCTTTTTCCCCGATTATTCGGATTTTAAAAAAGTTGTTTTTGAAGAAAGCCATGAAAGCGGCGGCCTAAAATACAAATTTATTACTTTAGAAAGATAAGAGACCTCAAGACATAAAGAGGTTTTTTACATCGGTGGCAATGTATTGCGATGTTTTGGTAGTGTCGGCCCACTATCTTTTGGCACCATATCCATCATGAATGCCTCAACATAATTTTCCGCAAGGATTGCAAATGAAGGATCGTTTTCAATACTCTTATCTTTTGGCTGGAGCCATTGAAAATAAGCAATATTTTTTCCCATTCTAAATATGCCTTTTTTAACCATAGCCTCTCTCATCTCTCTTCTTAGATTACGCTTTGGTTCACCTAAGACTGCAATAAAATCTGCGGCGAGCGCCGCTTTGCTTTTGTCTGTACCAGTAACAGAGAGAGTATAGCCTATGGCTGGTATATTGTCACCAGTTTTTGGATTCCAAAGCCATGCTTCAATGCAATAAAAATGGAAATGACCGCCTTTTTCGTTACGTTCCCATACCGTTGTTTCTCTATCAGACATATAACGGCTTGGTTTTTGCAACTCGGAAAGGACCGGTAATTGGGTTAGCTTAGCTTTTATAGTTTCTGGACTTGGCATATTTTTCAGGGATTATACTATCTATAGGTTTTAATTTCAAGATAGCCTTGCTTTATTTTAGAGATCTTGTTAAAATGTCCGCATTACACACTCATAGTTTAACCACAATCAGTTTTCATGATTGCGGTTAAGTCTCTGATACTACAGACTATGAGGAGGTTAAGAGACTATGTACAAACTTCCTACATTACAGGAACTTTTAGAAGCAGGTGTTCATTTTGGACACCAGGTTCGCCGCGGCCATCCGCGGATGCGGCCATATATTTATGGGGCAAAAGACGGGGTTTCCGTAATTGATTTAACAAAATCGGATGAACTTTTAAAGGAAGCCTGCGAATTTGTTTACAATCTGGGCCAAAGTGGGAAAGTTTTGCTATTTGTGGGAACAAAAAAGCAGGCAAGGCCTATTGTCGAAGGATTGGCAAAACAGTTGCAAGCCCCGTATTTAATTGAGCGTTGGATGGGTGGTTTTTTAACAAACCACGAAGAAATAAAGAAAAATATTAAACTTCTAAAAGATTTTAAAATCCAAAAAGAAAAAGGTGAGCTTTCAAAATACACAAAAAAAGAACAGCTTTTACTGAACAGAAAAATGGAAAAACTGGAAAAAGATTTTTCCGGTGTTTTGGATCTGGAAGGTTTGCCTGATGCAATTTTTGTCACAGATGCGGTTTCGGAAAACATTGCTGTGAGGGAAGCAATAAGGTTAGGTATCCCGGTTGTGGCGCTTGCAGATTCAAACTGTGATCCTACACAAATTGATCACCCAATACCCGGTAACGATGATGCCATAAAATCTATTACAATACTGGTAACAGCAATTGCCAATGCTTATGGCGAGGGTAAAAAGGAGGCAGGCAAAGTGGCTGCAAAATCGAAAGAAAAAGAAGAAAAGGCTGCTAAGGTAAAAGCCGCAGAAGAAACAACTTTAACGGAAGAAGTGGCAGAAGCAGAGGAAAAAGTAGAAAAAGAAACAGTTAAAGATTTTGAAAGAGTTGTAAAATAATGGACTTAAACTTGATAAAAAAACTAAGAGAACAAACAGGAGCAGGGATTGCCGACTGCAAAGAAGCCCTTAAAGAATCTAATGGAGATATGTCAAAAGCCAAGCAGTGGTTAAAAGAGAAAGGTTTTGACAGGGCCAAATCAAAATCCGGCAGGGAAGTCAAAGCCGGATTAGTGGAAGTTTATTCCCACTCTGGCAAGGTTGGAGTTTTGGTTGAACTTCTTTGTGAGACTGATTTTGTGGCAAAGACAGACGATTTTAAAAATCTGGCCCATGAACTGGTTTTACAAATTGCTTCAATGAAACCATCTTCGGTTGAGGATCTTTTGTCCCAAGAATATATAAGGGATAATTCCCTGACAGTAGATCAATTAATCAAGGGGGTAATAGGGAAATTAGGTGAGAATATTCAAGTCGGAAGATTTGAAAGAATAGCATTAGGGGAATAATGGATCCGGTATTAACAGAACCAAATCAAAAAATAGATGCGGCTCTTCATCATTTTAAGATGGAGATTGCCGGGATCCGTGCCGGTCGGGCAAACCCAGCTCTGATAGAAAATATTTCTGTTGAGGTTTATGGTTCCAAAATGAAACTTAATGAAGTTGGGAATATTTCCGCTCCCCAACCCACCCTTTTAACAGTTCAAGTCTGGGATGCGACAATTTTGGATAAAGTCATTAAGAGTATTCAGGAAGCAAATTTGGGTTTGAATCCCTCCAATGAAGGAACGCTGATCCGTTTGCCTATACCTCCGCTCACTGCCGAAAGACGGGAGGAATTTATTAAACTTTTACACCAAAAAACAGAAGAGGCAAATGTTTCAATCAGGCAAATAAGGCATGATTTCAGAAATGAATGGAAAAAAGACCAGGAAGAAAGCGTTTTTGGGGAGGATGAGTTTTTCAGAAGGGAAAAGATTTTGCAGGAACTGGTAGATAAAAAAATCCTTGAAATTGAAAATCTGGGGAAAGCTAAAGAAGAAGAACTGACGCAAATATAAATGTTTTTCTCGATTATCGTCTTTGTAATTACCTTATTAATTCTTGTTCTTGTCCATGAGTTTGGACACTTTTTAGTGGCTAAAAAATTTGGCATTAAGGTTGAAGAATTTGGATTTGGCATTCCTCCCCGTGCTTGGGGTAAAAAAATCGGCGAGACTATATATTCCATGAACTGGCTCCCTTTTGGGGGATTTGTCAGATTAATGGGCGAAGACGAAGTGGATATGATGACTATCGATAAAAAAAGCAGGGATTTTCGGGCAAAAACCGTTTGGCAAAGAATATTGGTAGTGCTTGCAGGAGTTTCGATGAATCTAGTTCTTGCCTGGGCACTTTTCTATATTGTGATTATCTCGCAAAATTTTAGGATCATTTATCCCGTACCGGAGCAGGCCGTATATATTTTACGGACTCAAGAAGGATTTCCCGCTCAAAGCGCCGGAGTAAGAAGCGGAGAGAAATTGTTTAAGATAGATAATCAAAAAATATCCGATATTGATATGGCCAGAAAACTTATACAAGAGAAAAAAGGCGAAGCAGTTGCGCTAACCTTGTCCGATATTGACGGCAAAAATATAAGATCTGTTGATGTGATTCCCAAAAAAGCGGATAACGGGGATTTTCTAATAGGAGTAATATTTTCACCAATTCCATTTAAACAGTATTTAACTCTACAGGAAAAGATGTTTTCCGGAATAAGTTATAGTTGGGATTTGACAAGACTTACGTTTTACGGGCTAGGAACATTATCCGGTCAACTTTTCAGTGAAGGTTTCGGACAGGCTTCAGAATCAATTTCCGGTCCGGTGGGTTTGGCTGTTATTACCAATGACATTCTATCTTTAGGATGGATAGCTGTTTTGCCGTACCTTTGGTTTGTAGGGATAATCTCTTTAACTTTGGCTATATTTAATATTCTGCCAATACCCGCGCTAGACGGAGGGAGACTGCTGTTTTTGACAATTGAAGCTGTAACTCGCAAAAAAGTCAAAGCGGATGTTGAAAGAATGGTTCATCAGATAGGTTTTCTGATTCTGATGGGTTTGATTATTCTAATAACCTATTCCGACATCCGCAAACTGTTTCCGTGATATGTTAAACTAACTGCAATGCTTAAGCTAATTGGATCCAAAATAGACCAGGCAAATCTCAAAAAAATATCAGAAGATCTGGATGGATACATAAAAATTGTAGTCGATATTTCCCGAGAAATTATGACAGCCGGCGGAACAAGACATGTAGACGGCGAGCAGCTTCTTTTGAAAAATGATTCAAAACAAAATGATCTTTGGGGTGGAGGAATTGATCTAGAAACAGAGGAAATTGATTTTGATTCAATGATAAACATCAGGCCTAATCAGGGTAATAATAGTCGGGAGGTGCTCTCGCAGGAAATAAGAGATAAAATAAAGAAAATTGCATCAAAATTATTGGGGATAAATTTATGAATGCGAGAGAATTGACATTGAATATTGCCGTAAATTTGGGTAGGATTTCCAGATGGGCGATGGAAGGAAAGCAGATCAGAATTTCACAGTTTCTGGAAGAAACCGCAGGATATCTTAAAGAATTGGAAAATTCACCAAGAAATCCACGTTTTGAAAAGACATATCAATTATTCAAAAACTCGTTTTCAGTTTTAAAAAATAATCCGAAATTAAACTATGAATGGGCTGAAGATATGTTGACTTGGGCTAACATTTTAACCCACAGGTCTAAATTGGCCTAATAACTTACTCCGACATCCGCAAACTGTTTCCGTGATACAATAGAATTAGTGAAATATTCGCTACTTTTTCCGAAAACTTTAAAGAAAGCTCCATCTGGTGCCGAGTCGATTAACCAGCAACTTTTGGTTAGGGCAGGGTTTATTCATCAGGAAATGGCTGGGGTATATACATATTTACCTTTGGGATGGAGGGTTCTTGATAAAATTTCCGATATTGTCCGGGAGGAAATGGATAAAATAGGCGGGCAGGAAATGCTCATGCCGGTACTTCACCCGAAAGCTAATTGGGCGAAAACAGGAAGGTTAAAAAGTTTTGATGTATTGTACAAATTGGAAGATGTTGTTTTAGGCCCATCGCATGAGGAAATAATTTATCCCCTGCTTTCCGAGTATGTCAAATCCTACAAAGATTTGCCGCTTTGTCTTTACCAGATCCAGATGAAATTTAGAAACGAACCTCGAGCAAAGGCAGGATTACTTCGCGGGCGGGAATTTTTAATGAAGGATTTGTACTCTTTCCATGTCTCAGATGAAGACAGGGATGCGTATTATGAAAAAGTCAGGGCAGTTTATATTAAGATTTTCAAAAAAATAGGACTTGATGTTTTAAAAACCAAAGCAGGGGGTGGAACATTTTCGGATCTTTCGGAAGAATTTCAGGTGATGACACCTTCCGGCGAAGATACCATATTTGTTTGCGAGAAGTGCAGTAGTGTTATCAACAAAGAGCTTGTCCAGGATAAAAAATGCCTTGAATGCGGTGGTGGCCTGCAGGAAAAAAGGGCTATTGAAGTAGGAAATATCTTTCCTTTAAAAAGGTCATATGCTGAAGTTTTTAATCTGTACTTTACCGATAAAAATGGTGAGAAAAAAATTGTTTCTGCCGGCTGCTATGGTTTGGGAATTTCCCGCTGTATGGGGGCAATAGTTGAAGTTTTCCATGACGGGCAAGGCATTATCTGGCCGGAATCTGTAGCACCATTTCAAATTCATCTGGTAGGGTTGGATTTAGAAGATAAGAAAGTTATGGATGAAGCAGAAAAAATTTATAAATTGTTGCAAGTCGAAGATCCTGAGCGAAGTCGAAGGACAGAAGGGATTGAGGTGCTTTATGATGATAGGTCGGATGTTTCGGCCGGGGTAAAGTTTGCAGATGCGGATTTGATTGGTATTCCTTTCAGGGTAGTAGTTTCCAAAAAAACCCAAGATAAATTAGAGGTCAAAAAGAGGTCGGAAAAGGAGACAAAATTTGTTTCTTTGAAAGAATTGATTAAGATGATAGAGCTTTCCGATTGATTTTAAGCTGGTTTTCTGTTAAATTACGTTACACATGATTGCAAAAAATATAATTAAACAGCCTAAAAGCATAGTTGAAATTACTATTACAGCGCCTTGGACAGATCTACAAGCAACCTGGGATGCTACATTACAAAAAATGGCAGCCGATATAGAGCTTCCCGGATTTAGAAAAGGTGCCGCCCCCTTAGCTATGGCAGAACAAAATTTAGGTATCAAGCTCCAGGATGAGGTATTAAAAGTGGCCATGCCGCAATTTTTAATTGAGGCATTAAAAGGCACTGACATTGTCCCTATTGATTACCCGAAATACGATTTAACCTCTTTTGTTAAAGGGACTCAGTTGCAATATAAAGCAACTATTACTAACAGACCACAGATAAGTGTAGGAAATTACAAAGCCATTAAAGTTGTAAGGCCGGCATCAAAATCTGTGACAGATGAGGAAGTAAATAAAGCGATAGACGATCTTTATAAAAGATGGAAAACGAAACAGCCAGCCTCGCCCAGCGGCGGTCTAGGCGGGCCTTCAGTAACACAAAATCAGCCGGGTCAGACAGGATCAATCAATTTCCAACCTGGTCAAACTCAAGTAACTCCTACAAACGGGCAAGCTGATGTACCAAACGATGAATTCGCCAGGGCAATGGGAGCACTTTCAATAACCGACCTTAAAGGTAAAATCAGAAAAGATTTGGAATCAAATGTTTCTTACAATAACGAATTGGATTTTGAAGAGGCTATTTTGCAGGAGGTAGAAAAAATTACCACCGTAGAATTGCCGGAAATTTTAATTACCGACGAATTAAACAGAATGCTGGTTTCTCTTCAAAGGCGGGTTGCCGATATGGGACTTTTACTTGAGGATTATCTAAAAGGTCAGGGTAAAACTTTGGACCAACTTAAAAATGAATGGAGGGTGCAGGCGGAGAAAAATGTCAGAATGGAGTTGGGGTTGGCGGAAATTGCCAGGATGGAAAATGTTGCCATTACCGATGATGAGTTAAAAGCAGAAATTGATAAAATACAGGACGCCAAAGTTAAAGCGCAGTTTGAAACTCAAGAACCAAGATTGCATTTGAGGCATGCCTTAAGACAGACTCGAACTTTGGATTTATTGAAGAAGATGGTAGGGGGATAAAAAATTTCTAATTTCTAATTTCTAATTTCTAAACAAATCCCAATTAGGTCAATTAGAATAATTAGTAATTAGGTTAATTTACTCTATGGACAATTGTATTTTCTGTAAAATCATTAAGGGCGAAATACCAAAAGACTTTCTATATGAGTCTGACAGCTTAGTTGTTTTTGCCGATATTCACCCATCTGCAGATATTCATATTTTGATTGTTCCAAAAGAACATATTGTAGGAATCGGCGATTTATCAGAAAGCCATGCAAAACTGCTCTCTGAAATTTATTCGCTCGTAAACAAATTGGTTAAGGAAAACAAGTTAGAACAGGATAGTTACCGGGTAGTGGTAAACGGTGGAAAAGCGCAACATATTTCTCATATCCACTTCCATTTATTAGGGGGAAAGTGGTATAAATTTATATGAAGCACAAAAAAGGAGGTGTTTTTATTCTTCATGCCAATAGTAGTAAAAGCCGGTCCGGGAGATAATACCGATTCGGTTATCAGAAAATTCCAAAAAAGAGTAGTAGCTGAAGGGATTGTTCAAGAGATTAGGGATAGATCTGTTTATAGGAAACCTTCTCAGATTCGCCAGGAGTATTTGGCGGAAAAACGGAGAAAAATAATGCGGGCTAAAAGATATGGCGGCTAAATTAGATCAGATCCAATCCGATTTGAAAAATGCGCAGCTAGCGCGTGATGAGATGAGAATCTCCACACTGCGCTTGTTGCTTTCTGAAATTCACAATACCCAAATTCAAAAAGGGACTGACTTATCGGATCAAGATGTAACCGCGGTTTTGCAACGCGAAGCAAAGAAAAGACGAGAGGCTGCTGTAGGTTTTAGATCCGGCGGCAGAGAAGAATCTGCCCAAAAAGAAGAAGCAGAACTTAAAGTTCTACAAATCTACCTTCCGGCTGAAATGGATTCGGAGGAATTGACTAAAATAGTTGAAAGCACTATAACTGAAATGGGTGCTACCTCCATGGCTGATATGGGGAAAGTAATGAGTGCGGTGATGGGAAAAGTAGCAGGCAGAGCAGACGGGACCCAAGTCAGTACTATTGTTAAAGAGAAATTATCATGATCAATATTATTGTAGATGCTGATTCAAGATACAACATCAATAAAGCCAGCATTAGGGCAGTTGTTTTAGAGATGCTTATCAAACTTCGAATTCCCGGCCGGATCGAGCTGGGGATTAATATCGTGGGTGACAGAAAGATGCATGAGTTAAATCGCAAATACCGCGGGATTGACTCCACTACGAATATTCTGTCCTTTGCACTGGAAGATTCCTCTCCTGCCAGTTTGCAGCACTTGCCAAAAATAGGTTTTGTGGCAGCGCCGGATAAATGGCTTAGGCTTGGGGATATTGTCATCTCATACCCCCAGGCGATAGAGGATGCATCAATGGATAATATTTCGGTTGATGAGGAAATTAAAAATCTGGTAGAACATGGTCTAAATCATTTGTTGGGAATTCATCACAATTAACTTTATGAATATTGCATATTATTTAAAGTACCGTCCACAATCTTTGGACGATTTAGTCGGACAGGAGGCTGTAAAAAAAACGCTTCTTGACCAGTTTCAAAACAATAAATTATCCCATGCTTATCTTTTTGTAGGTCCAAGAGGTACAGGTAAAACTTCAACTGCCAGGATTTTGGCAAAGATGATTAATTGCGAATTGGTTAATCGTCAATCGTTAATCGTCAATCGTAAAGAAAAAAACGATAAACGATATTCGATAAACGATATACCTTGTAATAAGTGCGAGATTTGTCAATCTATTACTGATGGGTCAAATTTAGATTTAATAGAGATAGATGCCGCATCAAATAGAGGGATAGAAGATATCAGGTCGCTTCGCGACAAAATTAAACTGGCTCCGACAAATAGTCAAAAGAAGGTTTACATCATCGATGAGGTCCATATGTTAACTCCGGAAGCTTTTAATGCTCTTTTAAAAACTTTGGAAGAACCCCCCAAACACGCTTTATTTATTTTAGCAACAACGGAAATTGCCAAAGTTCCGCAGACTATTTTATCAAGAGTGCAAAGGTTAGATTTTAAATTGGCAACAGTAAATGAACTGCTTGAAGTACTTGAAAAAATTGTTAAACAGGAAAAAATTAATATAGATGAACAAGCTTTAAAATTCCTGGTGAAAAAATCAGATGGAAGTTTTAGAGACGGAATCAAACTTTTAGATCAAATTTCAAGTATAACAGGAAAGATCACGGCGAAATCCCTGGAAGAAGTTTTAAGAATAACTCAATTTGACGATCTGCTCTTGCTTATAAAAAATTTTTCGGAGAAAAATTCTACCCAAAGTTTATTAAATATTACAAAACAATTGGAACATGGTGCAGACATTAAAGAGTTAATGTTGTCTTTGATGGGAATTTTAAGGGATTTGGTTTTTGTAAAACACGGTTTAGGGCAAGAGTTGGTTAAACCCCAATTTACGGAAGATAAATATGAGGAACTTACCAAAGTTTCCGGTAATTTTTCCAATCAGGAAATAATTGGGATTTTGGATATATTGCAAAAAGCTTTGGAGAAGTTGAAATTCGCTTCAATTTTGTCATTGCCGCTAGAGCTGGCGGTTGTGGAAATATGCAATGATAATTCAAAATTCAAAATTCAAAATTCAAAATTGGAAGAACAGCCAAAGATAGCAAAAGAAATAGCAAAAGAAATTGAATCGGCAGTACCTCGTACTACAGAAAATGGTAACGTAGATATACTGAAGATAAAAGAAAAATGGACTTTTGTACTGGAAACAATCAGGCCATATAATTTTTCTTTGGAAGCGTTATTGCGGTCGATTAACATTACTGAGTGTAGAGAGTCTACAGTTTACATAGAGGTACCTTATTCTTTCCACCAAAGGATTTTAGAGGCTCCTAAGAATAGAGAGTTACTAGAGGGTGTACTTTCAGATATTTTGGGAAGAGGTATCCAGGTGGCAACTATTTTAGGTAGCAGACCTCAAAGAAAAGAAGATGTCGCCAATGTAGAAGTAGCCCAGGATGATGAGATTATCCGCGCCGCCGCCGAAATCTTTAATTCCGACACTGTAAACTGATTTCCTATTGACAAATAATTCTCTGTAGTTAACAATTTACTTCATTCCAATATGTCAAAAGTTTTAAAATTAATTGAAGAAGATATCACAAGGCAAAGAAATACCCTGGTATTGATCCCTTCGGAGAATTATGTTTCTAAAAATGTTTTAAAAGCATTGGGTTCTGTTTTAACCAATAAATATTCCGAAGGTTTCCCGGGCGCCAGGTATTATGGTGGAAATGAAATAATAGATAAAATTGAAATTTATTGCCAACAGCTGGCAAATAAAGTTTTCAAAACGGATTATGCAATAGTCCAGCCTTATTCCGGTTCACCGGCTAATATGGCTGTACTTTTAACTTTGGCCGGATTAGGGGGAACAGTTTTAGGTCAGTCTCTTTTTGCCGGCGGACATTTAACCCATGGAGCTTCGGCTTCGTTCACCAGTCAAATGTTTAATGCAGTACAGTATGGAGTAAGAAATGATGGGCGGATAGATATGGAGCAGGTACGGTCGTTGGCCAAAATTCATAAACCAAAAATGATTTGGGTGGGTACTACGGCCTATCCTTATATATTAGATTATCAAGGTTTTGCAGAAATTGCTGAAAGTATAGATGCTTGGCTGGTTGCTGATATTGCACATGTTGCCGGTTTAATAGCAGGAGGAGTTCATCCCAGCCCGGTAAAATATGTTGACGTAATAACTACTACGACGCATAAAACTTTAAGAGGTCCGAGGGGCGGGATGATTTTAATTACTAAAAAAGGTTTGAAAAAAGATCCCCAGTTAGGAAAGAAAATAGAAAAAACCGTGATGCCCGGTCTTCAGGGCGGTCCACACGACCACCAGACTGCGGCCATAGCAGTTGCTTTGGAAGAAATTTTGAAACCTTCGTTTAAAAAATATGCCAAGCAAGTTATCAAAAACGCTAAAGTGTTGGCTAAAGAATTAGGCGGCATTTCAGAAACTCATCTGGTGTTGGTGGATCTTAGAAAATACGGTTTTGGGTTAGGTTATCAAGCCCAATATGCGCTGGAACTTGCCGGAATCACCATGAACAGGAATACTGTGCCAAAAGAGGCGGGATCTGCATTTTATCCATCAGGAATAAGGATGGGAAGTCCCGCTTTAACTTCCCGAGGGATGAAAGAAAAAGATATGGTCAGAATTGCCGGATGGATAAAACAAGTATTAGAGGAAATTAGAAGACATGATTTGCCAAAAGAGCAAGAGAAGAGAAAAGATTTTATGAAGGTATATAAACAGGAAATGAGCAAAAATAAAAAGCTGAAAGCTATCAGGCGTGAGGTGGAAAAATTTGCCAAAAAATTTCCTGTACCAGGTGTAGATAACTAGCTCTTATGAAAGTAAGCGGTAAAAAAGTAGCAGATGCAATCTCAAAAAAACTTCAAAAAGAAATAGAAAACTTAAAAGTAAAACCCACCTTGGTCATAATTTTGGCAGGAGAAAATCCTTCTTCAAGAATTTATGTAAATTTTAAAATTAAAAGAGCAAAAGAAATTGGGGTCAATATAAAATATTTTGAGTTTTCCAAAAATCAATTTAATGAATGTTTAAATACCATTCAAAAATTAAACACCGATAAAAAAATTGATGGCATTATTGTTCAATATCCTGTATACGAAAGCTGGAATTTTGATGAGATGGTAAATAGTATTGACCCGAGGAAAGATGTTGACGGCTTTAGGGAAGACTCGTTGCACCATGGGGCTACGGCTATGGGGGTTTGGGAGATGCTGACTGCTTTCGGGTTGCTCGAGGGTTTTTCAAAAACAGAAAAATTCTTAGAAAATAAAAAAGTAGTTCTTTTGGGAAGAGGTAAAACAGCAGGTGGGCCAATCAGAAAACTTCTGGAAAGCCATGGGATAAAAATTAGTGTAGTACATAGTAAAACTGAAAATCCTGATAAGGAAATGAAAAGTGCAGATGTGGTAATTTCTGCAACCGGGAAAAAGCATATTGTAAATAAAGATAATCTAAAAAAAGGTACATATGTTATTGGAGTTGGTGTTGGTAAAGAAATAGTGGAAGGGGAAGAAAGGATTTATGGAGATATCCACGAGCAAGAGATTGCCAAAATTGCCAAATTATATTGTCCGACTATCGGCGGAATTGGCCCTTTAACAATTGTGTGTCTTTTGAAAAATGTGGTAGAATCAGCAAAAGAGGTAAAATCGTAAGATCGATTATCGTTTATCGGAAAAATAGTTCGATTAACGATAAACTATAAACGATAAACAAACTATGGGTTTAATGGACAATTTAAAACAACTGGGGGATCTCAAGAAAATGAGAAACCAGGCCATGGAAGTTCAGAAGAGACTTCAGGGGATTAAAATTACCGTGGAACATAAAGGTGTAACAGTGGTTATGACAGCAGATCAAAAAATAGTTACAATTTCAGGCGACAATAACTTGGATAAAGTGGCTGAGGCAGTAAATGAAGCGCTTAAACAATCCCAGAAAGTTGCGGCAGATGAGATGAAGGGTTTAATGGGCGGTTCTTTCCCCGGAATGTGATCCGCCAACTGGCGGATCATCCTGAGCGAAGTCGAAGGATCTATGCTACAATTCTTCTCATAAATGGCTACAGTCCCCAAGTCCGTACAAAGTTTAATAGAAGCATTCGAGCGGTTACCCGGTATTGGGCCGAAAACTGCCCAAAGATTGACTTTTTATCTTTTACATGCTCCTATAGAAGAAGCAAAGGCTTTAGCGGAGGCGGCTGTTGGTATGAAAGAAAAAACTAAGCTTTGCTCCATTTGTTTTAATATTGGTGAAGTAGACCCTTGCCAAATTTGTTCCGACCCTTCCCGCCAGCAGGAGATAATTGCTATTGTTGAAGACCCGTTAGATGTTTTGGCTTTGGAAAAATCAGGGTATAAAAGTTTATACCATGTTTTGCATGGTGTGATATCACCTCTTGAAAATATCGGTCCGGATGAAATTCACATCAAAGAACTTCTTCCCCGCCTTAAAGATGGAAAAGTTAAAGAAATTATTCTGGCAACAAACCCGACTATGGAAGGGGAAGCAACGGCAATGTATATCCAAAGATTGATCCAACCTTTGGGGGTAAAAATTACCAGAATTGCCAGAGGTCTTCCGGTCGGGTCGGATTTGGAATATGCTGATGAAACTACCCTTTCCCGCGCACTTGAAGGCCGCAAGGAATATTAGTTATACTAAGAATTATGGCTGACAATAGAAACATAATTGGAAAATTTACGGATGAAATGGAGCAGACGACTGGTGAAGTTGTCCAGGATGTTAAAGACAGTGCGGGAGAAGCAATCGAACAAGGAGTTCAGTCCGGTCCTACCCCCCAACAAATTCAACAAAAACAAACGCAAGACCAAAAAGACATGGTTGAAGCCAGAAGGAAAATTGCCTTTTATAATAAAACTGACCAAGAGCAAAAAATAGTAAGGCAACAAGAGAAACAAAAACTGACGCAAAAACAGCAGATAGAGGCTCAAGAAAAGCAAGCAAAAAAAGCCAAAGAGGCTGCACAAAAACAATCCATTCC
>JAHIUE010000067.1 GCA_018817205.1 Patescibacteria group bacterium | reverse complement strand
GAGAAAAATGGTGCCATTGTATTGGATACGATCGGAACCCATGAAGTTTATAAATAAACCTAGATAACTCTGAAGGATTCGACAATGTCGCCGATTGCAAAATCAATCGGGGGATCAAAGAGCATGCCGCAGTCATTACCTTTTTCAACTTTATTAACTTCTTCTTTAACCTTTCTTAAAGATTTAAGTTTCCCTTCGCCAATGACCTGCCCTTCCCTTATAACCCTGATCTTTTGCCCTTTGGCAATAGCACCTTCTGTCAGACGACAGCCTGCCACTCTTTCATTTTTACCAAAAGGAAACTCGGCAATGATATTGGCTTTCCCTAAAACCTCTTCCAGCTGCCCTACCTCAAGTAAAGTATTTACCACTTCCTCTATATCATCCAAAAGTTCATAAATTATATTGTAGGTTCGGATTAATACATGCTCATTTTCAGCCAGTTTCGCGGCATTTGTTGCAACTTTTACATTAAACCCGACTACAATTGCCCCGACAGTTGCCGCAAGTTTTATATTCTCTTCCCCGATATCCCCGGCTCCGGTAAATACAAAATCTATTACTTTTTTCTCCTCATTGAATTTATCCAGAGAAGCTTGGATTGCCTCCAAAGAGCCTTGTTTATCAGCCTTAATTACAACTTTTAATGTCTTTGTCTCGCCCTCTTTTAATTTTTCTATTAAACTCATTACTTGTACTGCCTCATCCGTTACTTCCGCCTCTTTCCCCAATTTCGCACCCACTGCCGACACACTTTCCAGCCCCAACACTTCAACAGGAACAGAGGGGCCAGCCGAATCTACACTTTTACCGCTCCAATCAAACATCCCCCTGACCTTTCCTTTAACTCCACCCACTAAAATCTGTTCTCCTTTTTTCAAAGTGCCGTTTCTAATAAGAATTGTGGCAATCGGGCCTTTGAATTTATCCAAAGAAGATTCAATTACCACCCCGGCAGGCGCAAGGGTAGAATCTCCTTTTATCTCATGCATTTCAGAAACCAAGAGTATCATTTCCAGAAGCTTATCCACCCCTTTACCGGTTTTTGCAGAAAGAGGAAGTAATGGCACATCCCCGCCATATTCTTCCAGATTGATTTTTTGATCTGATAATTGTTTTTTAATCTTGGCAAGCTGGACTTTCATATCTATCCCGGGCAGGTCAATTTTATTCACAACCACAATCATAGATACCTTAGCCTTCTGGATATGCTTTATAGCCTCCAAAGTTTGAGGCATTAAACCGTCATCTATAGCCACCACCAATACGGCAATATCGGCAACCTTGGCACCCCTTGAACGCATTTGTTCAAAAGCCGCATGGCCCGGAGTATCTATAAAAGTGATCTTGCGGTTTTCTGCAAGATCATCCCGAGTCTTGCGAGGGATCCCTCGATTCGCTTCGCTCTCTCGGGATTTCGATTCCTTTGGAATCTCAACCTGATAAGCACCAATATGTTGGGTTATTCCTCCGTGTTCTTTGGCGGCCACGGAAGATTTGCGGATAAAATCCAAAAGAGTAGTTTTGCCGTGATCAACATGTCCTAAAATTGTAACAACCGGCGGTCTTATTTCGTTCATACATATTAACCTTTATTTTTATCAACCTGTGGTTTAGGTTTTGTTTTCTTATCGTCAACAGGTACAGCTTGTGCAGGCGCTACAACCGGTTCTTCCTTTTGTTCTCCGATTCCTTGCTGGTCAGTTGATTCAGCAGGTTCTTCTAAACCTTCAATATCTATTTTCCAACCAGTCAGTTTTGCTGCCAATCTGACATTTTGTCCGCCTTTACCGATTGCCAAAGAGAGCTGGTCATTAGGCACTATCACCGTAGCCACCTTATTTTCTTCATCCAATCTCACCTGAATATCTTTGGCAGGGGAAAGTGCAGCCGCAATAAATCTGGCCGGATCATCGGAGTAGCTGATAATATCAATCTTTTCCTCGCTCAACTCGCTTATTACAGCCTGGACCCTTACCCCTTTCTGCCCAACTAGGCTTCCTACCGGATCAACACCATCTTGAGATGAGGTAGCTGCAACCTTGGTCCGTGATCCTGCCTCCCTGGCGATAACTTTAATTTCAACTGCTCCGGATTGGATTTCCGGTACCTCCAAAGCAAAAAGGGCCTTAACCAAAGCCGGATCTGATCTTGACACAACCACTTCTGACCCCCTGCCGCCTTCGCGTATTTCTTTTACCAAAAATTTCAAACGCTGGTTTTGACTGTACATTTCTGTTCTTACTTGCTCTGAAGGAGGAAGGACTCCTTCTGCCCTGCCTAAATCAACAAAATGAGTATTTCCCTCCTGCCTTTGGATCGTACCAGAAATTACTGCCCCAACTTTTCCTTCATATTCTGCCAAAATCGTGCTTCTTTCAGCCTCATTCAGCTTTTGCATGATTACTTGTTTAGCAATTGCCGCGGCAATCCGGGCAAAACCCGGAGGGGTAACGTTTTTACCACCGTCAAATACTGATATTTCGCCTGTGACAGGGTCTACTTTTGAAGTAAATTCTTCGAAGTTTTCAGGGACTTCCTCATTCCGGAGCATTAAATCTTTTTTATAGGCAGCAAGAGCTGCGGCCCGAATAGCCTCTAAAACCACTTCCGGCTCCACTCCTTTTTCAGAAGCTATTTGATTTAAAGCAGCTGCAAATTCAGTTCTAGCTTGTGACATTAATTTTTGCTCCTTTCTCAAAAAAAGGTGGGACTAGCCCACCTTCAGGTCCTCTTGATTATTAACAGGTTTATTTTAATCCTTTACCAAATTGAAGTCAAGCTTGTATAATTCCATCAATGTTATCTGATTTACAAATAGCCCAAGGGGCAAAGTTAAAACCAGTTTCCAAAATTGCGGCTGAAATTGGATTAAAAGAGAGCGAGATTGAACTGTACGGCAACTGGAAAGCCAAAATATCCCTTGATGTTTTAAAAAGGCTAAAGAAGAGAAAAAGTGGAAAATATATTGATGTGACCGCCATCACCCCCACCCCTTTGGGAGAAGGCAAAACTACAGTCACGGTAGGCTTAGGCCAGGCGCTTTCCAAAATAGGCAAAAAAGCCATCATTTGTATCCGTCAGCCCTCTTTGGGTCCGGTTTTCGGCATCAAAGGCGGAGCAGCCGGCGGAGGATATTCCCAAATTATCCCGATGGAGGATTTTAATTTGCACTTAACAGGCGATATTCATGCAATTGGCCTTGCTCATAACTTACTCGCCGCTTTTATTGACAACCATATTTTTCATGGCAACAAATTAAACATTAATCCCCAATCCGTCACTTTCAGAAGGGTGGTTGATGTTTCGGACCGGGCGCTCCGCAGCATTATCATCGGTCTTAATAACGAAGGCGTACAAAGGGAAACAGGCTACGATATTACTGTTGCCTCCGAAGTTATGGCAATTTTGGCTTTGACATCCGGTTTAAAAGATTTAAGGAACCGGCTTGGCAAAATTGTTATCGGCACGACTCTTGAAGGAAAACCTGTCACAGCAGAGGATTTAAAAGTAGCCGGGGCAATGACAGTTTTACTTCGTGATGCCATTAAACCAAACCTTATGCAGACACTTGAAAATACCCCTGCTTTTGTTCATTGCGGCCCATTTGCCAATATTGCCCATGGCAACAGCTCAATTCTGGCAGATGAAATTGCTCTCAAACTCACTGACTATGTGGTAACAGAATCAGGTTTTGGAGCTGATTTGGGTGCGGAAAAGTTTATGGATATAAAATGCAGAATGAGCGGACTTAAACCTGATACTGTAGTAATGGTGGCTACTATCCGGGCTTTAAAAATGCACAGCGGAAAATTTAAAGTGGTGGCAGGAAAACCTTTGGACGAAGGATTAACTAAAGAAAACCTGCAGGCAATAAGAGAAGGTGCAGTAAATTTGGAAA
Organism: Patescibacteria group bacterium; assembly: GCA_018817205.1. Taxonomy (GTDB): domain Bacteria; phylum Patescibacteriota; class Microgenomatia; order Daviesbacterales; family UBA10151; genus UBA10151. Next base: position 175 of record JAHIUE010000067.1, on the reverse strand, counting down.
AGCAAATTGAAAATATGCGCCAGTTTGGAGTACCTGTGGTTGTAGCCATAAACCGTTTTAGTTTTGATACAGACAAAGAAATTGAACTGGTCAAAAAAATTGCCTTAAAAGCCGGAGCGGAAGCCGCTTGCACTACAGATATACATGCCAAAGGCGGAGCAGGAGGAAAAGAATT
>JAHIUE010000066.1 GCA_018817205.1 Patescibacteria group bacterium | reverse complement strand
AGCTTAATGGATAGAGCATCAGATTCCGGATCTGACGATTGGAGGTTCGAGTCCTCTCAGGCGTACAAGCGGGTTCGCTCTCCGACGTAAGTCGGAGCTTACTTGTTAAGATCCCGCCAGGGGCGCTAGGGGTTCGTTGCTCGCCACTAGCGGTTCGGCCTGAAAATAGCAAAAATAGGGAAGCTTAAGTAGGTAAATGCCAAAATATTAGGAAAAAAACGAAACAGAGAGGTTGAATTATCTGGAGAAATAGGAGGCCAATTCGCAAAAGCAGCTGCAATAAGAGCATAATAACAAATAGGAAGAGAGATTATAGTTATAAGAGAAAGCGATACGAATTTTAATAATTTATTATTAGCATATAAGATTATAATAAATAAAAGTAAATCAACTAAGAAAGCAGCCACGAAAATTCCACCAAGAGTTGAAAATTTAGCATAACCCCAACTAACAGAAAGCAGAATGAAAAAAAGTGAATAAAAAATAATTAATACTTTTTTACTATAAAATCCCATTTCATTAGATTATAATTCATTATAGCTTAAATTAAATATGAAACGAGAATTTTCAGCTGGTGGAATAGTATTTAATAATAAAGGCCAGGTGTTGGTGACTCAGCATTCCCAGAATAAGCACTGGAGTTTTCCTAAAGGCTTGATTGACTCCGGCCAGACTCCGGAGGAAGCTGCTTTAAGGGAAGTTAAAGAAGAGGGTGGGGTGAAGGCGGAAATTATAGATAAAATTGGTTATTCAAAATATATCTATAGTTTGAACGGGGAGAAAATATTTAAGGTGGTAACCTATTTTTTGATGAAATATATCTCTGGCGACCCGAAAGATCACGACTGGGAAGTGGAGGAGGCAGGTTGGTATGAACCGGAGGATGCTTTAAAGCAACTGACATTTAATCAGGACAAAGAACTTTTGAAAAAAGCCCTCGAAATATATGGCAAGTAATTTATTTGTTTCAAGAGGCGGAGAAAAACTTCAAGCTGCCATTGGAAATTGGTCCGCCAAAGGCGGATTAAAAATCGCTGGTTTGGTTTGTTTGGATGTAGGTTCCTCAACCGGTGGATTTGTAGATTGTTTACTGCAAAACGGAGCAAAAAAGATTTATGCCGTAGATACTGCTTATGGGGAGCTGGCCTGGAAACTTAGAAATGACCCCAGGGTAGTGGTCATGGAGCGGACAAATATCTTATATTTGCAAAGTCTTCCAGAACAAGTTGATTTCATTACAATTGATGCCGGATGGACAAAATTGGAACTTATTTTACCTGTTGTTAAAAAATTCCTAAAACCAAAAGGTTTTATTATTGCCTTATTAAAACCCCATTACGAAGCAGATAAGAAATCGCTTGTCAAAGGAGTTTTGCCTATTGATGAAATAGAAAAAGTGAGAGAAATAGTTTTTGGAAAAATTAAAAATTTGAAATTTGAAATTAAAAATTATATGGAATCTCCAATTTTGGGTGGGGCAGGAAACAGGGAGTATCTGCTTCTAATATTATGATATTATGTATGTCAGTGTGGATTACCATGAAATTAAAAATTGGCAAAAAATCCGTCAGCTTCAAAATCTTTTAGACCTGTCAACTCCTCCCAAGAATCTTTATTTCAGGGGTGTTTGGAACCCGAAACTTTTTGAAAATTGCGTGGCAGTTGTGGGAAGCCGGAGAATGACCGATTATGGACAGCGTGCCGTAGAGAAAATTATTCCCCAAATTGTGGCGCAAAGGAAAACTGTTGTTTCCGGCTTTATGTACGGGGTTGATCAGTATGCCCATCTGATCTGTTGCGAAAGCGGCGGTAAAACCATTGCCGTTTTGGGCTGGGGAATAGATGAAAAATTGAGTCGTGAAGATTTAAAACTTGCTAAAAAAATTATAGACTGCGGTGGTATTTTATTGTCCGAATGGAAATCCCAGAAACCCACTCACTGGACTTTTCCTTCGAGAAACAGGATAGTGGCGGCTCTATCTCAAGAGGTAATTGTGGTTGAAGCGGCTTTACATAGCGGTTCGCTGATAACCGCCAGAATTGCAAACAGGCTAAACAGGGTAGTATGGGCAGTACCTGGGCCGATTACAAGTAGGACTTCCGTAGGCACAAACAAATTAATCGCAGACGGAAAAGCAAAAATGTGGTTGGGGGTAGCTAGCAAAACCTCTCTTTTACAAAGCGACGATCCTATTTTGCAAATACTGGATATGGAGGCGCTAACTGCCGATGAGCTGGGGAGAAAGCTTTCTTTGCCGATTGCCGAAGTAGGGGCAAAACTTTCAATACTTCTTGTCTCTGGAGCTATTTTGGAAAAAGGAGGAAAATACTATATAGCCGATGTTAGTTAAAATCCGTTCAATTGCCAATGTTGGTTTGGAAACAGTGCCGGTGGATGTGGAGGTCGATGTGGCTTCCCAGGGGTTTCCCGGCTTTACCATAGTTGGTCTTGCCAGCAAGGCGGTTGAGGAGGCGCGCGAACGGGTGAAAACTGCCATAGTTAATTCCAAATTGGATTTTCCGCCCAGGAAAATTACGGTTAATCTGGCTCCGGCCGATTTACCCAAGGATGGGGCGGCTTATGATCTGCCGATTGCCTTAGGGGTACTTTTGGCAAGCGGCCAAATGGTTTTACCCCCTGACTTTGATTTAACAAAGTCATTTTTTTATGGGGAATTATCGCTTGATGGGATGCTCAGGCCAACTAGAGGAATTTTGCTTTTAGGGCTTTTTGTCCAAAAAGATGCTCCCGGCGGGAGTATTTTTGTCCCAAAACTCTCTGCTTTTGAAGCAGGTGCGGTAGCAGGAGTTAAAATAATGGCAGTAAACTCCTTATCCCAGCTGGTTAGCCATTTAATATTCCAAGAGGAAATTAAACCTTTTAAAACTATAGTTTCCGAAGACGTTCTCGATGATGAGATAGCGGAGTTTGACCTTTCTGAAATTGCCGGGCAGGAACAAGCCAAAAGGGCATTGATTATTGCCGCAGCGGGAGGGCATAACCTGATGATGTGGGGTCCGCCCGGTACCGGAAAAACCATGTTATCACGTGCGCTTCCCGGGATCTTGCCTCCTTTGGCGCCTATTGAAGCTTTGGAAGTAACCAGAGTTTATTCCGTATCCGGATTGCTTAGTCCCGGGCAGTCCCTGATTTTCCGCCGTCCGTTTAGATCCCCTCACCACGGAATATCAAGCGCAGGGATGGTGGGCGGAGGAAGTAACCCTTTGCCGGGAGAAGTAAGTCTGGCCCATCTGGGGGTATTGTTTTTGGATGAAATGCCGGAATTTTCAAGAAGCATCATTGAAAGCTTAAGGCAACCAATGGAGGATGGTATGGTTGAGATTGTCCGGGTTTCAGGCCATGTTAAATATCCCGCCTCTTTTACCCTGGTTGCCGCCATCAACCCCTGTCCTTGCGGATATTTAGGTCATCCTAAAAGAGAGTGCAAATGTTCTGATAGACAGATTAATAAATACAGGCACCGTATTTCCGGTCCGATTTTAGACAGGATTGATCTTTTTGTTCCGGTTTCCGCGGTAGAGGTAGAAAAACTGGCAATTACTTCCGGGATAAAACAAATAAGAATTTCTTCAAAACAGGCAAAAGAACAGGTAATGCAGACGCGCCAAATCCAAAAAAGGCGATTTAAAGATGAAAAGCGGCCATTATACACCAACTCGCAAATGCGAAACAGCGATGTCAAAAAATATTGCTTACTCCAGCCGGAGGCGGAAAATCTGCTAAAACTGGCTGCCGATAAATTCGATTTTTCCGCCCGCAGTTACTTTCGCCTGATTAAAATTGCCAGAACTATTGCAGACCTCTCTTTAAGCAAGGAAATCCTGCCAATGCATATGGCCGAGGCCTTGCAATACAGGCAAATCATATGATATGAAATTGGATAACAGACAGACTGGATATTTTGCCGAAAATCTGGCGGTTGAAGCCCTAAAGAAAAAAGACTACCAGATACTGGAGACTAATTTCGGAAGCCGCTTTGGCGAGATTGACATTATTGCCAAAGATAAAGATACCCTGGTTTTTGTGGAGGTAAAAGCCAAAAAAGGTTTAGATTATGGCTCCCCGGAGGAAATGATAAGCAGGCACAAATTAAAAAGAGTGCAAAATATGGCCGCAGTTTATATGAAAGGCGAAGATAAGTCTTGTAGGATTGATGTGGTGGCAATTGTTTTATCGGGAGAAAATGAACTTCTGCGGCTTACTCACTATGAAAATGTTTATTTATGAAACTTTAGCCTGAAGAATTCCTTGATGTCTTTAAAAACACTTTCTAATTGTTTAGTTCTCCAAAGGTAAAAGATTGGAACAAGCCCAAAAAAGTTGATTACAAAAATTGCAATAAACCAAAGTTTGTCTCCTTTTTTGGCAGACCTCCAGAGAGCAATTATCTTCCAAAAGGTTTCCCATAAGACGAGCAAAAATACACCTGCTCCAAGATTTGAAAAATCCCAGTTAAACATTGTTTAATAATACACTATTTTGTAAAACTTTTTGCAATAGGTATAATATGGCAACTGGAGAGGTCGCATAGTGGCTTAGTGCACGATCTTGGAAAGATCGCATCCGCCTTTGGCGGATCGTGGGTTCAAATCCCACCCTCTCCGCTTGCCTTCGGGACACCTTTGGTGTACAATCGCCCCAACAATACCTGGAAGCCACAATTTAGCATGGGCCTTTGGGATTACTGCAAAGCCATGGAAGACACAGAACTCATTAAAGAAAAAATTAATATTGTAGATTTAATCTCCGAATATCTCACCTTAAAAAAAACAGGTATAAATTTTAAGGCTCGTTGCCCTTTTCATGACGAAAAAACACCTTCGTTTATAGTTTCTCCGGAACGGCAAATATTTAAATGTTTCGGTTGCGGCAAGAGCGGAGATGTCTTTACATTCCTTATAGAAAAAGAGGGCCTGGATTTTAAGGAGGCATTGGAAATGTTGGCAAAGCGGGCAGGGGTGACTTTAAAAAAATCCCCTGCAAAATCGGACTTTAAAGATAGACTGTTTGCAGTTAACCTAAAAGCCCAGGAATTTTTCCATTATATTTTAATAAACCACGAATCAGGCAAGCGCGCCCTGGAATACTTAAAAGACAGAGGAGTATCTGCCGGTACAATCGAACAATTTGGTATAGGATATGCTCCGCATTCTTGGGAATCCTTGACAAGGTTTTTATTAAAAAGAGGTTTTACCGCAGCTGAAATTACGATGTCAGGTTTGGGAGTGGTTGCAAGATCAGGCTGTTACGATAGGTTTAGGGGTAGAATTATCTTTCCCTTGATTGACGGTAAAGAGCGCTTGAGAGGTTTTTCCGGTCGAGTCTTGTACCGTGCTGAGCCAAAATATATCAACACTCCGCAAACCCCGATTTTTGACAAAGGCCAATTTTTGTTTGGCCTTCACTTGGCAAAAGGGGAAATCCGCGCAAAGAGAGAGGCGGTATTGGTAGAAGGAGAGATGGATATGATTTTATCTTTTCAGGCGGGGTTTAAAAATGTGATTGCCTCAAAAGGTACAGCTTTGACCGAGGGACAGATTGATTTACTGAAGAAGTATACGGAAAACATTAGTCTGGCTTTTGATATGGATTTGGCTGGAGATTTTGCACTGCGCCGCGGCATTGAGATGTCGGATAAAATAGGCTTAAATATTAAAGTGATTCAACTGGAAGGAGGTAAGGATGCGGCGGAAGCAATCAAAGAAGATCCTGCCATTTGGTCTAAGGCAGTAAGTGCGGCAGTGCCGATTTACGATTATTATCTGACTTATATTGCCAAAAAATATGATATAAATTCTCCTTCTGATCTGAAAAGAATTCAAGAGGAACTTATTCCTGTTTGGGCCAAGATTACAGATAATTTGGTCAGGGAGCATTATATTCAAAGACTGGCGGCGTATCTTAAAACAGATGAAGGTATCTTACGGGCTCTAGTAGAGAAAATACGCAAGTCCGGATATAAAAGTTACCCGACGATTAAAACCTTAAGCAGTGCTTCTGACCGGGACAATATACTCTCATCAAGATCAAGAAGGGAGCTTTTGGAAGAGTACCTAATCGCGCTTCTCCTGCGTCCTCCTAAAAATTACAATTTTGTGCCCGGTTTCCCTGAGACATTATTTTTGAAAGAGAGTTGGCGCCAGCTTTATGTAGCTTTGGTGCTCTATTTGGATTCGATATCTTTCAAAAGCACGGCTTTTAATATTAATGAATTTGTTTCAAACCTACCGAAAGAATTGCTGGTAGAGGTAGATAGGTTATACTTGATGGAACTTGATGCAAGATTTGTAGACGAGAGGGTTTGGCAAAAAGAGTTGGACGGGGTAGTTTCCGAACTGAAAAAGACCTTAATTAAAGCCTCTTTGGAAAAACTCTCTCTAGAAATTAGGAATGCCCAGGAATTTGGTAATATGGGAATTGTAGAGTCTTTGAACAAAAGGTTCAGGGATTTGTCAGTGAAATTAAAAAATCTTTAAATAGTATGACTAAGAAAAAAGAAGTGCGACTTGATGTAAAAAAGCTCCTAAAGCTCGGTAAGGAAAGGGGTTTTGTGACCCAAGAGGAGATCTTGCGGGTTTTTCCCAAGCCCGAAGAAGAGATTGAGAAACTGGATGAATTTTATGTTAAGTTAATTAATGAAAATATTGATGTTTTTGAAACCACCGCAGAAGAGCTGGAAGCTGAAACTAAATCTGCTACGGAGTTAGAGAAAGAACTGGAGGTTCTTTCTACTTTGGAAGCAGGAGCGGTTACCGATCCGGTCAGGCAGTATCTCCGCGACATCGGTAAAATACCGCTTTTAACAGCCAAGGACGAGGTAGAGTTGGCCAAAAAAGCGGAGAAAAATGTCAAAGCCGCCAGGAATAAGCTCATTTCCGCCAATTTGCGCCTCGTTGTATCTATCGCCAAAAAATATGTCGGCCGCGGCATGTCTTTACTTGATTTAATTGAAGAGGGAAACATTGGCTTGATGAGGGCGGTTGACAAATACGACTGGAGAAGGGGGTATAAATTTTCAACATATGCTACCTGGTGGATCAGGCAAGCCATCACACGGGCAATTGCCGATCAGGCCAGGACCATCCGTATTCCGGTCCATATGGTGGAAACCATAAACAGATTTAATAGAACCCAAAGGCGGATGATGCAGGATCTGGGCCGCGAGCCCGCCCCGGAGGAGGTAGCCAGAGTTTTGGGAATTGATGAAAGCAAAGCACGGGAGATTATAAAAGTTTCTCAAGAGCCAACTTCTCTGGAAACACCGGTGGGGGACGAGGAAGATTCGCATCTGGGGGATTTTATTGCCGATCAGGGGTTGCAGCCTGATGAACAGGCCACCAGGGAGCTTTTGAAAATCCATTTAGACGAAGTGCTGGATTCTTTGTCACCAAGAGAAAAAAGAGTTTTGCAGCTTAGGTTTGGGCTGGAAGACGGCAAACAAAGAACTTTGGAAGAAGTGGGTAAAGAATTTGGGGTAACAAGGGAAAGAATAAGACAAATTGAGGCCAAAGCCATTAGAAAATTAAAGCATCCCACCCGGGCCAAGAAACTGCGGGATTACTTGGAATAAATTTCTAACCCTTCTTTACCAGCGGATAAAGATGTCCTAAGATTCCCAAAGCCAGAAATGCCAGACCCCAACGGACAGGATGGGCCCCTGCTAAAGGATAGGTCAAAAGCATGCCGATGCCTATTCCGACCATGACATGTACGCATGCGTTATATATAGCATGATTTTTAAAATATTGAACAAGTTGTTTACACAAGTTTATCACCACCCTTCACTTTTAGTGTGCTACTTTTGATTGGAAAATTCAAATCAAGCTGGTATAATCTTTGGCGTACATTGATAATCCCCTGTAGCTCAATGGTAGAGCGGCTTCCTGTCAAATCAGGCAGCTTTCAGTCGTAAGGCTGATTGAAAAATCGGGCTAATTCGGGGAAGCCCCGCCAAGGCGGGGTAATCCCGAGCTAAATCCCCGCCACGGCGGGGTAAATGTGTAGAGACTATATACCCGAGTCGCCTAAGGCGACATAAGATAGTCCAGACCTTTTGGTAACAGAAGGAGTTCTGTAAGAAGAAGGTTCGTGGTTCGAATCCACGCGGGGGAGCCAAGCTTGACGAGAAGCGTATTCTCGTATTGTGTCGAAGGGTTTTATCTCGTCATAACGCACTAAACTACCATCTAGTACCAAGTTCTGAAGTGCAAACTTAATAAGTTGCCTTTTTTCTATCGGTTCAGAACTTTCAAATAATTCATCGGCTCTGGAAGCTAAGTTTAGAATGTAATCTGAGGTTATATAATACTCCTCATCAGCAATCTGTAGCTTACCCTGTTTCTTCTGTAGT
>JAHIUE010000065.1 GCA_018817205.1 Patescibacteria group bacterium | reverse complement strand
TTGCAATATTAAAAGGTACACCCAAAAATATATCACAGCTCCTGTGATAAAGCTGTAAGGATAATTTGCCCCCTCTTTGGTTTATTTGAAACATATTATGGCAAATGGGAAAGTAAGAAGTATCTTCTTTTTTTGCCATACTATAAAGGTATTCGGGGTTCCAGGAAGTAACAATCAAGTTTTTGGCATCAGGGTCATCTTTTAATTCCCGTATGGTCCACTTAAGCTGATCAATAGTCCTGCCAGTTTTGGTTGGCCACCTCCTCCACAGTTCCCCGTAAATCCTGGGTAAATTCCCCCATTTTCCGGCAAATTTTTCATCGGTCCTAATTTTTTCTATAAATTCTTCTCTGGTTAATGATTTTTGGGATTTAAGCTTGTATATCTTATACGGATAATCATCCCAGATATGGACATTTCTATCAACCAGGTATTTGATATTTGATTGACCTGAAAAAAACCAGTATAGTTCCTCTAAAACCCCTTTCCAGTATACTTTCTTGGTGGTTAAAAGGGGAAAACCACGCGATAGATCAAAACGGATTTGGCGGCCAAAAACACTATAAAGGGATACATTCGTCCCGCGGTCAACTTTTTTTACTCCATTTTTTAAAATATCTTTAAGTAAATCCAAATATTGGTATTCCTGATGTCTAAACCTGTTGTTCTTCTTCATGAGGACTTATTCTACCACCTTGATGCTGACCTCTGTAGGCGATGGTCTTACCTTCAATTTTTACAAAAACTATATTACAAATTCTAGCCCCCATTTGCAGTTTCACTTCATATTCTGATAAATTCTTAAGTCCCATTGTAAGTTGCCCTTTATATCCCGGATCGGTTTTAGAGTTTAATAAAAGCAGTCCTGCCCTAAAAAGTGAAGTTCTTGGGAACACAAGCGGCATTAAATCTTTTGGAGTATTTAGAGATTCAAAAGTAGATACTAAATGATACTCCCCTGGTTTTATAGTTACTTCTTCCTGCTTATCTTTTCTCGGGTGAAATTTTGCCAGAAGTTTTGTTTTTACTCCTTTTCTTTTGCCCAAATCCGCTTCAATAAAAGCGCCGCCTTCTGTAATTTCATATAAAGCCCCAAGCCTTAAATCTACCCCAACCCCTTCGGGATTTTTAAGCTCTCTAACACCCAGATTTTTTATTAGTTTCTCTTTTTTAACCCTTCTTAGAACTTCATTTATTCCGAGAACCGACATATTTTTTCTTCCCCATGATATTCGACACTTCCGGCAATTTAGAATCTCCATACCTGTTATTAGGGCTGTTTTTATAAGAGCGTTCAACCGATGCCGAGAGTTTTTCAAAAGAAAACGCGCAAATAGGCGACCCCTCATAAATCACCAGTTTTTTCCCTTTTAGAAAAGTACCGAATTCCAAAACAGGATGACCGTCCCATCCCGGGTCAAAGCGGGCGGCAGTTGAATGCACCACCACACCAAGGCGGGCAAGAGACGATTTTCCATGAAGATGCCCTACAATATCATTTGGCAAGCTTAATCTTTCTTCGGTTGTGGCAATCACAAAATCATGTTCGGTTAAAATAAAAGGCTGTCCGGGCTTTAACTCCACCAGCCTCATCATTCCCTCCATGTCCTTTTTGTCTGCAAATCTGGTATCTATGGTATTTAATCCCTCGTCGGTAAAAACCCTTAAGCTTTTTCCCAAATGAAAATCAATTGTCACCTCATCGATCGCTTCTTCCCAGTCTTTTGGAAGAGGATCAATTTTAATAATGCCTTTTTTAATATATTCTTTTAAAACCCAGTCAGGCAAGGTCCCAAAAATATCTTGAGAGGAAGATTTTTTATTTCTTTTCGGCATAGTGAGATCCTAATGGGTTTGTGCCCATTTTTCAAGTGGGAAATTTAGAATTATTTTATTTCTGCCAGTTTATCCAGATAAAGTTTTAAATAGTTAAAATCATCTTGAATATATTTCCATTCCACATTATCTTTAATATTTTTAGGGTATGCCACATATAATGCGTCTAAGACTTTTTGATGATTTAGAAATTGGTTTCTGACGCTATCTATTTTATCACTCAAATTGTTAGCCTCTAATAGTTCCGTAATCCGGCCTGCCAAAGTTGAGTAACGCAAGGAGGCTTTTAGCACATAATCATAATTTTTATTTTTAACAACATTTCCAAGCTCTTCCAAGCGGGAATTCAAAAGACTACTCATATAATCAACTCTTTCTCGGGGATCGGATTTAAACTTAAGAAAAACATTTTCCTGTATCCTTTTTAAAGCAAAAAAAGGAGGCATGTCAGGGTTTGAACCCGTAGAAATAAGCAGAGAAAAAGCTAAAATTACCAAAAAAATGATTAACCCAAGTTGTATTCTAAATTTTGTCATGTAAAATTTTTAAGATTTCCTGATGGATTTCTTCCTGAGATCCCATTTGATCCCCTTTCATGCAGTCGACAACATACCAATTATTCTCTTTTTTTGCAAGTCCCAAATAGATTTTATTTGCATCTTCCAAATGCTTAAGATTTTCCTCATGGATATCGGGTCCATGGACACCCTGGACATTTTTTTGGCCGATTTTGGGATCAACCGTAAGTAAAATTACCAAATCTTCTTTTGGTATTTTATTTTCTTTGTATTCCAGCTGATCCAGCCATCTAAAAAATTCTTCCCTTTGATTTTCCGGTAAATTTGCCCCCAGATGGGCCTTGCTGGCGGAAACATATCTGTTGGTTAACACCAGTTTTCCCTCATTTAACCATTTTTTTATTTGACTCTTTGCCAAAACCCTGTCTCCGGCATAAGCTAAGGCTAAAAGATAAGGATCTACTTCATTTATTGAACCAAATTCCCCTTCCAAATACCTTTTAACCAACTTCCCGTATAAATTATCTTCATATCTTGGGAAACTAATAGTTTCAAAGTTCAACTTCTTCTTAAGAAGTTCAATCTGGGTACTTTTCCCAGATCCGTCAATGCCATCTATTACTACAAGCATACCTTTTCTCATTTTAAAGTTATTTCTGAAGCTGCTTTGATGAAGCCGATAAATAATGGATGTGGAGAAAGCGGACGGGATTTTAATTCCGGATGAAATTGGGTTCCCACAAAAAACGGATGGTCTTTCAGTTCAATTATTTCTACTAATTTCCCGTCAGGAGAAGTACCGGCAACAGTTAATCCTTTTTTCATAAATTGATCCAAAAATTTATTATTAAACTCAAATCTATGCCTATGTCTTTCAGAAACAAGCGGAAAGCGTGAAGCGGAAAGGGTAAAATCCTTATATAATTTATAAACATGTGTTCCCTCTTTTAGCTTACAATCCCAGGCACCCAGTCTCATGGTTGCTCCATATTCGCGGTTTAATAACTTCTTTTCCTGATCAGGCATAATATGAATCACCGGATTTTTGGTTTCCGGGTCAATCTCGGTAGTATGAGCATTAGTCAGATTTAAAACATTCCTGGCATATTCCACACAAGCAAGCTGCATTCCGTAACAGAGACCAAAATACGGAATTTTATTTTCCCTGGCATATTTTATGGTAGCAATTTTCCCTTCGATATCCCGGGAACCAAATCCTCCAGGCACGATAATCCCTTGGAATTTTCTTAAAACCTCAACACCATCTAAAACTTTACCACTATCAAGCCAGGTTATTTCCGGTTTTAACCTTTGTATCCATGCGGCATGTTTGACTGCCTCAATTACGGAAATATATGAATCCGCAAGGGTAAAGTCGCCTGTTGAGAAATATTTTCCTACAATAGCAATCTTGACCCGTCCTTTTGCAGAATCAATCTTCTCAACAAACTCTCTCCAATCCTTTAAATCTTTTTCCTTTCTTTTTAGCCCTAATTTATCAAGCAATCTGTCCGTCAGATTCTGGTTTTCATATCCGATCGGTACTTTATAAATGCTGTCCACATCAGGAGCGGAGATGATATCTTCCGGTTCAAGTCCTGTGGTAACGGATAATTTCTTAATTCTTGTTTGATCCAAAGGTTTTTCACTTCTTGCAAGCAGTACATCCGGCTGAATACCCATGGCGTTCAAATTCCTGACCGACATCTGGGCAGGTTTACTTTTCATTTCGCCAATCGAGGCTGGAATCGGCAAATAAGTAATATGGGCATGAATGACGTTTTCCGGATTTTTCAATTTCATTAAGCGGTTGGCTTCCAAAAACATAATGTTTTGGTATTCGCCGGTTGTCCCGCCAATCTCTATTACCACCACATCGGCGTTATTTGCCCTACCTGCTTCCTTAACCCTTTTGATAATTTCTTCAGTGATGTAAGTTACAACATCAACACATTCCCCGTCATATTCCAGATTTCTTTCTTTTTGAATAACCGATAAATAAACCTGGCCTTGAGTAACTATGTTTGTTTTATTTAAAGATTCGTTCAGAAATCTCTCATAGTGTCCCAGATCCTGGTCTGTTTCTGTTCCGTCATCCAAAACGAAAACTTCCCCATGTTCAACCGGATTCATAGTACCGGCATCAACATTTAAGTATGGGTCCATTTTTATGGGAGCAACTTTTAATCCTGCGCTTTTTAAAAGCAGGGAGATAGAAGATACGGCAATTCCCTTGCCGAGTCCCGAAATAACACCACCTGTTACAAATATGTATTTCATAGTCTTCAGCTTTCAGTCTTCAGCTATCAGACACAGAAATTAATCTGATGACTGACGTCTGACGACTTAAGTCTTTCTAAATGGGGTTCCGTCTAAATACTGGAGATTTTTAAGGCCCTCATGATAATATCAAAATAGTTGATACTTTGCAAGTACTAATTAGGTTACAGGCAGCAGTTAAATCTTTATGTGTTCTCATTCTTGCTGTCGCCTGTCGCCTGTAAACTGTTGCCTGATTTAGGTTTAGTCCAGGAAGCAAATTTGCAGACTGGCCAGTTTTTACAGCCGTAAAAAGTTTTTCCCCTTTTTGTATGCCTTATCACAATATCCGCTCCATCTTCCGGACATTTAGCATTAATTTTTTCTTCCAAAGATTCCGTATGCTTGCAATCCGGGAATCCGGAACATGCCAAAAATTTTCCAAACTTGCCTATTCTTACAATTAACTCCTTGCCGCAATCCGGGCATTTTTTACCGGCAAATTGCAGCTCCATTTTAACTTTTTGGGCAGTTTTTGTGGTTTCCTCAAGTTTTTTCTCAAACGGTTCATAAAATGCCTCTATAGTTGGTTTCCATTCCCTTTCGCCTCTGGCTATTTCATCAAGTTCATCTTCCATTTGGGCTGTGAAGGAATAATCCACAATATTTGGAAAATACTGCACCAGAAAATCAGTCACAGTTATACCAAGAACGGTTGGAGTAAACTTGCGTTCAATTTTTTCAACATAAAACCTTTCCTGGATTGTTGAGATTATCGGGGCATAAGTTGAGGGTCTGCCAATCCCCAGCTCTTCTAATTTTTTAATAAGAGATGCCTCATTATACCTTGGAGGAGGTTCGGTAAAATGTTGGCTTGGCAAAAGCTTAACTAAATCAAGCAGTTGACTGACGGATAATTTTGGCAGGGCTTGGTTTTTCTCTTGAGTTTCATCCTCTAAATCTTTACCGAATAATTTCAGCCAGCCCTCAAATTTGATAACTCTTCCTGTAGCCCGCAATAAGTAACTTTCTGCGGAAATATCAATCGTGGTAGAATCTAAAACCGCCTCATTCATCTGGCAAGCCACAAACCTTTTCCAGATCAGGTCATAAAGCCTGACATGATCTTTGTTAAAACTTCCCTTCCCCCTTAACCCTTCCCCCTTAACCCTTACGTCCGTAGGACGTATCGCCTCATGCGCTTCTTGGATATTTTTAGATTTGGATTTAAAAAATCTGGGGCTTTTGGGCAGATATTGCTTTCCCAAAACACTCTCTATATAGGCTCTAACTGCCGATATTGCCTGAGGGGATAAGTTGAAGGAATCTGTTCTCATATAAGTAATCAGACCATGTTCATATAGCGCCTGGGCAAGCATCATGGTTTTTTTTGCAGACATGCCTAAACGGTTTGCCGCGGCTTGCTGCAAAGTTGAAGTAGTAAACGGAGGGTATGGGTAGCGTCTAACCTCTTTTTGGGTAATCTTGGAAACTAAATAATTGGCTTTTTCCAGATTTTCAACATGTCTATCTGCCTCCTCTTTATTGCGAATCTCTAACTTCTTACCATTTTGTTCAATTAAATTTGCAATAAAACTTTCCCCTTTACCCTTCCCGCTTTCCCCTTTTAATTCCGCCTCAATCGTCCAGTATTCTTCTGCCTTAAAAGCAGATACCTCCCTTTCCCGGTCAACTATCAGCCTCAAAGCCACTGATTGGACCCTGCCGGCTGACAAACCTCTTTTCACCTTCGTCCAAAGCAAGGGGGAAAGCTTGTAGCCTACCAGCCGATCCAATACTCTTCTTGCCTGTTGGGCATCAACCAGTTTTAGATTAATTCCGCGAGGATGATTAAAAGCTTCCTTGATTGCATCTTCAGTTATTTCATGAAAAACAACCCGTTTAATATCTTTACCATCATCCAGTAAGTATTTGATGTGCCATGCAATAGCTTCACCTTCACGGTCAGGATCTGTAGCAAGCCATAACTCTTTTGCTTCTTTTGCAGCTTTCTTTAGCTCATTCACCCGTTTTTTCTTATCGCGGGGAATAATATATTGGGGTTCAAAATTTTTACTAACATCCACTCCCAATTCGCTTTTGGGTAAATCCCTAACATGCCCCATTG
>JAHIUE010000064.1 GCA_018817205.1 Patescibacteria group bacterium | reverse complement strand
CAAAGTTGTACAAAAGGCGGCTGGTTGGGTTTGGATTGTGCAGCAACACAGTTGCCTGAAAAAATTGATTTGTCTTTCTATGAACTAATAACTAATAACTACGAACTCTTAGCTATTGAAGATCCTTATCCGGAAGAAGACTGGGATGGATTTTGTAAAATAACTGCCGCTTTGGGAGAAAAAATCTGGATAATAGGGGATGATTTAACAATTACCAATCCCAAAATTATAAAAACGGCAGGAGAGAAAAAAGCAGTCAATGCCATAATTATTAAACCAACCCAAATCGGCACTGTTACGGAAACCATCCAGGCGGCAAATTTGGCAAAAAGTTACGGATGGAAAATTATTGTGGCAAACAGGGGTGAGGAAACTATGGATGATTTTATTGCGGATTTGGCAGTGGGCCTTGGAGCCGATGCCATCAAATCCGGCTGTCCCTTGCAAAAAGAGCGTTTGATAAAATATCAGAGGTTGGTGGAGATAGAAAAAATATGTCCTATTTAGTTTTAGTGAGACATACAGAATCAATATGGAATAAAAAAGGTCTTTGGACCGGCTGGACTGATATTGATTTAGATGAAGAAGGTTTAGGGGCTGCCAAAAAAGTTGGACAGTTTTTAAAGGATATTCCTTTTGATTTGGCTTTTACCTCCCCATTAAAAAGAGCTAAATATACCCTTGATGAAATTTTAAAAGATAAAGATCTGCCTATTTTTGAAGATGATGCTCTAAAAGAAAGAAATTACGGACAATTAACCGGCAAAAATAAATGGAAAATCAAAGAAGAATTAGGAGAAGTTGAATTTTTAAAAATTAGACGGGGATGGGATGTGCCAATTCAAGGCGGTGAGTCTCTTAAAAATGTTTACAATCGCGTAGTGCCTTTTTACCAACAACAAATCTTACCAAAACTTAAAGAAGGCAAGAATATTTTAATTGTTTCTCATGGCAATAACCTTCGGGCTTTGGTCAAGTTTTTGGAAAATATTTCAGATGAGGATATTCCCAATCTGGAAATTGCCACAGGGGAGATTTATATTTACCAAATGGATCAAAATGGAAAAATTCTAAATAAACAAATTAAAAATGCCAATATTTAAAAATCCGCTGATCTGGTTTTGTTTAACTGTTCTTTCCTTTTTCCTGCACAATGCATTCTTTGGCTTATTCAAGGTGGAAGAACCTGTATTTTTTATCCTGACTTTTGTTTCAGGTTTAATTTTCTTAATAACTTTTTTAAGATTTTTGATAAATTCCAGACTTAATAAAGGGATTCTTGGGGTGGTTTTATTGGCAATCCTGCTTTTGGACTGGGCGGCTTTGGATGATATCACAACAGGCAATGAGCCAAATTATTTTGGAGAATATGCAATGCTTATTCTAAGCATCCCCTTTATTTTAGTTTTGGGGTATTTATTGCTGCGTAAAAAGAGTATGATAAAATAATCAAATGAGAAAAATTTCTCTTCCTTTTTTGGCTTTTCTGCAAGCCGCAGGTCTGGTAGTTTATATCGGCCTTGTTTCTTTAATCTTTCTTTATGGAAATCAAATATTCGGCAGGATGAATAATTATTCGGGGCCAATACTTTTCCTTTTGATTTTTGTTTTTTCGGCTGTTATTTGTTCAATTTTGGTCTTGGGCAGGGCGGGATTTTTGTTTTGGGAGAAAAGGTATAAAGAAGCATTCCCTTTGTTTTTTGGGACAATAGGCTGGATCCTCTTTTATCTTATTCTGGTTTTTTTACTGGTATTTTTAACTAAGTAGATGTTTTACCGCTCAATTTTTCATCACCGGCAATTCAGATATTTGGGTGCGTTTTACCTCCATTCCTTAATCCGTCTTTTTGCAATTTCCGTATTTCAAATTTTTAGTAGCATCTATATTTATCAAAATCTTCTTAAGTTTGGTGTTAGTAATCAGTTTGCCTTGGGTATAACCGCTTTATTTTTTGCCCTTATCTTTTTAGTACAAGCTCTTTCGGTTGCTCCGGTACTTTGGTTAATCAGTAAAAAGGGACTCAGATTTTCCGCTCTCTTGGGAAATATTTTCCTGATTTGTTTTCTTGCCACACTTTACCTTTCCAAGTTTGACCCGATTTTTTTAATTATTACCGCCGTACTCGGAGGATTGCAAATTGCGCTCTATTGGATTGCTTACCACATTTATCTGGTTGAGTTAAGTGATGATAAAAACCAGGGAGAAGAGATAGCCTTGGGAAATAGTCTGTCGTCTATTGCCTCTATTGGGGGTCCTGCTTTTGGGGGTTTGATAATTTATTACTTTGGCTTTGGCGCGCTCTTTATAATTATGGCTATTACTACGGTAGTGGCGACCTTCCCGTTGAAATTTTTACCGGCGCGCAAAAATATAATCGCTATAGATATCGTAAAAACAGTTACCGCATTGTCTCCTAAGCGCGAACAGCGAAGCTATCTGGCGTTTTTAGGCATAGGTGTTATTGATGTTGTGACCTGGTATTTTTGGCCGCTTTTTATTTTTCCGATAATGGCGGGATTTGCCGGCGTTGGTTTTATCGGTTCTTTGATTGTTTTAGTTTCTAGCGTAACTAATATTATCACAGGCTGGATGATTGATAAATTCGGGGCAAAAAAAGTGATCAATATTCTCTCTCCGCTGGACAGTTTGGTGTGGGTTTTCAGGATTTTTGTCACCACCCCTTTACGTGTTTTTGTAGCCTCAACCGGACAGGCATTAACTACTACAGGACAAGTGATAACTCTGGACGCTATGGTTTATGAACGGGCAAGACACACGGATATCGCGGCTTTTATTGTCCAAAGAGAGATAGGGCTGTCTTTGGGAAGATTCCTGTTTTTAATTTCTGTCGGAGTGCTATTTTGGTTTGGTATGCCGTTTAAATTTGTCTTTATTTTTGCCGCCGCAGCCGCGCTGCTGCCAAGATTTTATCCTGCGGAAAGTTTGGCAAAAGACAAGGTAAAACATGATGGAACTTTATTGACAGATATAATAAAAAATCCAGAGGAATTCACAAAGCAGGATACAAAACCCTAGAACCGGCTTAAATCCCCCAAAAGTCCCAATTGTAGTATAAAATTTGACTAGATATACTTAATTTGTGGATAGACCTTATAAAGTTTATTACTACATTAGCACATCAGGCGAAAATCCATTTAGTGATTTTTTGGATCAGCTTTCGAGTCAACAACAAGCAAAAATATTAAGAATATTTTCCAATATTAAAGTTTATGGGTTATTAAGCATATTACCTCATATTAAAAAGCTTTCCGGCACACCACTTTGGGAAATTAGAATTTTGGGTAAAGATAACATCCGAATTTTGTATGTTTGTCCACTTAAAGAAATGGTAATAGTATTACATGGTTTTGTAAAAAAGAAACAAAAAACTCCCGCTCAAGAAATTGGAATAGCATTACAAAGATACAAAGAGTGGTCGTCAAGAGTTGTCAAGAGTTGACAAATGATATCATAGATGATATCATTTAATTATGAAAAATTTAGTCTACACTTTTGAAGCAGATTTAGCTAAGAGATTAAAAAATCCCGCATTCAAGAAAGCTTGGGAAGAGACGGAAGCAGAATATCAGCTGGCTAAAAAATTAATTGAGGCAAGGTTAAAAAGAAATCTTTCCCAAAGGGATTTGGCTAAAAAAATTCATACTTCCCAAGCGGCTATTTCTAGGATAGAAGCCATGAAAGGCAATCCCTCTTTTGCTTTCTTACAAAAAATAGCTCAAGCCTTAAATTCTAATTTAGAAATTAAATTTACTCCACAAGCTTAAATTCCCCAAAAGGGGCTATTGCTCTGAATTTGAGTTTCTAAGCTCAACTCCCTATAATACAGCTTTAGAATAAAAATATGACAGAGAAAATAACAGACTTCAATGCAGGTGAACATATCGATCCAAAAAAGGCGTTGGTGCCTTTTAGCAAATTTATTGTGTGAGGTTGTAGCGTCAAAGACCGGAGTAGATCTTAGAGTTGAAGAAGATGAACCAACCAGATTATTAAAATTATGGCAATTAGGAGGATCGGCAGGAAAAACGATTGCAGAAAATGCGTTAGAAGAATTGTTAGGACCGGAAGGAGCGAAAGGGGAATTGGAAAGATTAAAGGAGGGATTACAAATAGAGGCATTAGCAGCAGGACAAGTAAAAACCCTACCTCCTTGTGAAATAATTAAGTTTAAGCCTTAAGCAAATCCCCAAAAGTTGCTGTTGCACTAAGCGAGATCGATTTGTGATAAAATATTAATATGGCTATTGATTGGACACATATTTATAAAAAATACAAAGGTCTTTGGGTGGCTTTAAAAGATGACGAGAAGACTGTTTTGGCAAGCGGAAAAACTGCAAAATCCGTATGGGACAAAGCACGCAAAGAGGGTTATGATAGGCCTATTCTTACCAGATTTCCCTCTAAACTAACTTCATATGTTGGTTCTCATCAATGAAATTTCGGTATAAAAAGTATGGTCCGGGAGTCCTTCGTCCGGTAATTCCCATAGAAGTTATTAAAAATGATTTAGAGGTTCCTTATGAGGTGTTGATCGATTCAGGAGCAGATCTTTGTATTTTTGATGCCCATATTGCCGAGATTTTAGGTATAGATGTAGTTAAAGGAGAACGCAGAGAAGTTTCCGGTTTGACAGGTTTTCCGGAATTTTACTACCTTCATGATATTTCAATAAAAGTAGGGGGACTCAAATATAAAGTTAAAGTTGGATTTATGTCTATGAGAGGAAATGCTTACGGTATTGTAGGGCAAAATGGATTTTTTGATAAATTTGTCGTAAAATTTGATCTTCAAAAAGAAGATGTAGAGTTAAAAGAGAGAATTTAGAATTTTTGGAGATGAAATAGAATTACGTAATCAATTACGTAATTAGTTACGTAACTCCCATCAAGTGATATAATGAATATATGGCTTCGAGGAGAATGGAGAAGAGGAATATCAGGAGTTTGACCAAAGTTGCAGGGAAGAGTTTTGGGATAACTTTTCCCATAGATTTAATCAGGGCTTTGGGCTGGAGAGCCAGACAAAAACTGACAGTCACCCCCAAAGGCAAAAAATTAATTGTCAAAGACTGGAAGAAATAAAATATGAAAGTTTTAATATTTGGTCCTTCCGGATCCGGGAAAACTTATATTTCATCCGAACTTAAGAAATTAGGTATAAATGCAGTAGATAGCGATTTAATAGAGAATTTATCTTCCTGGTATGATGGGATGGGAAATAAAATTGCTTATAAAGAGGATACAGATGAGGAATTTTTGAATAATCACCAATTTCTCTGGGACAGGAAATTTTTGGAAGATTATTTAAGTAAAAATCCTGATATTTATCTTTTTGGTGCTTCTGGCAATATCTTTGAGATGCTTGATCTATTTGATAAAGTTTATTTTTTAAAAGTTGAACCGGATTTGCAAAAAGAGAGATTGCTTCACCAGTCAAGAGAAAATCCCATGGGTAATACAGAATATCAAAGAGAAAATGCTGTAAGGTGGAGTCAGCAGTTAGAACAAAAAGCTAAAAGTTTAGGGATTAAATTTATTGACGCAACACTTGAACCAGAAAAAATTCTTAATTTAATTAAACAGTAGACACATGGTATAGTTAAGTTAATGCCCATTAATTTTGGAAAATTAATATTATCTCTTGCCCTTTGTTTGGGAGCGGGGTTTTTGGGGTCGTTATTTACAACATCCTCAATTCCTACTTGGTATGCCACTTTAGAAAAACCATTCTTTTCCCCTCCAAACTGGATTTTTGCCCCTGTTTGGACAACTCTTTATATTTTAATGGGGATTTCTTTATATCTTGTCTGGACAAAAAAAGATCCTTCGACTTCGCTCAGGACAGAGGTTCCAACTGTTTTCTGGATCCAGCTTGCCTTAAATGCTTTATGGTCAATTATCTTTTTTGGGATGAAAAACCCTCTCCTGGCTTTTTTAGATATTCTGATTTTATGGATTGCCATATTTTTGGCCATCAAAGCCTTTTCCAAAATTAACAAACTGGCAGGGCAACTTCTTTGGCCGTATCTTGCCTGGGTTTCCTTTGCCACCATCCTTAATTTATCCATAGTTATTCTAAATCCATAGATTAGAGATTATTTACTCAGCTAATTTTCAGGCTAGGTATTTATTATAATTTATTATAAAATATAGATCCTAAACCGATGAAAACAAAATTGCTTTCCTGCATTACTATATTATTGTTTTTGTTTCCCAAGCCGGCATATGCCTATCTTGATCCCGGAACCGGCAGCTATCTTTTCCAAATACTGATAGCAGGATTATTGGGAAGTTTATTTTTTGTAAAAAGCGCAGTTAAAAAAGTAAAAGAGTTTTTCAAGAAAAAAGATGAAAATAAATGAGATATCCGCATCTTTTAAAGACCCGAGCGGATTTGTTTTTTCTTTGGACGGAAAAATTTACCGCCAAATCAATAAAAGCTACAAAGAAAATTACGACCTGCTGGTTAAATCTGGTTTATACGACAAACTTGTTTCTTTAGGGTATTTGATTCCGCACAAGGAGGTAAAATTGGCAAACTGCCAGTCTTTGAATGCATATCAAATAATCCAACCCCAAAAGATTCCTTTTATTTCTTATCCTTACGAATGGTGTTTTGGTATGCTCAAAGCGGCTGCCCTTTTGACCTTAAATATCCAAAAAACCGCTTTAGACTACAACATGTCTTTAAAAGATGCCAGCGCTTTTAATATCCAGTTTTTGGAGGGAAAACCAATTTTGATTGATACTTTATCTTTTGAAAAGTACGAAGAAGGAAAACCCTGGATCGCATATAAGCAGTTTGTGGAACATTTCCTGGCGCCGCTTGCTTTAATGTCGCTTACGGATATCAGACTTAACAGGTTATCCGCTCTTTTCCTTGACGGTATTCCCGTTGATTTGGCTTCCCGTCTTTTGCCATTCCGTTCCCGTTTTAAACTCTCTTTGCTGTTTCATATACATGTCCATTCTTCAAGCCAAAAAAGATTTTCCCAAACAAAATTAACCGATACCCAAATGAAACATAGCTTTAGTTACCGGGCACTGCTGGGTTTATTGGACAGTTTGGAAGGGGCAATAAAGGGTTTGAAATGGAATCCGAAAAAGACCCAGTGGGCTGATTATTATGAGGAAAACAATAACTATAATAATGAAGCTTTAAAACAGAAAGCAGAGCTTACCGGAGAATTTCT
>JAHIUE010000063.1 GCA_018817205.1 Patescibacteria group bacterium | reverse complement strand
CTTGCTGTATTTAGTAACATTAGTAGATGGCCCTATTCGATCGGAATCAACAAAACCAAGCGTACGTAATCGTACGCCTACTTTTTTCTATTCAGTTAAGATTAATTTAACACAAACAATATAGGCCGTCAAGAGGGAAAACGGTAGTAGGCTAGACTCTGATTCTGTATTTCTTAAGATATTTTTTTCCGGATTTTAAAGTGTAAGAAATTTCCAGCCGCATATCTTTAATATTTGTATGATATCTGCAAACATTTTTAGAACATGTGCCGAAAAGAAGTTCAATCGTTGCATTTGAGGAACTACCTAAAGTCAAAGCCCCCATTACTCCTTCATCTTGAGTGCTGGTTTTATAAGTTAGAAAATAAGAAACAGCACTGGCATTTTGCAAATTTGTAAAATTTACAATCAGCGCCCTTCTGTCAGCCCGCAGACGGGGATAAATTCCAATACCGGATACTTTTGCGACAGTTGTGGATTTTTGTACGCTCTTTTTGGCTTGGGGTAAAACTTTTGCTTCTGCGGTTTTTATAAAAAAAGGGGTCATCAATAAAATTGTTGCCGCAGCTGCCAAAAATAGGATCCTTCCATTCATAATAGAATATTATCTTATCATGCTATACTTGTAAAGTGCCTAAGAAGCTAATTTTAATCTTAATAGTCGGATTAATAATATTTGGGTTTTTTATTTTTAATCCTTTCAAACAGAAAAGTAATTTATTAAGTCCTCTTTCCGGCCAAACCGCTATTAAACAAACCCCCTCGGAAACTCTTACCGAATATGTAGACCCATCCGGTTTCATCTTAAGTTATCCTGACAATCTTTCCATCACAATAAACGATATAACAGATGAAACCACTTATGCCGATATTCAATTATCATCTAAAGATGTAAGCGGCAGTTTGAATTTAAAAATTACAGACAGTAAATTCAAAACACTTGATGAATGGATTAAGTTGAACAAAAATGCTGCCACGGAAGAACCAAAAGAAGTAAATCTAGGAAGCCTTAAAGGAACAGAAATTAAAACTCGAGACAGATTACTTTTGGGGGCTTTGGATAGCGGAGTATTTTTTAATATTGAGATTCCCTTAATTGAAAAG
This sequence comes from Patescibacteria group bacterium, assembly GCA_018817205.1. Taxonomy (GTDB): domain Bacteria; phylum Patescibacteriota; class Microgenomatia; order Daviesbacterales; family UBA10151; genus UBA10151. The sequence continues at coordinate 1,191 of JAHIUE010000063.1, read as the reverse complement.
GACTTTTGGATGAGGGTTTATAATAAGGTTTTAACAGGTTTTTCTTTTGTTTCACCGGATAATGCAGCCGGAAACGGAAGTGCAAATTCCTCATCCGGTGATGTTATTTTTGAAAGTGAAGAGGTAGTTGAGTAGAAAGTTGTTGATTTTGGGAAATCTGTGGTAAGGTTAAAGTAATGAGTAAAAAATCTTTAGCAATTCTTTTGATTTTAAGCGTGGTAGCAACTTACGGAGCAGCATTTGTTGAAGGCTTGGCAGGAGATCATTTTCTAGCTTATGGGGGTATTCCATTCAGATTCGCATCAGGATCATTCTTAGGCGGGTCTACAGACAATTTAATGTTAATTATTGATATAGCTTTCTGGTTTGTAGTAATTTGGGTAATCTGGAGTGTATTACGAAAAGTTACATCCGGCAAATAACTACTTTTTCTTACCCTGATCGTGTGGGACTATAACTTGAGTTGTGGCTATAGAAGTATTACCTGCCAAATCTGTAGCTAGTACTTTAATTGTATAAATTCTCCCGTCTTTATCATTCCCCTTCCTTGCAGCTTCTAATTCTATTGTCTGATTTATGTCTAATTGATTTTGGATAGTTATTGATGGTTCTACCAGATTATACTCATCGTCAATTAAAATTTTTATTAAATACGGATTCTCGTCACTAATACTACCAATAATATTTACACCAACCATTTTATTATTTGGCGGCCAGATAGTTTTGGGGTTTACATCAAATGAGATAGTTGGAGGAATATAGTCGTAATTTGTACTCCCTTCTAAAACGCTGAAGCGTTCAACTTCAACGTCCGAAATTCCATCACCATTTTCATCAATTTTGATAATTGGAGTTTGGGTTGATTGCGTATCAAAAACTGTCTCTGCTTTTGTATTATTTGTTAGAGGAATTTCTTTGTAGAGAATGGTTTCTGTATTCTCATCATTTTCAAACTTTCTAATTTTAAAATCAAAACTGCCCTGATTAGTTGCTTCAAATTTCACTGAATAAACCCCATTATCCGACAGGTAAACAAATTTGGCATCATCTAAAGAATCATAACTTGAGCCTGGAATATTGGCCTCAAATCCGTCTGCAGTTGGACCCGTATGATTTCCGTTATTATCATAAACATGAATGCTTACAGGTGAATGGATAGATAAACTTACCCCATTAAAAGAATAGGGACTG
>JAHIUE010000062.1 GCA_018817205.1 Patescibacteria group bacterium | reverse complement strand
TTACTAATGTGTGGAATAACAGGAATTGTAAGTTTTGATAAACCCATCGAAAAAAAAAGTCTTTCTAAGATGCTCTCTCAAATCAAACATAGAGGTCCTGATCAAAGAGGGGTGTATATTAAACAGTATGTTTCTATGGGTATCCAGAGGCTTAGTATTATTGATGTTGTTACAGGTAATCAGCCTATTGAGAATGAGGATGGCAGTGTTGCGGTTGTTTTTAATGGTGAAATTTATAACTACCGGCAATTAACAGAGGATTTAATAAAAAAGGGGCATATATTTAAGACTAAATCCGATACTGAGGTTTTAGTTCATTTGTATGAAGTTTATGGTGAAAGTATGAGTAAATATATAAACGGGATGTTCTCTTTTGCCATTTGGGACAGGAAAAGACAATTAATCTTTATTTCAAGAGATCCAACTGGTATTAAGCCTTTATATTATTATCAAAAGGGGAATGAATTAATCTTTGGGTCGGAATTAAAAACGATCTTAACTCAAGAAAGTCTCAAAAGAGAGATTAATATTGATGCATTAAGGAATTATTCTTTATTCGGATATATTCCTTCAAATATTTCTATTTTTAAAAATATATATAAACTTCCTCCAGGTAGTAATTTAATTTTTTCCAGAAACAGAAAAAAAATTGTTAATTATTTTTTCATAAATCCTAAGAATTTTTCATATGATCAAAATATAGATAAAATTTTAGAAGAAGCGGTAATATCACAATCTATGGCCGATGTTCCTTTGGGGGTGTTTTTGAGCGGGGGAATAGACTCAAGCTTAGTAAGCTACTATCTTACGCAAAAATTAGGTAAAAATGTTAAAAGTTTTTCAATAAGATTTAAAGAAAAAAGTTTTGACGAATCATCGTATGCCAAAATGGTAGCCAAAATCCTAAAGACCGATCATTATCAGGAAAGTTTTAGTTCCAAAGATGTTTACGAGTTATTCCCAGCAATAATAGATAAAATGGATGAGCCGCTGTCAGATCCTTCCCTTTTTCCTACTTTTAAACTTTCAGCTTTTGCAAGAAAGTATGTAAAAGTTGTTTTGAGCGGGGATGGAGGAGATGAACTATTTGGGGGATACCCTACATATCAGGGTCACCTGGTGGCTGAAAAATTCAATAAATTCTTTTCTCAGCCTTTGGTTAATACAGGGTTGTGGTTAGCTGATTTTTCTAATCTTTCTTTTGATAATTACCCGTTTGCAGAAACAGCAAAAAGATTTCTTAGAGGTATTAATAAAGAGGGAATACAAAGACATTTAGCATGGATGTCCTTGTATGGTTTAGAGAATTTATTAAGTAAGGAGTTTTCAAGGAGTCAGATTTTTGATGACAAATTATTTGAGAATTTCGAAAAGAAGATAGCAAAGATTACTGATAAAACACCAACAAAATATCAGCTTTTGGATTTTTATACCTATTTAACCGATAATCTATTGGTAAAGGTTGATAGGGCGTCTATGTTTAATTCCTTAGAAGTAAGGGTTCCTTTTTTAGATCTTAAAGTTATTCAATATGCATTTAACTCTCAACTCAAGCATGTTAGCTTATTTGAAACAAAAATAATTTTAAGAAAGTTACTTAAAAAACATCTTCCTTCATCTATTGTGGACAGGAAGAAGAAGGGGTTTGGCATACCTCTTTCTAAGTGGGTTTATGGTGATCTAAAAAATTTAGTATATGAGCACTTAGAAAATGAAAATTTATATGATTATTTTGATAAAAAAAGGATAGAAAAGTTGCGGGATGACCATATGAAAAAAAGGCAGAATAATTCCAAGGCTTTATGGATGCTTACTATATTTAGCGGGTGGTTGAATAAATGGTATAGTAATTAAGTAACTTTTTAATTCCTTCATCAATTGAAGTGCTTGGTTTCCAATTAAGTAATTTTTTAGCTTTGTTGATATCAGCCTCTTTGAATTTTTCTTCATATGGTCTAGGAGGAAGGAATTGAACATTATTTTTAAATAACTTTGCCATTTCTCTGATTGACTTTTGTTGTCCTCCACCTAGATTTAATATTTCATATTGGTTTTTTAATTCAGTAGTCATACCAAGAATCAGTCCTCTTACTACATCAGTTATAGAAGTAAAATCACGGGTTTGGTCCCCTTTTCCGTAGATTGTTAATGGTTGCTTACTCCTGATTTGTTCTAACCATTTAGTAAAAACTAATTTATAAGAACCTTTGGAAAACATTCTTGGACCATAAACATTAAACAATCTAAAAATAATAACTTCTAAATTATACATTTGGTTGTAGATCTTGGAGTAATACTCGCCCATTAATTTTTGATATGCGTAAGTATTTTGGGGGTTAGGTAGCAACGATTCAAATAAAGGTAAGCGCTTTTGGATTCCATAAACTGAAGAAGAAGAAACAAAGAGGAACTTTTTAACCCCTAGCTGTCTTGCAAGCTCTAAAGCAACTATGGTTCCCTCTACGTTTGCCTGATGTGTTCCAATTGGGTCATTGATTGATCTTTCTATTCTTGGAAGAGCAGCCAGATGAAAAATATAATCTGTACCATTTAAAACTTTAGGTATCCTTTTTAGTATTTTTTCTATTAATAAAGATGTTTTTAAAATTTTAACTTTTCCCCTACTTTTTTCCAGATTTTTTTTACTACCTGTGGAAAAGTTATCAATAACTATTACATCGTGATTTTGTTCAACTAGAGCATCTACTAAGTGTGATCCAATAAAACCAGCGCCGCCTGTAACAATAATTTTACTCATATTTTAATTAAGCAGTGGAATATTAATAGATTCATACATAAATTACAATTGAATTATTACTGATTTTGAATTGCATCTAATACTTTTATAGTATTTAGTGCTTCATCTACGTCAGGCAAAGGCCAATAAGAGTTTTGCGTACCTAATAAATAATTATCAATAATTCTTACTTCTAATGCTGTTGTTAAGGTTTGGTTGTTTGCTAAGTTTATTGTTTGGGGATTTTTGTTATCTTTCCTATAGTATAGGAGTTGATCAAATTTATTATGGCTAATTAGTTTTCCGTATTCACCTTCAACTATTAAATCCGTTCCATTAATGAGTCTAGGAGAACTAGCATCTAGCTCAATATATCCCGTAAGTCCGGAGGCAAATATACATGTTATTTTATAATTTAATTCATTTTTTGAAGATGCCTTGATATTGATTGCATCTTCTCCTGCTATCCAGTAAACTAAATCAACAGCATGAGAACCGCCAATATAAAGAAAATCCTTAGTTGAATATTTTTGTTTATATTCAGTTGTATGATGGAAATAAGTTGCTTTAATGCGTATTAACTTTCCGAGTTGTCCTTCTTGTATTCGTTTTTTGGTTTCTGCAAATGTTGGGGTTAGACGGTAATTCTGACCTACAATTATAGCAGTACCATATTTATGAGCTAATTTCTGCAAATATAACGCATCTTTGAGATTGGTAGTAAAAGCTTTTTCACACAAAACAGCCTTTCTTTTTTTAACTGCCTCAGCTACAAATTCGGTGTGTTTATCATCAGGAGTGCAGATATGAACCAAGTTAGACCAATTTATTGCATCTTGTAGATTATCAAAAACAATGATATTAGATTGTTTTTTTAAAGATTTAGCAGTTTGAGGGTTGGTAGTGTAGACCCCAGTTTTGATCCCTAAATCTAGCTGGGCCTCCAAATGCCTTTTTCCGGCAACCCCTATTCCAATTACAAGGGGTTTTATATTTTTAAATTTGTTTACCATAATTTACACTTCAATGTGGATAACCTATAATGATTTATATCCGCTCTCATCTTTTTTTACCAATCCATATTTTTGACATAGACGAAGGAATCGTTCCGGTCGTGCTAATAATCTCTCTACAGTTTTTCTTTGCGGATTAGGGATTGTTATCGTTTCTCCATCTTTCACTTCTGTTGTAGGAGGTTCAATGCTTAAAATACTTCCCGCCAAATATTTATATGCCGGACTGATTGGTAAAAATTCATCCTTATCTGGCTCTTTGTGAAAAAGCTTACGAATTAGATCATTAGATTCTTTTTTAGCTTTTTCTGACGGATAATCTAATTGTATATTAGATTTTAGCCATTCATGAAAATTTGAGGGCTCAATTCCTAAATGACCACATAACTGCTGTATTCTTTCTTTTCCCCAGTCTCTCATTTCAATAAAATCTTCTTTAGTAAATCTATAGGGACTATTGGGATTATCTACATGTCTTGCAATTAAATCCTCAAAGCGTTTGTCTATTGGAACAATTGTCCCGGCAACTGACCAAGTAGCAAGCTGCCACATTGCAACAGTCCAATCAATTGTACCTATTCTTTGAGGATTTTCAGGGCCAACAGTTTTTTTAGGAAAACCTTCTCTCTCTACTTTTCCCATTGATTGAATAATTGAAAGAGGAAGATGACTTTGGGTTGCAACTAGTATAGCTAAATCAGTGTAGGTATGGGTTTTCATATAATTGATATATTCTGTTGCCTTTCCTTTTACACCAGTTTCTGTCAAAGGGCGGGATGCATGGTGGGCAACTATAGTTTCCAAAGCAGTATCCCTATCTATTACTATTTTTTTCTCTGGAGCTACTTCTTTGTTGCGCTTTTCGACTGCTGTAATTATGGTGTCTGCTACGACCATTGTTGTTACTACGTGCAAAGCAAGATTTTTAAAAACTAAGGTATCCTGTTCGAGTACATAATTAAGTATCTCTTGAGAAGGAATAGGAACGTTATCCACCCTTCCTCTTATTTTCCATGGTGCTGTAGGTTGATCAGCAGAAGAATGTTTTGGAGTCTCAGTCATGTTATTATTATAATTGTTTTGCGTGATTGACGCGAATAAATATGAAAATATTTCTTATACGACATGGTGAACAGCAATATCCTTATAACGCACAAGGGAAAAAGATGGTTTCCGGTACCGACGCTCCTCTAGTTGAACTAGGAAGGAGACAAATGCAGGAATTACGAAAAAAACTAGACGAGGAAGGACAAGTTTTTGACGCTTTCTACAGAAGTCCACTTTTGAGAGCAGAACAATCAACAAAAGAATTAACTGATGGACAATCTATTCCCATTCATGTTGTTGATGGCTTAACGGAAGGTTTCCCTAATAGTGGGGAAGGCCGTACTTACGATGAGCTGGAAGAAATAGGCGGGGATGTATATGCCCATCCTTTTAGCGAAAATCAGGAAAGTTTAGCACATCTTGTTGATAGGTCAAGAGCAGCCATAGAATTTATTTTATCAGATGCTCAAGAGCATGGTTATGAATCAATAGGAATTGTAGGTCACGGTGATCCTCTTTGTGCGTTGGATTGGTGTCTAAAACATTCAAGAAATCCATCTTTATATGCAGAGATGCAAACTTCCTTTTATCCCCAAAAAGGACAAGCAGTAGAATATATTCTAAATTCAAGTTTAGAATTAGAAGGTGAGGGAAGAGTTATTACTACAGAAGCTGCAAAACAGACTATTGAAGGATTTCGTAATCCTAATAAAGAAGTACAATAAGGAATTAATTTTTTCCTTAAACCTTTGTATTCCTGACTATTCTGAAATCTGGCAGGGGGATGATAAAATCAGATTTTAGTCCGCGGGCTTTTAATTGTTCCATAATAGGTTGGGCATAATGCCATGCCAGCAACACTACAAAATCAGGTTGTTCGTCAATTAATCTTTGATTGTTAACTATCGGTATATGTTTTCCGGGCAAATACATATTTAGTTTTAAAGAAGTCGGTTGTTCGGCCAAATATGGTAGCAGTTCTTTGTCTACGCCGTAATAGTTTAAAAGCGTAGAAGATCGGGCGGGACAGGAGTTTCCAACAATTGATTTTTCTGCCCTTTTTGTTTTATATAAAAAGTCCATAAATTCAAATCGGGCTTTTTTTACACGGTTGCTAAAGTTTGTAAAAGTCTTAAGTTTTCCAAGGCCAAATTCTTCTTCCAATTTTAATAATTTTTTGACCGCAGGACTTACCGGTTTATTTTTGCCTTTTGTTGCATAGACACGGATATTTCCTCCGTACCTATCTCCCCTTTCTACATCTGTTACAGTAAAATCATATTGGTCAAATAATTTTATAAGTGATGTTAATGAATAAGTACGCAAGTGTTCATGATAGATAGTATCAAATTGTCCTCCTTTTATTACATCTAAAAGATAATGCGTTTCGTTTATAAAGACTCCCCCATCTTTTAATAAATGATGAGCTCCAATAATAAATTCTCCCAGCGACTGCATGTGAGCAAACGTATTGGTGGTAATTATCAGTGATGCAGACCCATGCTCTTTCTTTATTTTTTTAGATGTTTTAATATCGAAAAAGGATTGTATTGTTTTGATGCCGTTTGCATTTGCAATTTTGGCAATATTTGTGGGCTCAATGCCAAGGATTTTAACTCCTCCTTTTTTAAAACCTTTGAGTAAAGTCCCATCATTTGAACCAATATCTATAACTAAATCTTTTGGGTCTAAATTAAATTTTTTAACAAGAGACAAAGCCATACTTTCCTGATATTCAGCAAGTTCTTTTGTAATTCCGCTTCTGTAAGGATATGCCGGATGGTAAACCTCAGACCCTGAAACACAGTAATCTATTTGAACTCCGGTACACTCCTCACACCACATCATCCGTAAAGGGTATGTATTTTCTGGTTTATTAAGCATTTCTTTTGTAAGCAAACTATCGCATAATGGTTGGTATCCTAGGTTTAAGACAACATGAAGTTTGCAGGAATTACATATCTGACAATTTGGAATATGTCCTGTTTTAATGAGATGATGTTTCGGATATTTTAAATTCACGATAAACCTATCCCTTTATACTCTATACCTGCGCTCAAGAAAGAGTTTTTATCATATATTCTTCTTGCATCTATAACAACAGGATGTTTCATATTTTTTTTGAAAAAAATTGGAGGTAATTTCAAATACTCCTCCCAAGCAGTCACTACAATTGCAGCGTCTGCGTTTTTAATTGCTTCTTCAACAGTACCGGCTCTGAGTATATCTTCTCGGTGTACCATTGGATCATGACTAATAACTTTTGCTCCTTCTGAAATAAGTTCCTCAATGATAAGTAGAGCTGGAGACTCACGAGTATCATCCGTATTTGGTTTAAAAGCAAGTCCTAAAACAGCAATTTTTTTACCTTTTATATTTTTTCCCAAAGCTTTTTTAAGAAGCAGAATTACCCTATGAGGCTGTGTATTATTTATATCCATAACACTTTTTAAAAGCATTGATTGAACTCCTGACTGTGCAGCAAAACTTGCTAATGCCTTAACATCTTTCGGGAAACAGCTTCCTCCAAAACCGCAACCTGAGGAAATGTAACGTAGTACTCCCGGCTTGATACGGGAATTTCCGTTGAAAGGGCTTAATCTTCGATCCAGATGTACCCCTTTCCAAACATCTAACACATCAATTTTCCCTATGTTTTCGGAAATTCTGGCAATTTCATTTGAAAAGCTTATTAGTGTTGCAAATAATGCATTAGCGGCATATTTTGTCATCTCTGCAGTTTGAAGATTGGTAAAAATCTTTGGAGAAGACACTTTAGAGTAAATTTTGGCAAATTCCTTTCCGCTTTTTTCATCGTATTGCCCGATAATAATTCTATCCGGATTTAATGCATCTTCTAAAGCGCAACCTTCTCTTAAAAATTCCGGATTCATACAGAGGCCAAATTCGCCGATTTTCTTTTTTGAGTATTTTTCTATTATCGGTTTTACAATTTTTTCCGTTACTCCCGGTAGTACGGTAGATTTAACCGCAATAACCTTATACTTGTTTGTTTGTGCAAGCGCTTTTCCGATTTGCTCTGAAGCTTTTTTAATGTATGATAAATCAATCTGGTTATTTGTGGTAGGAGTTCCGACTGCAATAATAATAACGTCTGACTCGATAACGCTTTTTGTAAGATCAGTTGTAATTTCAAAAGAGTTTTGCTTGGTAACTTTTTTTAGAAGCTGCTCAATTTTCGGTTCATAAAATGGTGCTATACCGTTTTTAATTTTTGAAACCTTTTCTTGATTATCATCTATACAAATTACCTGATTACCCAAAGTAGCAAGGGATACTCCTGTGACAAGACCAACATACCCTGTTCCTACAATTGATATTTTCATTTGTAATTCTTTTTATCACGAAGGGACAAGCTTTGCTTATACCAAAGAAGTGTTTTAGTTAATCCTTCATTAATTGATACTTCAGGTTTATAATCTAGATTCTTTTTTGCTTTAATTATTTGAGGACAGCGGCGGTTCGGACTGTCGGTCAGGTAATTTTTATCCTTACTTTTTTTCATTATTATTTTTCCGGAGTAACCAAATTGTTTTATTGCAATACCCCTCATTTTATTTGCCAATTCAATCATTAAGATTTCCGGTTCCTCAACGCCGATATTATAGCTTTCTGCAAACTTACCTCTAATTAATACTTTTATATATCCTATAATTGCATCAGTTATGTAGCAGAATGTCCGGGTTGGAGAACCTTGAGATAACAGTGAAATATTTTTGTTTTGCAGGATATCATTTGCAAAATCCGAAATAACCCTGCCATCTGTAATTTTTAAACCCGGTCCATAGTTATTAAAAGGCCGGGCTATTTTAATAGGAAGATTGTAGACTCTTGCAAAATTCACACAAAGAGTTTCACCGAATCTTTTTGATTCATCATAGCAAGCCCGTGGTCCCGTACATGAAACATTCCCCCGATAAGTTTCAGGTGTAGGAATATTTTCTGCTGTTGGGTCACCGTATATTTCGCTGGATGAAAAAAACAACAAACCCTTGACTTGGCGTTTTTCCCTCATATATTCCAGAATATTTATAAGACCTAGAACGTTTGCATAAATTGTTTCTACCGGAAACTGCCTGTAAAAAACAGGGGAAGCAATGGAAGCAGCGTGAATTATATAATCAAAAACTTCACCTGATTTAGGTTTATATTTTGTTATATCGGCTTTAATTATTTTTAGATCATCTCTTTTTTGCGATAACCAACTAGGTACGTTTTTAGGAAACAAATCTAAAGCGTAGACGATAATTTTCTTTTTGGGATTACTGTTATTCCAAGCGAGAATCGATTTTATGAAATAGTATCCTAAAAATCCATTAGCCCCAGTAAAAAGAACGCTATTTCCGCTTAAGATATTGAACTCTTGTTTTGCTTTTTTGTGAATGTAATCTAAGTCGCTTTTTTCTACAGTAGTCTTATTAAAAACCATTACTTCCAAACTTTCCACTCCGGACTATCATTCCAAAGTTTATTTAAATTATCGACATCGGGATAAGTATCCATTGAATGCCAGAATCCGTCATGAACGTAAACTGAAAGTTGCCTTTCGTTAATAAGTTTTTTAATAGCGTTATGCTCAAACTCTCCCTTTGCAAGATACGAAAAAAAATCTTTTCTAAAAATCATAAATCCGCCATTAACCCACTCAGAAAGAACCGGTTTTTCCGAAAACTTTTGGACAATTTTGTTTTTGTCAATTGTTAAAAGACCATATTTGCTTCTTGGATGTACTCCAGTAACTGTTCCAATAAGTCCATGGCTTTTGTGGAACTTAACTAATTTCCCTATATCCACATTTGAAACTCCATCACCATATGTCACCATAAAGTCTTCATCAGTTTCCGGAACATAATCTTTTATCCGAAGAATCCGTTCACCAGGTAATGTTTCTTGCCCTGTATCAACTAGGGTTACTTTAAAATCATCCTTATTCCCATTATCTTTATGAAATCTCACAGAACCACTTTTTGTATTGATGGTAAAATTATCAACCAGATATTTTTGATTTATAAAATAATTTTTTACATAGTCACCTTTGTAACCTAATGCAATAATAAATTCATTAAAGCCAAAGTGAGCATAAATCTTCATGATATGCCAGAGAATAGGTTTATTCCCGATAAAAACCATTGGCTTTGGTTTGAATTCAGTTTCTTCTTTAAGCCTGTATCCAATTCCACCACAAAGAATAACAACTTTCATACTAATAATTAGTAGATACTAAACGGGAAAATAATAATAGTCAAGCTTTAGAAAGAATAAATCATAGGGTATAATTCGAAGATTATGGTAAAAATATGAAAAACGTAATTTGCGCAATCTGTAATAAGAAAACGGATGTTGTTCTATTAGATTCGGGGAAATTTAACCTATATTTTTGTAAGGAATGTGGAAATGGTTTTATTTATCCTCAACCTAAAAATTTATCTATTTATTACCCTAAAATTTACTGGCAAAACTTGGGTAAATTCTCTTCCTTAAGACAAGGTTTGCATAATTCCTTTCAAAAATTAAGAGCCCACTGGTTTAGAAAATATATATCAAAGGGAGATATATTAGACGTAGGATCAGGAGAAGGAATATTTGGAAAAACGTTAGGAGAGGATTTTAACGTTACGAATTTAGAATACCCTGGAGCTAAAGTTGAAAATAAAAAAGTTATAAAGGTAGACTTTTTAAAATGGAGTGCTGGTAAAAAATTTGATGCAATTGTATTTTTGGAAAGCCTGGAACATATTACTAGCCCTCTAAAATA
>JAHIUE010000005.1 GCA_018817205.1 Patescibacteria group bacterium | reverse complement strand
GTCCCTTTTGGATACAGCCCTTAGAACCGGAGCCAAAATAGTCGGGCCCATCCCCCTTCCTACCAGAATTGAAAGAATTACAGTACTTCGTTCTCCTCACACAGATAAAGACTCCCGCGAGGCTTTTGAAATAAGAACCCACAAAAGAATGATAGATATTGTCGAACCTACCCAGAAAACAATAGATTCCTTAATGCACCTCGAAATCCCAGCTGGAGTTGATATTGAAGTCAAGATGTGATCCGCCTTTGGCGGATCATCCTGAGCGATTAACGAAGGATCTCTGAGAATTCCGGATTGATTGTCTTAATGAGAGCAATTTTTTTCTTCCTTGTCCAACCTTTAATTTTCTTTTCGGTAAATACTGCTTCCTTAACAGTATCAAATTCTTTAAAGTAAATTAGTTTATTAATATGATATTTATTTGTGAAGTGACTATTGTTAATTCTTGAATGTTGCCTAATTCTTGTTTTCAAGTCCTTAGTAGAGCCTACATATAAAGTATTTGATTTATTAGTTAGAATGTAAACAAAAGGCATTACTTAGAGTATCTCACATTCGCGAGAGGTCCTTCGTTTCACTCAGGACAACTGCTTTAGCAAGCAGTTGCATTTACGCATGAGCTTGTGTTAGAATTTCCTTACATGATTGACACAGGTTAATTTTTTAACCTAAATTTTCAGTAGATTGTGCGTCCGCCGCGGCGGATACGGCAATTGAAGGCACAGTTACTGAGTGATCTCGCCTATGGCGGATCACTCTTTTTAATGCTTTAAAGATATGGTAAATACTTTACTTGGTACAAAAAAAGAAATGACAGCTACATATGATTCCCGCCAGAGGCGGGTGGGGGCAACTGTGGTTTTGATGACTCCGAATTTTGTGACCCAAGTTAATGAAAAATCAATCCAGCTTGGGTATGGCAGCAAAAAGAGTGTCAAAAAACCTCAAATCGGTCACGGTAAAAAGGCCGGAATGGAAACTCCGATCAGATGGTTTAGGGAGGTTGAAAAAAGCGGAGAAGATTTGCAGCCTGGAACAGAAATTAAACTGGACCAGGTTTTTTCAATCGGAGATGCTGTTCAGGTAACCGGTACTTCCAAGGGAAAGGGGTTCCAAGGCGGAGTGAGGCGTCACGGATTCCATGGAGGGCCAAAAACTCATGGTCAATCAGACAGGCTTCGCGCTCCCGGGGCAATCGGTTCTGGTACTACTCCGGGCAGGGTTTACAAAGGCAAGAAAATGGCCGGGCATATGGGTGACGAGAGAGTCAGTATCAAAAATCTGGAAGTGGTTGGTCTAGACGTAAATAAAAGTTTATTGATGATCAAAGGCGGTATACCTGGTTCTGTTGGTAGTTTGGTCATGGTTACCAAACTGGGTAAGACTAAAGGTTATATCCCTCCTCCGGAGGAAAAGCCAGAGGAAGAGGAATTAAGCGAAGAGAATAAAGAATTAAGCCAAGAATCAATAGAGCAAAAAGGAGAAGAAGATGCCAAAGGTTAAGAAAGAAACAACTAAAAAAGCAACTAGACTTACTGCACCAGTTTATTCTTTAGCAGGGAGGCAGACTGGTACTATAAATTTGCCTAAAGAATTTTTTGGGCAAAAGGTGAATAAATCTCTTTTAACCCAGGCTGTCAGGGTTTATTCTACAAACAGGAAAACTCTACCCGGTTCTACCAAAACCCGGGGCGAAGTCAAGGGTTCAACTGCTAAAATCTACAGTCAAAAAGGGACCGGCCGGGCAAGGCATGGTTCTATCCGTGCCCCGATTTTTGTGGGTGGAGGTATAGTTTTTGGGCCTAAAGTACGCAAAGTCAGACTGGATCTTCCCAAAAGAATGAAAAAAGCAGCTTTAGTTTCCGCTCTCTCATCCAAAATGGAGGATAAAAATGTGATAGGACTGACAGGTGCGGAAAAAGCAACCGGCAAAACAAAAGAGATGGTCGGATTTACTGAAAAACTAAAACTGGCTACTGTTTTGATTGTGACTGGCGAGAAATCGGATAATATAGTTCGGGCAAGCAGGAATATTCCCGGGTTGACTATTTTGTCTGCTAATCAGCTTAATGCCTATGAAGTTTTGCGTCATAAGTCTTTGGTAATTTCTAAAGAATCTTTGGAGAAATTGAAATGATTATTCTAAAACGGCCGATTATTACTGAAAAGTCCATGATATTGGCTAAAAGTGGTTTATATACTTTTGAAATAGATAAAAATGCCACAAAGCCGCAAGTTGCAAAAGTAGTTGCAGATAAATTTAATGTTAAAATTTTGGAAGTAAAAATAATCAATGTTAAAGGAAAGACAAAATCGCAAAAAAGAGTCAGGAAATCTTATAATACTTCCGGTTATAAAAAAGCAATCGTCAAGGTTCAAAAAGGCCAAATAATCCCACTTTTTGAAACACCTAAAGAGGAAGCGGTAGTAACAACTGCAGAAGGCGAGCCAATCAGACTAAAAGAGAAAAAAGATATTTTAGGAAGAACAAAAGTCAAAGTAGAAAAAAGCGCAGTAGGGGCAGCGCCGACAACCCAAAGAAAGGTGATAACAGGAAAATAGACGATATGAAAAACTTAAAAACATTATTAAAAAAGCATTCCGGAAGATCCTCGGGCGGGATGATTACTGTAAGGAGCCAAGGCGGCAGACATAAAAGATATTACAGGGAAATTGATTTCAAAAGAGATAAATTCGGGGTTTTAGGCGAGGTTATGGTTTTGGAATACGACCCGAACCGCAATATTGATATTGCCTTGATTAAATATGCGGATGGAGAATACAGGTATATTTTGGCCCCAAAAGACTTAAAAGTTGGAGATAAAGTGATTTCTGCAGAAAAAGCGGAAGTAAAAGTTGGTAATGCCATGAAACTTAAAAACATGGCTGTAGGCGCAATAGTCCATAATGTTGAGCTGATGCCTGGCAAAGGCGGACAATTAGGAAGAAGCGCAGGCGTGGCTTTGCAGCTTTTGGCTAAAGAGGGAAGATTTGCCCATTTGAAATTACCTTCGGGAGAAGTTAGAATGGTACCTTTGGAAGCAATGGCTACAATAGGCGTTTTAGGCAATGAGGATGTTAAACAAATGGTAATTGGTAAAGCTGGCAGAACCCGCCATATGGGAATTAAACCAAACGTCAGGGGTGTTGCTCAAGATCCGGATTCTCATCCGCACGGCGGAGGAGAAGGAAGGTCGGGTATTGGAAGAAAGAGGCCGATGACCAAATACGGCAGGCCGGCAGTCGGTAAGACCAGAAATAAAAGAAAGCAAAGCAGCAGATATATTTTGAAAAGGAGAAAATAATGGCAAGATCAACTAAAAAAGGACCATTTATAGATGAAAAATTAATGAAAAAGGTAAGACTACAAAAGGCTGGCGGACAAAAAACGCCTATAAAAACATGGGCAAGAAGATCGCAAATTCCTCCGGAATTCGTGGGACATACCTTTTTGGTCCACCAGGGTAAGACGTTTATTAACGTCTTTATCACAGAATCAATGGTAGGTCAGCGCTTAGGTGAATTTGCACCCACCAGGATGTTCCGAAGTCATGGAAAGGTGACAGAAAAATCTACGGCGAAGACATAAGCAAAGCTTGCGATTTAAGGATCTAAATATGGAAGCAATTACTATACAAAAATATATACACACTCCCCCTCGGAAACTCCGGTTGGTTTCCGATATGGTTAGGAGTTTAACGCCCCTGCGGGCTTTAAATGTATTGCAAATTACGCCAAAGGCGGCAGCAAAAGTTTTCCAAAAAGCTGTGCAAACCGCTCTTGCAAATGCCAAACAGATGGGAATGGAATCTGAAAAAGCATTTTTCAAAAAAATAGAAATTAACGAAAGCATGAAAATGCGACGTTTCAGGGCAGGAACCCGCGGTCGGGTTAAGCCATACAAGAAGAGAATGTCACATATAAAAATAGTATTAAGTGATGAATTAAAAGATACTAGTCGTCAGTCGTCAGTCGTCAGATTAAAAACAAAGCAAACAGAAAACACAAAGATTGAACTAAAGAAAGGAGATAAGTCTGAAAGCTGATAGCTGAAGACTGAAAGCTAATTTATGGGTCAGAAGATACATCCGGTTGGTTTCAGAATGGGTATTTCGTCAACCTGGAAATCGCGTTGGTTTGCAGGTAGTGCCAAATATCCGCAATACGTAGCAGAAGATATAAAAATCCGCGAGTTGTTAATGAGGAAACTACGCCCTGCCGGCGTGGCTGCGGTAGAGATTGAGAGGGCAGTTAATAAATTAAAGATCATTATTTATGTTTCCCGCCCAGGGGTTTTGATCGGAAGAGGAGGAAGTGGTTTAACGGAAGTTAAGAAATTCCTCATGAATGAACTGAAGATTAAGAATGAAAATAGCTTGGAAGTTGTACCAATGGAGTTAAAATCAACAGACCTTTCGGCTTATCTTATTGCCCAATCTGTGGCAGAACAACTCTCCCGCAGACTTCCCGCGCAAAGAGTGATGAACCAGGCAATTGATAGAGCTACAAGAGCCGGAGCAAAAGGAGTCAAGATTGAGCTTTCCGGCAGGATTGGCGGAGCAGAAATTGCCCGGCGCGAATGGAAAGCGGCCGGTACCATGCCGCTCCATACTCTTAGGGCCGATATAGATTTTGCAGTTTACCCCGCACTGACTAAGTCGGGATTTGTGGGAGTAAAAGTTTGGATTAATAAAGGGGAGGCAGAAATCTAATGGCGTTACTTCAACCAAAAAGAACCAAATACCGCAAAAGCTTTAGAGGTAAAAGGACCGGTCTAGCCACACGAGGAAATAGGCTTAGTTTTGGAACATTTGGGTTAAAAGCTATTGAGGCAGGTTGGATTAGTGCTAGGCAGTTGGAGTCAGCCAGAAGAGCCGTGGCCCATTTCACCCAAAGAGGTGGACGTATTTGGATTAGGATTTTTCCTGACAAACCAGTTACAAAACACCCTGCCGAAAGCCGGATGGGCTCAGGCAAGGGCGATGTAGAAGGGTATGTGGCTGTTGTTAAACCCGGACAGTTGATTTTTGAAATGGGAGCTATCGAGAAATCAATGGCAGAGGAAGCTTTGCGGCTTGCCTCCCATAAACTGCCGATTAAAACTAAATTTGTGGAGAAAATATAAGAACCTTATGAAGAAAAAAGAATTTATACAAATTAAAGGATTGGATTTAAAAGAACTTAAAGATAAAGTTAAGGCTTTAAAAGCGGAGTTGGTTAATTTGGTTATGGACAAAAATATGAAGAAATTAAAAGATCTAAAAATGATTTCTAAAAAGAAAAAAGAGATTGCCCAGATTTTGACATTAATGAAACAAAAAGAGATTCTTCAAGAATTAGAATCTAAAGTAGAAGAGAAGGAAGGCAAAAAATGATTGGAAGAGTAGTTTCAGCTAAGTTGCCAAAAACAGCTACAGTTCTTGTAGAGAGGATTGCTAAGCACACCTTATATAAAAAGACATTCATCCGAACTAAGAAATATCTGGTTGATGATCCGGTCGGTTGCAAAGAAGGGGATATGGTTGAGATTGTCAAAGTTAAACCTATTTCCAAAAATAAGCACTGGAGAGTTGTTAAGGTGGTAGGCAAGAATCTAGCAGAAATTGTGGAGGCAAAACAAAAAGAAGCTGCAGAGAAGGTAATTGCGGAAGTAATGCCGGAAGAAAAAGTAGAAGCAAGCGATAAGAATGAAGAATTAAGCAATAAGACAGAAGTAGTTAAAGAGAAAGTGAAAAAAATTAAAAAGGTGAAAAAATAATGGTTCAGCATAGAACAAGACTTACTGTTGCAGATAATAGCGGGGCAAAAATATTACAAGTAATTCAACCCTTAGGTGGTTCCGGAAAGCGAAAAGCTACAGTAGGACAAGTGGTAGTGGCAGTTGTCAAAGGAGCCGATCCTAATGGGCAGGTTGGGGATCATGAGCTAGTTAAAGCGCTCATTGTTAGAACCAAGAAAGAAGTCAGGCGCGATGACGGTTCTTATGTTAAGTTTGATGATAATGCCGCAGTAGCTATTGATGATGAGGGTAATTTAAGAGCTACACGGATCTTTGGCCCAATTGCCAGGGAAGTCAGAGACAAAGGTTACACAAAAATTGTATCTTTGGCCCAGGAGGTATGGTAAACATTATGAAAATTAAGAAAGGTGATAAGGTAAAAATTTTACTTGGTAAAGATAGAGGTAAAGAGGGTAAGGTTGAGTATGTGATGGCTAAAAGAAACCGTGTATTTGTCGGGGGAGTAAATATGTATAAAAGGCATGTTAGAAAACACGGCCAAGTAGAAGGCGGGATTATTGATATCCCCAAATCTTTGGATATGTCAAATGTGGCGTTAGTTTGCCTTAATTGTAAAAAAACAACCAGGAATGTCAGGATTTGTAAAAAATGCGGAAAGGAGATTGCAGTTCATGCAAAGGCTTAAAGAAAAATATCTGGAGATCAGGGAAAAATTACAGAAGGATTTGAGTTTGTCTAACCGACTGGCAGCACCGCGCCTTGTTAAGATTACCATTAGCATTGGTTTGGGTGAAGCTAAAGATAATGCCGGTATTTTGGATAAAGTGAAAGTTTATTTGGTACAACTCTCCGGTCAAACGCCGGTTGTGACTAAGGCCAAAAAGTCCGTGGCGTCATTTAAGGTTTCTAAGGGTCAACCGATTGGAATAATGGTGACACTGCGGGGTGATAGAATGTATGCTTTTTTAGATAAATTGATAAGCATTGTTTTACCGAAAGTAAGGGATTTTAAAGGAATACCGGATCGTTCTTTTGATACTACAGGCAATTTAAATATCGGTTTAAAGGAGCAGACTATTTTTCCTGAAGTCGATTATAAGAGTATAGACAAAACCAGAGGTCTGGCAATCAGTATTACAACTACAGCCCATGCTAAAGAGGAAGGCAGGAAACTATTGGAAGAATTAGGGTTACCTTTCAGGAAATAAATTATGGCAAAAGTATCAAACATTGTTAAAAAGAAATTTAAATATAATGTACAAAAAAGAAATAGATGCATACGTTGCGGTCGGGCTAGGGCATACATACGGAAATTTGGACTCTGCAGGCTTTGTTTTAGGGAATTGGCTCATCTCGGGTTGCTTCCGGGGGTGAAGAAAGCGAGTTGGTAATTTATGGATCCGATAGCTGATGCTTTAATTAGAATTAAAAACGGTTATGCTGTTGGTAAGACATCCGTGGATGTCAAATATTCCAAAGTTATTTTGAAGCTAGTGGAGGTTTTAGGCCAAGAAGGCTATATTGGAAAAACCAAAAAAAAGGACGCATCTTTAACCGTTGATCTGAAATATGAAGGAAGAAAACCTGCCATGACTGATATAAAACGTGTGTCTAAACCTTCCCTGAGGGTTTATAGGGGGGTTCATGATTTACCCCGGGTTTTAAACGGTCTAGGGATTGCGGTTATTTCAACACCTAAAGGGTTGATGACTGATAGGGAGGCGCGTAAGCTTAAAGTAGGAGGCGAGGTTTTAGCCCTCGTTTGGTAATATTATGTCTAGAATAGGAAATTCACCAATTTTAATACCGACTGAAGTCCGTTTTGAGAAAACCGGACAGAAAGTTAGCGTAACAGGTTCAAAAGGAATCCTGACGTTAACTGTTGATCGTAGTATTTCTTTAGAAATTACAGATAATCAGGTGCTTGTCAAAAGAAAAAATGATCAAAAAAAGGTAAAAGCTTTACATGGTCTGACTAGAAGTTTACTGGCTAATATGGTTATGGGAGTGACTAACCTTTGGGGTAAGAATCTAGAGCTTATCGGGGTTGGGTTTAGAGCGCAGACTTCCGGCAATAAGTTAATACTTAATGTTGGTTTCTCTCACCCGGTGGAGATTACCGCCCCGGAAGGGATAACTTTTGAGGTTGCTGATAATACCAAAATTAAAGTATCGGGGATAGATAAACAGCTGGTTGGACAAATAGCAGCCAATATTAAGAAAGTTAGGGTGCCGGATGTCTATAAAGGTAAGGGGATAAGATACGAAGGTGAGTATATCAGAAAGAAAGTCGGCAAGAGCGCCAAAGTTGGAGCAGCCGGAGCCCCGTCAGCCGGCGGGGGAGGAGGCAAATAGTAAAAAGTACTTATGTTAAAAGAGCTACGGATTAGAAAACACAAAAAAATCAGAAGAAAGATTGTAGGCACTAAAGCCATACCCAGGTTGGTAGTGTTTCGTTCAAGCAAACACATTTTTGCTCAACTTATCAATGATCAAGAGGGTAAAACTTTAGTATCGGGCAGTGATTTTAAGATGGCAAAAGAGACAAAAAGCAAAAAGGCATACGCGGTAGGTAAGGACGTTGCGGCTAAAGCCTTGAAGCTGAAAATTAAAAAGATAGTATTTGACAGGGGAGGGTTTTTATATCACGGTAGAGTCACGGAACTTGCTGAGGGCGCCCGAGAAGGAGGATTAGAATTCTAATATGAATCCCATAAACGGAGAATCGGAATTTTTTGAAAGAGTAGTACAGGTTAATCGGGTTTCAAAGAAGACCAAAGGCGGGGACAAAAGGTCGTTATCTGTTTTGGTGGTTGTAGGAGACAAGAGGGGTAAGGTCGGGGTGGGTTTGGGTAAGGCAGCCGAGGTGCAGTCTGCTGTCAGAAAGGCTACAGCCTATGCAAAAAAACATCTAATCAAAGTTCCTTTAAAAGGGAGGACTATCCCCCATCTAATTTTAATAAAAGAGGGTGCCGCCAGAGTGCTTTTGAAACCGGCGCCAATTGGTACCGGGGTGATTGCCGGAGGTGCAGTCAGGGTAGTGGTGGAAGCAGCGGGTATTTCCGATATTGTTTCCAAAATCCTAGGTACTAAAAATCAAGCATCTAATGTCTATGCAACTTTGAAGGCTCTTGGTAGACTGAAGCCAGTAGTGTCTAAAGAAAGTAAGAGAAAATGAGATTGCATGAGTTAGTTAAGATTAAAGCAAATATAAAAAAAAGATTAGGCCGCGGCATTGGTTCTGGAAAAGGTAAGACTGCAGGACGCGGTAGCAAAGGTCAGAAGGCACGAGGTAAAATTCCAGCCACTTTTACAGGCGGTTTGGCTTTATATAAAAAACTGCCGCTCATGCGCGGAAAAGGCAATCCAAAACTTTCCATAGAACCAAAATTGTTAAACCTTTCTAAATTGAATGTTTTTAAGGCTAAAGCAGTTGTGGATATTGCTTCTTTGGTTGATGCAGAAATTATTTCCGCAAAGGAAGCAAAAAGAGGTGTTAAGGTTTTAAGTGGCGGGGAAATAAAAAATGCCCTAACAGTTAAACTTCCAACATCGGCCTCTGCCCGGGAAAAGATTGAAAAAAAGGTGGAAAGGTAATAGATGTCTAATATTCTCTCGCCAATCATCAATGCCTTCAAGATTGCGGATCTCCGGCGAAAGATTTTAATCACGGTAGGTTTGGTGATAATTTTTAGAATCGTTGCGCATATTCCGGTTTCAGGAGTAGATTTGGAAGGCTTACAGCAGCTATTTGCTTCCAATCAATTCCTGGGGCTTTTGGATATTTTTTCAGGCGGAACCTTGGCTAATTTCTCTATTATCTCTCTGGGACTTAATCCTTATATCAACGCTTCAATTATTTTTCAGTTGCTGACAATGGTCGTACCTTCGTTGGAGGCTTTATCAAAAGAAGGCGAAACGGGCAGGCAAATGATTAATCAATATACAAGATATTTAACAGTACCGCTTGCTACTCTGCAGGCTATTGGTATGTTTGTGCTTTTAAAAAATCAAGGGATAATTACTCAAATCAGTTTACTTCAAATAGCCTCAATTATTGTAGGTATGACTGCCGGGACAATTTTTTTGATGTGGATTGGGGAGCTTATTACAGAATACGGTATCGGTAACGGGATATCGCTTTTAATTTTTGCGGGCATCGTTTCCAGAGTTCCAATAGTACTGACCCAAACTGTAACTGTGGTAGATCAAACACAAATTATCAGTATCTTAATCTTTATTGTCCTATCGATTTTGCTGGTAGCAGGAGTAGTTTTCATTAATGAAGGGAGGCGTCAGATTGCTGTCCAGTACGCAAGGAGAGTAATAGGCACGAAAGCTGGGACGAATGGAACACAAACATATTTACCTCTTAGGGTTAATCAGGCAGGCGTGATCCCGATTATTTTTGCAGTTTCACTGGTTTTGGTTCCCTCATTTGCCGGATCATTCCTTGCAGGACAGGCTAATCCGCAACTAGCCTCTTTAGGCAAGTTGCTGACTGCTAATTTTAATCCAGGTAGCTTAATTTATAATATGGTTTATTTTATGTTGGTGGTTGGTTTTACTTTTTTCTATACTGCCGTAATTTTTAACCCGAAAAAAGTTTCGGAAGAAATCAAAAAATATGGAGGGTTTATCCCCGGGATACGGCCGGGTACTCAAACCGCCGCCTTTTTAAATTATATTATGGTAAGAATCACGTTGGCAGGAGCACTATTTTTGGGGGCTATTGCGGTTTTGCCGTCTTTGGCGTCTTCCATCACGGGCATTCAGACATTAGTTTTAGGAGGGACAGGACTTTTGATCGTGGTGTCGGTAATTTTGGATACTGCCAAACAATTTGAATCTAAATTGATTGAAAGAAGCTATGAGGTATTTGCAAGACGATGAAAGGAAAAATTCTTTTGATTGGTCCTCAAGGGTCAGGTAAATCAAGCCAAGGCAAGTTATTGTCAGAATTTCTAAAAGTGCCTCTTATTTCAACCGGTGACATCTTGCGTGATCTGGCAAAGCAAGATACAGAGCAAGGTAAAGTAATTAGGATGATTATGGGTGAAGGAAGATTGGTTGACGATCAAACTATTAGCCAGATCGTTAAAGACAGACTGACAAAATCGGATTGCCAAAGCAGATTTATTATGGATGGTTATCCGCGCACCTTGAAACAGCTTGAATACTTTGACCCAAAATTCGATGCGGTTTTTTATTTGGAATTATCTGACGAAGAGGCGACTGACAGGCTAATGAGGCGAGGTCGAGGAGATGATACGCAGGAGGCGATAGCTCAAAGACTGAAACTGTATCATTACGAAACTGATCCGATTATCGCCTATTATCAACAAAAAAGTTTGCTTAAAGGAATTGATGGATGCGGTACTATTGAGCAAGTACAACAAAGAATAAGGGAGGTTCTAAATGGTGGGAATCAGAAATAGTTATGAAAAAAAATTAATAAGAGCATCCGGTTTAATTGCCGCCAAAGCGCTGAAGCGCTCTTTGGAAATTATTAAAGTTGGTGTAACGGGACTGGAAGTTGATGAAGCGGTTAAGCGGACAATATTTAAATTAGGCGGAGATTTATCTTACAAAACCGTACCCGGGTATAAATGGGCAACTTGTATTACGGTTAATGATAAAGTGGTGCACGGTATTCCGACAGATAGAAAATTTGTTATTGGCGATTTGGTTAGTGTAGATCTGGCTGTTGTGTATAAAGGTTGGCATACCGATTGCGCATGGTCGGTTTTAGTGGGACATGACCCGGAAAAACAAAAATTTTTACAAGCGGGGGAACAGGCTTTGTGGGATGGAATAAAACAGGCTGTTGCGGGAAACAGAGTTGGTGATATATCATCAGCTATCCAGAGCAGAATTGAGAATGCAGGATATCAGGTTGTCAGAAGTTTGGTGGGACACGGCGTGGGCAGGTCTTTGCATGAAGATCCGGAGATACCGGGTTTTGGCAAAGCCCGTACAGGTATGCCCTTAAAAAGCGGCATGAGTTTGGCAATTGAGGTAATTTATGCCCAAGGCTCTTCAGAAGTAGTTTTAGGAGATGACGGATGGACTTACCAGACAGTTGATGGATCATGGGGAAGCATTTTTGAAATGACTGCAATAGTAGGAAGGGAAAAAGCTGAAATCTTAACGGATTGGCGGCCCATAGTGGGTTGACGATTTGTGAGTAACCTGCTAGAATGAATTGTCTTATGAAAGATGTTATCGAGGTTGAGGGTAAAGTTAAAGAGGTTTTACCTAACACTTTATTTAGAGTAGAAATTGAAAGATGTGACGCGGTTTCGGAACTTGTCGGACGAGTGATTTTATGTCATATCTCGGGTAAGATGAGAATGCACTATATCAGACTTTTGGAAGGAGATCGGGTGAGGGTAGAGATGAGTCCAAAATACGATTTAGACAAAGGAAGGATTACATTCAGACTTAAATAGACGTGGACTATAATTTAGGAAAATTATGAAAGTACAGGCATCAATAAAAACACGTTGTAAATTTTGTAAAGTCGTCAAGCGCGAGGGCATCTTATATGTTATTTGCCCGCGCGACCCAAGGCATAAACAAAGGCAAGGATAATTATGGCAAGAATTGCAGGAGTAGATTTACCGGAAAATAAAAGAGTTGATATTGGCTTAAGCTATATTTTTGGAATAGGGCGTTCTAATGTCAGAAAAATTATTAATGAGACAAAGGTTGACCCTGCAAAAAGGGTTAACGAGCTTTCTGAAGAGGAAATTAATAAATTACAAAAAAGCATAGAGGGATTAAAGATAGAAGGAGATTTAAAGCAAGAAATCGAGCAGAATATTAAAAGGCTGGAGGAAATTGGCAGTTACAGAGGGATCCGTCACAGGAGAGGTTTGCCGTCAAGAGGACAGAGAACAAGAAGCAATGCCAGGACCAAACGCGGTAAAAGAAAAACCGTCGGCACTATCAGGAAAGAAGCATCTGTCAAGACGGATACAGAAAGTACTAAATAATATGGTCATGGTCAAGAAAAAAATACAAATTAAGAAAGCCAAAGAAGAGAAAAGAGTTGCATCCGGCAGGGTGTATGTTACAGCTACTTTTAATAATACCCTGATTACCTTAACAGATACGTCTGGCAATACTCTGGCTTGGGGTAGTTCCGGTGCGGCAGGTTTTAAAGGGGCGAGGCGCGCAACACCGTTTGCCGCAATTTCTGCAATGGAAAAAGTTGCAGAAAAAGCTAAAAGTATAGGAATGAATTCGGTTGAAGTTTACATCAAAGGCCCTGGTTCAGGTAGAGATGCCACCATTAAAGCCTTGCGGGGCGTAGGTATCAGCATTACTATGATTGCGGATGTAACCCCCATACCGCATAATGGTCCCAGACCAAAGAAAAGGAGACGAGTTTAGGAATGGCAAGGTATACAGGTCCAAAAAGGAGATTATCAAGAAGAGAGGGTCTAGCGCTTTTTGCCAAAGATGCTAAAGCATTGGAAAGAAAAGGCGCAGTTCCTCCGGGGCAACACGGTTTGCGCAGGAGACGTAGAGTTTCAGAATATGGCGTACAGCTAAGGGAAAAACAAAAGGCCAAAAGAATTTACGGGATTTTAGAAAAACAATTTAAAAAATACTTCGAGACGGCCAGTAAAGTAAAAGGCGCCACAGGACTTGCGCTTCTTAAGATTTTAGAGACAAGGCTGGATAATGTTGCATTCCGGTTGGGTTTTGCCAAAAGCCGAAATCATGCGAGGCAGTTGGTTAGCCATGGTCATGTTAAGGTAGACGGTAAAAAAATAAATATTCCCTCTTATCAAGTCAAGAAAGATCAGACTATTGAAATATCGGACAAAATGAGAGATAATACTCAAGTTAAAAAGAGCTTAGAGGAAGCCGAGACCTTGCCTGAGTGGTTTGACAGACGGGCTACCGTAGGTAAAGTTTTAAGAATGCCGGAACGGGAAGAAATGGAACAGTCCATAAACGAGCAGCTAATAGTCGAATATTACTCTCGATAAAGTCATTGAGGTAAAAATATGTTTAAAGTTAAAACAGAACAAGAAAGCGAAAATTTCGCCAAAATAATAATTGAACCGCTTGAAGCGGGTTTTGGCCATACCTTGGGTAATAGCTTAAGAAGAGTACTCCTGACATCCTTGCCAGGAGCCGCAGTAACTTCAGTCAAAATTGACGGGGTTCCCCATAGATTTTCGGTAGTAGATGGAGTTTTAGAGGACGTTATCGAAATTATTTTAAATATTAAAAAAATTCGCCTCAATGTCCATTCTGAAAATGGGATAAAGCTAATCCTGAAAGCTTCAGGCAAGAGAGAGGTTAAGGCTAAAGATCTGGAAGTGGTGGGTGACGGAGAGATTGTAAATCCCGATACTCATATCGCTACTTTAACAGGCGATAAAGCTAAGCTAAATATTGAAATGGAAGCAGAAGTAGGCAAGGGGTATTCTATTGCTGAGGAGAGAAAAAACGGCGAAATCGGCACAATTGCGGTAGACGCACTATTTTCTCCTGTATCTTCAATGAACTACAGTGTTGAACCAACAAGGGTGGGCAGAAGAACAGATTTTGACAAGCTTATTATTGATGTTGCAACTGACGGGACTGTCTCTCCGCTTGAAGCAGTAAACCTTGCTGCCAAAATTTTATCCGATACTTTCCATGCAATCTTTGAGCCTATCATTGAAGAAGAAGTTGAAGATCAGGGATCAAAAATATCTGAAGAAGTTCTTAAGCTCACTATCGAAGAACTGGATTTGCCTGTGAGGATTACAAATGCTCTTAAAGCAATAGAAATTAATACGGTAGAAGATTTGATGAATACTTCCCGCGTACAACTTTTAAAGGCTAAAAATTTAGGCACTAAATCTATCCGTCTGATATCAGATAAGTTATCCGAGAGGGGGTTGAACCTGCTTGAGGCATAGAGTTTATGGTAAGCACCTTGGAAGAAATAAAAATTCGCGCAAAGCACTATTCACAGGTTTAGTGCGTAGTCTTTTTTCCCACGGAACTATTCAGACATCTTTGGCTAAAGCAAAGGCAATTTCCGGTTTGGTTGACAAAATAATAAATAAGGCTAAAAAATATCCAAAAACCAATACTTTGAAGTTTATTCCCAAATTAGGAACCAGAACTTCAGGTTATACTTCTATTACAAAATTAGGAACCAGGTTAGGTGACCAGACAATGATGGTAAAGATGAGTTTAATTGGGGCGGAAGAACTTCGCTCAAAGGACGATCGGCCTTTGGCCGAAAAGCCTGTTGAGAAAAAGATTGAAAAGAAAAAAACAAAATGAGCACTAATGTAGTTTCAGCCAAAAATATTAAAAGGGCAACCCATACCATTGATGCCAGCGGTAAAGTGTTGGGCAGATTGGCAACAGAAGTAGCAACTCTCTTGATGGGAAAAAATAAGCCGGATTTTGTACCATATCTGGATATGGGCGATTTTGTGGTAGTTTATAATGCCGCTCAAGTTAAAGTTACAGGTAAAAAATCTAAAGACAAAGTTTACATAAGTCATTCGGGTTATCCGGGCGGACTCAAGCGAGAAACTTTTGATAAAATGATTAATCGTAAGCCCGAGTTTATTATTGAACATGCCGTCAAAGGTATGTTGCCCCACAACAGGTTAGGAAATAAAATGATTAAAAAATTAAAAGTATTTGCAAAAGAAAAAATATGAAATTAGATAAAACTATCAGCGTAGTAGGTCGCAGGAAAGAAGCCATAGCAAGAGTAAGAATTAGCCAGGGTAATGGGCAGATGACAGTTAACGGTAAACCAATTGCTGAATATTTCCGTGGACCTATTGTACAAAAGATTTATACGAAACCTTTCGAGCTTACTAATACTGTCGGCAAATACATGATTTCTGTAAAGGTTTTGGGTGGAGGGCAAATTTCGCAACTTGATGCGGTTGTTCACGGGATTGCCCGGGCAATTTCCAAAACAGATCCGGCGCTTCGAACAATTTTGAAGAAGAACGGTTTTCTTACCCGCGATGCCAGGGTAAAAGAGAGAAGAAAATTCGGCAATGCCCAAAAAGCAAGAGCAAAGAAACAATCACCAAAACGCTAAAATGTCAAACCCTATTTCTCCGGAAAAGATATTTAAAAGCTATGATATCAGGGGCATTTATCCGGATGAGATAAATGAAGAAAATATTGTCCCAATTGTCCGGGCGATTTATAAGTTCTTTCTTCAGTCTTCCGGATCTTCGACTCCTCTAAAAATTGTCATAGGTCGGGATATGAGATTATCTTCCCCGATTCTTTTTGAAAAAGCATCCGAGACATTGGTAGAGATCGGTGCCAATGTTATAGATATTGGTTTGACTTCAACGCCGACTTTTTATTTTGCAGTTTTAAATTACGGTTACGATGGTGGTTTTCAAATCAGCGCTTCCCATAATCCCAAAGAATATAACGGCTTAAAGATTGTCAGAAAAACAGATAAAGGGATATTAAAAATAGGCAAGTCAACGGGTATGGAAGATGTAAAAAAAATGGCTTTAGAGGGGGTAGATTTTGGCGATGTACAAAAAGGCAGCATTACAAAACATGAAGGAATTTTAGCAGATGAAGTTAAAAACGCATTAAAGATCGCAGGTAACCCAGAAATTAAAAAATTCAAAGTAGTGGCAGATTCTGCTAATGCCATGGGGGCACTTTATATTGAGGAATTGTTTAAAAATATCCCCGGGGATTTAATCAAAATGAATTTTGATTTAGACGGGACTTTCCCGGTTCACCAGCCCGATCCTTTGCAATTTGAAACTTTGAAAGATTTGCAGAAAAGAGTAATTGATGAAGGGGCGGATTTGGGGCTTGCGCCGGATGGGGACGGAGACAGGATTTATTTTATAGATGAAAAAGGCGAGATAATTTTGCCCTCCTCTATAATCGGTCTTGTTTCTAGGGAAATATTAAAAACCAATCCCGGCTCAAAAATTATCATTGATTTAAAATACACTTTTACTCCCAAAAAAACCGCAGAGAATTTTGGGGGAGAAATTGTGGTTTCTAAGACAGGTCATGCCTATATTACCGAAGCTATGCATAAAAATTGCGGATATTTTGCAGGAGAAGCCTCAGGTCATTATTACTGGAGCGCTACAGGCGGGGCAGAGAGTCCTATGCCGGTAATTTTAATGATTTTGTCTATAATGACTCGCGAGAATAAACCCCTATCGCTTTTGGCCAAGGAGGTCAGGTCCAGTCACGAATCCGGCGAGATAAATTTTAAGGTGCAAAATGCAGAAGAAATAATGGAGAAGATAAAAGAACACTATGAAGATGGGGAATTTTCCGATTTGGATGGCATTGCCGTAACTTATCCAAACTGGCGGTTTTCTTTAAGGTCTTCCAATACAGAACCGCTGCTCCGCTTAAACATCGAAACACACCTAAGTGAAGATGTTGAAAAAAAGAAAAAAGAGTTGGTGGAAGTAATTGAAAAGCACGCTGTTTTTGAGGACTTGCCAAAATAGCATTTTTATGGTTTACTAGTAATGCATCAAGAGTGTCCGCCACGGCGGACCGGCAACCTTAGAGTTTAAGGTGCCAGATCCTGCGAGAGGAAGATGCGATACGTTCAGTTAGACATGAACGTATAAACTTTTAACCTCTCGTATTGAGAGGTTTTTTTAGAATGATAAAAAACGGTAATACAACTTTTACATCAGAATCGGTTTGTGCGGGACATCCTGATAAGATCTGCGATGTGGTTTCCGATGCAATTTTGGATGAGGTTTTAAAACAAGACCCTAAGGGAAGAACTGCTGTTGAATGTCTGGCGACTGATAACCGGCTAATTATTGCCGGAGAAATTGGCTCAAAGGCCAAAGTTGATTTTAAAAAAGTTGCCAGGGAACAGATTAGAAGATTAGGTTATATAGTACCCGGTTTTGGGTTTAGCGATAAGTCTCCAATTAATTGTTTTCTGCACCAACAGTCTGCCGAAATTGCAGTCGGAGTTAAGAAAAAAGGGGCAGGGGATCAGGGAATGATGTTTGGGTTTGCCTGCAGGGAAACTTCAGAACTTATGCCGATGCCGATAATGATAG
>JAHIUE010000061.1 GCA_018817205.1 Patescibacteria group bacterium | reverse complement strand
TCGAGCTTTCATGATCATCAAACGCCACGATCAAATCCGCTCCCAGTTTTCTTTGAATTTCCATTGATTTCTCCGGAGTCAAAATATGCTTGGATCCATCCAGATGTGATTGAAAAACTACCCCCTCTTCTGTAATTTTATTTAATCTGGGCTTATTTTTTTCATTCTGAATTCTGAATTCTGAATTCTGAACTACCTTAGCGCCGCCATGCTCTAAAGCAACTCCCAGAGAAAAAACCTGAAAGCCTCCTGAATCAGTCATAATCGGCTTGTCCCAGTTCATAAACTTATGTAAACCGCCCATTTTTTCTATCAGAGCTGCACCCGGACGGAGCATCAGATGATAAGTATTGGCCAAAACTATCTGGACACCGATTTCGGTAAGTTCCCTAGGCCCCAGCGCCTTTACAGTTGCCTGTGTGCCAACAGGATTAAAATTAGGGGTATCTATGATGCCGTGTGGAGTACTTAACTGTCCCACTCTAGCGTTCCCATCTTTATGAAGAATTTTAAACTTCACCATGCAGGATATTTTACACTATCCTTATCCCCAGGATAAAGTTTTGTGGGAGAGTTTTTCCAGTTCAATCCCGGCCCGGTTTTTAAAGAAATCTCCATTAGATAAATGTTCCCTTAATTTCTCTACCAGGAAATCTCCTGCCAAAATTTCCGGGATGATCACAAAATCGGCTCCTGCTTTGTATAAAGTTTGGGCATCGTCGGCAGTTTCAGCTCTAACGATCACAGGTACATCAATCTGCCTGGACTTTAACTCTTCCAAAAGCAACTTATTATCTTCCTCGTTGGCAGAGGTGGAAATTATCATTCGGGCATTTGGTAAATTAAGCCCATCCAGCACTTCCGGATCTCCCATATCTCCGTAAAGCACCGGGATTTTTTCTTTTATAAGTATTTCTACCTGATATGGATTAACATCCAAAACTATCTGGGGTATTTTCTCTCTTTTTAACAATTTTACAATCTCCCCTCCCACTTTACGCGCACCAATCACTATCACATAACCTTCCAGAATCTGGCAATGACTCCCCTTTTCCAAAACATGGGTGTAGTTTTTTCTTTCAAAAAAACTCAATATCTTACTTAGCTTCTTATACAATTTATTGGAGTGGGTTATCATCACTGAAGCAATAATCATGGATAATACTGCAGACAAAGCAATAGTTGTAAGAGCGGACTGACTAACAACACCAAGTTTAAAACCCACTAAAAGTAAGATTAAAGAAAACTCACTGATATGAGTCAGACTTAAAGCTGTTTGAAATATGGTATGTTTTTTGAATCCAAACATTCCCAAAAGCAGCAAAAAAATGGTGGGTTTGGCAAGTAAAGTGTAGCCGGTGAAGAATATCAACAGAGGATAAATCTTAGTAATTTGCGAAAAATTTACTTGTGTCCCTAAATAAACAAAAAATATGGCCACAAAAAATTCTCTCAAAGGCTTAATCTTCCCTTGAATTTGGAAGTGGAAAGGAGAGTTTGCCAATGCCATTCCTGCTAAAAAGGCTCCTATAACCACAGAAAAACCCAAAAAAATAGCAAATGATATATAGATAAAACACCAAGCCAAAGCAGTAATAAAAAGAAGCTCGTTTTGTCTGGATACCGCCTTAAATACGGAAGGCAATAAAAATTTGCTTAATATGAAAGCCAATCCAAATAGTAGGCTTGCTTTAAGTAACAAAGCCAATACCGGAAAGGCTTGCTGAAAACCCAAACCTAAAACCGAACTGGAAACAGTCAGCATCACTAAAAGCAGTACTGCCAAAAGATCTTCCAATATCAGTATTCCCACAGCCAGCTTGCCATACAAAGCACCTTCGTCCTTCTTATCCATCAATAGCTTAACAACTAAAATTGTGGATGAGAAAGCAAGCCCTACCCCTAAATACCATGATTCAACAGAACCAAAACCTAAAACCCTGGCAACTGTTGATCCCAAAATCGTTGTGATAACAATTTGCAGAGTGCCTGCTAGAAGTATAGGCTTACCAAGGCGTTTGATTTCACGGAGATCAAGCTCCATTCCTATTAAAAAAAGTACAAAAGCGATTCCTATATCCGGCAAAAAATGTAAGACTTCAGAAGCTCTGGGGTCAAAAATAGCAGTTGAGGCAATCATCAACCCCCCTATCAAATAAGCAATCAAAAGGGGTAATTTCAATTTGACTACACTATAGCCCAGTACCGAACATAAACCTAAAATAACAGCCAGTTGTATGAAAATATTGTTCATAATTTCTAGCGTAAAGCGTTAAGGGGAAAGGGTGAAGTTCGTTTTCTTTACCCTTTACGCTTTCCCCTTTACCCTAACTAGTGCTTCTTTCAAATCCTCCGGCAACTTGCTTTCGAGTTCCATCCATTTATTCTTCTCAGGATGATTAAAACCAATCTTTGCCGAGTGCAAAAACATCCGCGGACACCATCGTCTATCTAACCGAAACATCTTTCGTCCAACATATTTTTCATCTGAAACAATTGGATAGTTGATGTATTTTAAATGTACCCTAATTTGGTGTGTCCGTCCAGTCTTGGGTTTGCATTTTACCAAAGTAAATTCCCCGTATTTCTGTCTTTCCAGTTTCCTCATTTGAATTTTCTTAAAATCCTCAAAAATTTCCTGAAGACTGAAGACTGAGAGCTGAAGGCTTTTTATTGGCTCATATTCTGTTACTGCTTCTTTCCCACCCAGAAGCACAGTAAACTTTTCCCTGTTGCCCGGATTCCTGCCGATTGCGCCTTTCACTGTACCTGCTTTTTCGATTAAACCATGAACCAAAGCCAGATATTCTTTTTTGACTACTCTATCTTTAAATTGGGCTTGCAAGTTTTCAAGAGCCTGTTTGGTTCTGGCCACCAGCAGTATCCCGGATGTATCTTTATCAAGTCTATGCACGATCCCACCTCTCGGCAAATTGATTTTTAATTCAGAAATTAAAATATCCTCAAGAGTAATATCTTTATTTGTTTCTGCCTTATCTACCACTAGTCCTGCGGGTTTCTCCAAAGCCAGGAAATGATCATCTTGGAAGATTATTTTAAGCGACATTCTTACTTTATTTAAGCCCTATTCAAGTAGCTTTTGATCTCTGTTAAAACCTGATCAGGATTTAAAGCGGATTTAATTAAATACCCTTCAGCTCCCAAATCAAAGCATTTTTTAATCATCAGATCCTGCTCCAGATTGGTTAACACCACAATAATCACATTTGGTGTTTTTGGACCTTTCGCTTTTAAATCATTTAAAATCTGCACACCGTCTTTTTTTGGCAGCATAATATCCAAAAGCACCAGATCATAAGGATTGTTTTGGATCTTTGACAAAGCAATTTCCCCTTCCTCAGCCATATCCACAGTATACCCTTCTCCCGTCAAAAGCTCCTGATAAAACTCCCTTAAAAATTGGTCGTCTTCAACAATAAGAATCTTTTTATTCATAAGATAATTATTATACTACTATTGCTGCCGGTTCCAAACTTTTTGCTTCACCCTTGGCTTTTACAAAATATTGATCAGCATGTTTTATTACCTCCGGGCTAGCTACAGGCAAAGCAAAAGTAAAAGTTGACCCTTTCCCCAAACCTTCGGATGTTGCCCAAATTCTACCTTTCATCAGTTCTATCAAATTTTTGGAAATATAAAGTCCCAAACCTGTTCCACCAGAGGTTGCGACTGAAGTATAGCTGTTGTCCAACCTTCCGAATTTTTTAAACAATCTCCCTAAATCTTCCCGGGCCAAACCCGGTCCTTCGTCTTTAATTCGAGTCTCAATCGTCCGACCGTCCGTAAAAAAGCTTATGGTGATTTTCCCGCCGTTTGATGAAAACTTTAAGGCATTGCCCAAAATATTAAGGAAGACCTGCCGGAGTTTCTCCGGATCGGCGAAAATTTTTGGCAACTTTTCCTCCAAAAGTATAAACTTGATATTTTTGGCGGTGGATTTTGAATAGTAAACCTCATCTACTATATCTTTGCCAAGCGAAATCAAATCCACCGGCTCAGGTTTAATCTCTATCCTGCCCGATTCAATCCGAGAGATATTCAACATGTCATTGACTAAATTGATCATCCGTTCCGTGGATATTGAAATCCTCACTAAATATTTCTCAACATTATCCGGCAAAGGCACATTACTGCGGTGCAAAACCATCCAGGCATAGGAACGGATAGCGGTCATGGGAGTCCTAAGCTCATGCGAGGCAATAGACACAAAATCATCCTTAATGATATCAAGCTCCTTTAATTTCCGGTTAGCTTCAATTAGAAGATTTGATGTATTACGCAATTGTTCATATGCTTTGGTATTCTCCGCTGTTAAAACCATGAGTTCCTTGTTGCGTTCTTCTAAATCTTTTGTTCTTCTATTGTAGAAAAGATTTATTACTAAAATGATTGCCAAAAGGCCAAGGCTGACAATAATAATCATTAAATTTGATTATATCATCTAACCCGGGGAGTTTTCCTGGAGCAAGACAGACAATATTGGGCTGTGGGCAAAGCTTGAAGGCGCTCTCCTTCTATCCATTTGCCGCAACCGTCACATTTCCCATAAGTTCCTATTTTGATTTTGGAAAGCGTCAGTCTAATGGTATTTTTCATCTTCATCAGCTGATCTTGCAAAATGACTCTTTTTGCATGAGATTCGGCAATATATGAATCGGT
The DNA here is from genome assembly GCA_018817205.1 of Patescibacteria group bacterium. Taxonomy (GTDB): domain Bacteria; phylum Patescibacteriota; class Microgenomatia; order Daviesbacterales; family UBA10151; genus UBA10151. Next base: position 3,872 of record JAHIUE010000061.1, on the reverse strand, counting down.
GCCGGGCTCTGAGCTTTCTGCCAGAGCCGGTGATTTGGCCGGATCATCTTCCTCTATCCCTCTTAAGTTTTTATTCACCTCTCTCTGCTGATGAAGCAGATGTTTTTTGACAAACTCAAGAGTTTTTCCTGGAAAATTTAACATTTAACCTCCTTAATGCTTTTTTTAAGTTTCGTACTTGCCAAAAAAAATTGGCCTTTTGATTATAACAAGTTTTACTGAAAGTTTGCACCGCCTCTTTTCTGGTATTTTGATCTGTAATTAACATAACCAAATATTTACCCAATGTTTTCAAATGTAATATTGGATTTTGTCTTGTAATTCTGTAATAAATAACCAGGCCTAAAATAATCATACTCGACCAGAGTCCCCTCTCCGAATGATCTTGTTTAAGAGGATCAAGTAAAAGTTTTAATATACCAATGTAGATTAAAGTTAAGCTAACTATTTTCCCTCTTTGGTGAAAATGGATGGCAGCAGACCATATTTTAAGTAAGCCAAAAGTAAGTACGGATGCCTCAATAATTTGAATGGGCCATCTTTTACCTAAAGCTCCTACCATCGGGACTGCAAAAAAAGCTTTTAACGGAATGCCGACATTGCATCCGCCTGCAAAACATCCCAAATTGGAGAAAATCAGTCCCGCAAAAAGTCCCACTGACGCAATATCGGCTACCTGCCAAAAATCCATCCGTGAGCGTTTGGTGAGGAAATAAAGCATCACGGATCCGCCCAAGATCCCTCCCCAAAAGGAAAATCCGGGAATTTTATGGATTAGAATAATATTTAAAGGCGCCATTAAAAAATAATTTAAATTTTCAATAACAAAGATAATTCTTGCCCCGAGTATTCCGCCAAGTATGGTAAAAAGGGTTAAATCCAAAGTTTTTTCTTCGTTAAGATCCCAAGCACGGGAAAGTCTCCAGACCAGAAAAATGGCAGACACAAAGCCCAATGCCAAAAATACCCCATATGAGGAAACTGAAAATTTACCTATGGAAAAAAGCACCGGATACATTCCAACTAGCCTACCATATGTATTAATTTGAAGCAAATTGATCCTTCGGCAAACTCAGGATCAATACTGAGCGAAGTCGAATGTATTGACAAAAGCTGATATACTGAAGAATAGCTCTCAGTCTTCAGTTATCAGCTTTCAGACTAAAAAAGTCTGACGACTGATGACTGACGGCTGAAGACTTTTAAAGAATGACAGCAACGGCACATGCATTAATAGGCGGAGCAATTGCCGCATCTACCGGCAACAATCCTGCTTTAGGTATTTCCATCTCTGCCATCTCTCATCCGATTGTTGATATGATTCCTCACTGGGATTTTGGTTACGGTTGGAGAAAAAAAAGTAAAACCTTGTTACTTTTCCAATCTTCGAGTGATTTAATTTTCGGGATAGCGGTAACTTTTTTAATATTCGGCACAACCACCAATCCTCTCTATCTTCTTATCTGTATCTTTGCCTCCGAATCGTGGGATATTATGCAAATGCCATACCTTCTGTTTAACTGGAAGTTTTTCCCTTTTTCCACATTTTACAAATTTAGCCATCAAACTAATAGAAAAACCAAAATGCCCTGGGGGATATTAACACAAGCAGCCACAGTCACCGGCCTAGTTTTGGTTCTTCGGTTTATTCACTAGATCTTTAAGAAACTTACTAAACTCTTTACCTATTTCAGGATGGGTCTTGGCCAGTTCCACTACGGTTTTCATATATTCCAGTTTATTCCCGGTATCAAAGTATTTGCCGTTTTCTATTTCTACAGCATACAAAGGCACTCCTTCATCTTTAAGCATATTAATTGCATCAACCAGCCAGATTTCCCCACCTTTCCCAGGCTTAACTCTTTTCAAAGCAGAAAAAATCTCCGATGGTAAAATATATGCTCCAATCATGGCAATATCAGAAGAAACCTCGTTCGGTTCTGGTTTTTCCACGATTGATTTAATTTTATAAACATTATCTTCCACCGGTTCCAAATCTGCGATACCATACCGTTTAAGATCTTCTTTCTTTTCAATCCGCACGCCTGAAATAACCATTCCTCCGTATTTTTCATACACATCAATCATCTGCTTTAACCGCGGCGGTTCTGAATAAATAAACTCATCTCCCCAGACAACCGCAAACGGCTCATCTCCAATTACAGATTCGCCGGAAAGAACGGGTGTGCCATTGCCGTAAGGCCCTTTTTGCCTGATATAAATAAAATTGGCCATTTCGGAAATATGTTCGATTTGCTCCAAAGCCCGAGATTTTTTGCCGTTTACCAAATTTTGTACAAGGTCTTCATTAGGGGCATCAAAATGATCTTCGATTGCCCGTTTGGTGGCACCGGTAACAATAATAATATTGTCTATGCCTGAGGAAACAATCTCTTCAACCACATATTGGATAACGGGCTTATCAACAATGGGAAGCATTTCTTTGGGCATGGCTTTGGTTTGGGGCAAAAACCTGGTCCCAAATCCTGCTGCAGGTATTAATGCTTTTGTAATTTTCTTTGCCATACTTTACGCTTTCCGCTTACCCCTTTACCCTTTCTATATATTCTCCGCTCCTGGTATCTACTTTAACACTTTCCCCTATTTTTATAAACATGGGCACTTTTACAGAGAGACCGTTATCTAAACTAGCTTCTTTGAAAACATTGGAGACAGTATTGCCTTTTTCCCCGGGACCGGTTTCTGTTATCGTGTAGTTTAAACTCATGGGAAGTTCCATTCCCAATGCCTCATCTCCCGAAACAATAAGCAAAACTTCCAATCCCTCTTTCAAATATTTGACCTGGTCTCCCAAAACTTGCGCGGAAACGGTAAATTGTTCAAAACTTACAGGATCCATAAAAGAAAAATCATTACCATCCCGGTAGAGAAATTGGGCTTTTTTCTTTTCAATATTAGCCTCATCAACCCGGGCGCCGGTAATAAAGGATTTTTCCAGAACCGATCCTGTTCTGACATTTTTTACCTTGACTTTAATAGTACCGCTACCCCTGCCCATTTTAACGTGTTCGTAAGTTAAAACCTGCAGGATATTATTGCCTTCCCTAAAAAAAGTCCCATTCCTAAGTTCAGTTACATTAAGCATAGATCTTTAAAAAATTCATTATACCTTTTCTGTCTCTTTTAAGCCACTCGGCATTGGAATAAATCTTTTCCAGGGCCTGAGCTATGGTTCTTTTGGCCTCGGGTGTGGGATTTTTGGCAATGAATTTTTCTATATCTTTGGCATCTGTTATTTTGGTAAAATCCCCCATTGCAATAAATGCTTTGGTAAAATAATGCCCTCCCGCATACCTTTCTTTTAACATCTTCCAATTCTTTTTCATAAACTCCCAGGCCAAATATCTACCTTCAGGATTACTCCAAACAGAAACTATAATCTGCAAAGTATTTTGAAACCGAACATCTTTTGAAATTGCAAACTCCAAAGTTTTGGCTAAAATTTCTTTTTGCTTAAATAATCCCAAACTTCTGCCAAGCCTATCTTTTTCCTGCTGGTTCTCTTCTTCTTTATACATTTTCACCAAAGTTTCAAATTCCTCCATACCCCCGTTTGCCGCAACCAAATTGTAGACTATGCTTCGAAGATCCGGGTCAATTTTTCCTTTTTCAAACAGCTCTTTTGCTTTTTGTATTGTTTCTTGATCCCCGAAAGAACCCAGGCTATGCAAAACTAAACCTCTTAACAATGAATCGGTATGTTTTTCGCCTGCCCTTTTTTGCCAGCCCATTTTTTTGGCAATTCTTCCATAAATTTTCCTGCCGTAATTTCTAAATTGCTCATAAACAGACTCATATGCCAAAAGAGAATCCAACTTGCTTATCTTGCCTGTAAGCTCCGACCAAACCGT
>JAHIUE010000060.1 GCA_018817205.1 Patescibacteria group bacterium | reverse complement strand
TTTCTTGTCGCCTTTATGTTTAACCTTAAGCTCATCCAAATGAGGCTTCAGCTCTGCCATTTTTTTTGTGGCTTTGATTTGGGAAGCCATAAACGGCCAGACTAAAAACCTGATTAAAACAGTTAAAAGCACTATGGCAAAGCCCAAGGCGCTGGGGATATGAAGTGCCTGCAACCCATGATAAATTAGTACTAAAACATTTATCACCGGAGCAAAAAACAACAAATTAAAAATGTCTCCAATGGCATTCATTTGCAGCTCCAAATTCTTCTTACCCCCAAACCTAAACCTATCGATATTCCGTATTTCACAATCATTTGCTTTGTATATTCCGAGCAAGTTGGACTATATTTACAGGCCCCGCCGGGCGCAAATAAGGCTAAGACCCCTTTATCAAAAGAGAGATAAGCCTGATAAAAATTAATTAAACTAATTAATAATCTTTTCATTTTTTAAAACTGTCTCTAAATCCAAAAGCACATCAGATGATTTTACACCAGTTACACTAGCTTTGGGAAGAGCCACTATATTTACATCTTTTGGCAACCTGTCATATACAGACTCTATTGCAGAAGAGGCAAGCCTTCTGGCACGGTTCCGCTCTGTTGCTTTTTTAAAAGACTTGGAAGATGTTGCTATTCCTACTCTTGTAATCTTATTTTCACCCTGTTTTATAAACAGCTTTAAATATTTTGTTTCCAGTTTCTGCCCTGAAACAACCCATTTAAAATCCGTCTTAAGATTTAATCTTTGAGATTTGGGAAGCATTAAATTGCGAGCCTCACTCGACCTTGGGCTCTTCTTCTTTTTAAAACTTTTCTGCCGCCGGAGGTGGCTTTTCTGGCTCTGAAACCGTGTTTTCTGGCTCTTTTCAATTTTTTGGGTTGATATGTCCTTTTCGGCATATGGAGAATAATAACAAAAAATTTATTCTTTGTACAGCTCTTCGCCCGGATCAAGACAAACAACCAGTAAACTGTTAGAAAAACACTCTTCTGCCACCTTGCGATCACAGTCTTCTAATTCTTCTAATATTTTTCCCAGCTTAACCGCAACCTTTTCTTTGTTAGCTGCAATTCTAGCCAGTGCTTCTTTATCATATAACTCATCCTCTTGGGCAGCGCGAACAATGGCATCGAGCGTTTTAGTGCTAGCTAAATCTTTTATATCGACACCTCCACCTAAAGCATCAAGAGCCGAATAAACAATATTATCATTTAGTCCCCAGTACCATTGTCTACCAATAATTTCTCTTCTTGCATCGTCTAGCCTTGGGTCGCTTCTTTTTATATTGTTCGCTAACATATAATCCAGGGTAGATAACCACAGTTCTTGAGCAATCAAATCAATGGTAGGTTCCTCTTTCCATGGTTTATCAGGATTATATAAAGCTATTATGGTTCTAGGGAAAACGGGTAAAGGATCACCAAATTCCCCTTTTCCAATCCTATGAATTAAAAACTCGAGATTTTCTTCTTTGCATGTAACGAGTGCTGCGGCAAGTGTATCTGCTTCTTGACCGATAATTTCTTTAGCCAATTTAGCTACCCTGGGATAAAGTCCCAAATCAGAATCAATCTCATCAATAATTACACTAATCGGGACTCGGGATTTTACTACTCCCAGAAGATCTTTATCCTCTTCGTCGACCTGCTCTAAAAAATCATTTAGCATTTTGGTAAACGCACCCTTTAACCCTGTTTGTTTTGGATCCTCCTTCAAGGATACCGAAAGAGGCAGTAAACCAGAAGCAAGAGCGATTTTGGGTATTCCAAACAATCCTGTTTCTACTGTTTCACTTAGAAAATCTTCATACAGTTTCGGCTTCCCTTTAACCATACCTGCCAGAATCACCCCTGTTGTCTGCATAAATTCTTTTTTGATTTCAGAATCATCCTGTTGGGAAGCGTATTCGACATATGTTGCAAAAGACCCGCTTAAAGCACTCATCACCAATTCCGGATCAGAATTAGTTACCCATTGAGCTACACTTCGAGACGCGAGCCCCAAAACCTCTATAGATTCCCTAGGAGACACCCAACCTAATTCACCTAATGCATAAAGACCATTCTCAACAGCTATTATGTCCTGTCCTGCCAAATCTCTAACAACATCTTGAAAAATACTTGCCCTTACAACATCACCAGGAAGTTTTCCTGCGTCTACACGCTCTCCGCTTGTCATGTCCCGGAGTATAGCAAAAAAACTTGGGTATTTCAAATATAAACTTGATCTAGTTTTTAATAGTTTCTCTATATTGCAAGAAGAGAGCTTACAGATTAAATTGTGGATAACTGATTTTGACTTATCCACAAGTCTCATCCAATCTTTCTGCCTTAAAATTATGGACAACCTAAAACTCTGGCACAAATTCTTAGAAACCATCAAACCGACTGTCGGTGCAGCTCCTTTTAGGACCTTTTTTGCTCAAACCATGCTCCAGTCAATCGAAAGAAACAAAATTATTATCTCTACTCCTCATGCCTTTGCCAAGGAAACATTAAACCAGAAACATCTACCGCTTATCGAACAAACTTTTACCGATCTTTTGGGGCAAAAAGTACAGGTGGAGGTAGTTGTTAAAAAGCTTGAAGGCCCCCCGGCAAAAGAGGAGGATTTCTTCCAGCCTATCCAAACAGCCGTCACCACCCTAAACCCCAAATATACCCTGGAAAACTTCGTGGTAGGACCATCAAATAATGTGGCCTTTGCAGCGGCCCAAGCAGTCGTCCAAAACCCCGGCACAAGCTACAACCCCTTATTTTTATACGGGGGAACCGGCGTAGGTAAAACACATTTAATGCTGGGTATAGGCAATGCTCTTTTGTCAAAAAAAGGGCATATGAAAATAATTTACTGTTCTTCGGAAAAATTTATGAACGATTATGTTACAGCTATCCAGGAACACAAAATGGGGGATTTTAGAAAACGGTACCGCATGACAGACATACTTTTAATTGACGACGTCCAGTTTTTCTCCGGCCGCGAAGGCTTCCAAGAAGAATTTTTTCATACTTTTAACGAACTGCAAACTAAAAATTCCCAGATGATTATTACATCAGACAGACCCCCTAATGAAATTGCCAAAATTGAAGACCGGTTAAGAAGCCGCTTTCAAGGAGGACTGATGATCGATATTCAACCGCCTGATTTTGATACGCGGGTAGCTATTCTGCGGGCCAAATGCCTGGAACAAGGTAATGCTCTACCCGAAGAATCCTTAAAGCTTATTGCTTCATCATTAAATTCCAATATCAGGGAACTGGAGGGTAAATTAATCCAGATTATACAGGCTTTAAAAACAAAAAGTTTACCGCCTGATCCGGAAAATGTGGCTGGATTTTTAAGTAATTTTTCAAATAAACCGCTTCCAAAAGATCCTAAACAAGTTTTGTCTGTAGTTTGCAGTTACTTTGACATTACTTTAAAAGAGTTAACCGGCCCAGGTAGGCAAAAAGGGGTTGTAATGCCGCGCCATGTTGCCATGTTTATTTTATCCGAAGAGTTAAACTTAACTGTTGAAAAAATCGGCCAGATTTTAGGAGGGAGAGATCACACCACCATCATGCATGGACGGGATAAAATGAAAAAATTAATTAACACAGACAGGGAAATACAAAGGATTTTAATAGAGGTCAAACAAAAAATGATAGAGTAATTATTATCCACAAGGCAAAGGCAGTTATCCACAGTTTATCCACCAAATATTAACAGGCATTCAACACGAAAATATACCAAAAACCAGCCTTGAGATTTTAGTTTACTAACATATCCACAAAGCATATTAATATGACTATTATTATAAATAACAAATAAATTCAACGAAGGCATTGTGTATAATTTAGTGTATAATCAATCCACTTTATGCAAATTGAGTGGTGGTTGTTAGGAATTTTAGGATTACTATTTTTAGTAGCATATCTTCTGGGTAGGCTACATGGTAGAAAACCCTCAGATATTCCAACAGACCTTATAGATCTTTATAAAGGAGTACAAGAGTTACCTCAAAAGGTTCTGCAGGTTATCCAGGGCTCAATTAATCCTCAAAAAGGCCGCATGGCCGAACTCTTAACTTATGCTGAACTGCGTTTAGATTATGATAGAATTATCCCTCTTGGTTGGCCGATTGATTTTATCGGGATTAAAAATAACGAGCGGATAGATTTTATTGAAGTAAAATCAGGTGTAGCTCACCTCTTGACAGATGAAGAAAAACACATTAAAAACCTTATTGCTGCCGGAAAGGTCAATTTTAGGTTGATTAAAGTAACAGAAGACGAGGTTCAACGGTTTGTTTCTGCCAGGAAAGAGGAAAGATGAAATTTTCATGCTTACAACAAGACCTCCTGCCGCCGCTCCAAGCTGTGTCGCGGTCTGTGGGGGTTAGGTCTACCTTGCCTGTTTTGGATAATGTACTACTTGCTGTAGAGGGTAAGAAGTTAAAAATAGCCGCCACAAATTTGGAAATAGGCGTTATTAAATATATTAATGTAGATTCCGAAGAGCCCGGCGAAATTACCGTGCCGGCAAGAACTTTGACCGAATTGGTTTCAGGACTGGGGCCGAACAAGATTAGCGTTGAAGCAAAAGCAGAAGTTTTGACTGTTGAGTCTGGAAAATTGAAAGCCTCCATAAACGGGATTGCTGCTGCGGAATTTCCCGCCATCCCCTTGTCTTCTGAAAAGGGTATATCTTTTCCTAAAGATATATTTTTAACGTCATCCCAGATTCTTTTTGCTGCTGCTCAAGACGAAGGCAGACCGGTTTTAACAGGGGTTTTGGTGGATGTATCTGGCGGCAAACTGGATTTTGTAGCCACGGACGGTTTCAGGCTGGCCCACCGCAAGGTAGATTTGCCGAAAGAAGATATGTCGTTTAAAAGCCTTATTCCCAGGCGGACCTTCGAAGAGGTTTTGCGGATCATTTCCGAAGAGGAGGTGGATGGTGTTAACATCTCCCAGTCCCAAAATCAAAACCAGGCAGTTTTCGCCTTAGGCAACACCATAGTTTCTTCCAGATTAATTGAAGGCCAATTCCCGGCCTGGGGGAAGATTATCCCGGAAAAAATTGTGGCGAGAGCCTTAATTGAAAAAGAGGAATTTTTGAAGGCTATAAAACTGGCAGCAATTTTTGCCAAAAATGAAGCCAATATTGTTATTCTAAATACCCAAAAAGGCGTTTTGAAGCTGGAATCTCACACCAAAGAAGTAGGCAGTCAGGAAAATGAAATTACAGGGGAAATAGAAGGGGAGGAGCTGACGATTGCGTTTAATACCAAATTTATTCTGGATGCTATTTCAAACTCTCCTTCGACTCAGGTAATGATTGAATTCTCCGGTGCCTTATCTGCAGCCTTGATTAAGCCTGTAGGAGTAGAGGGCTTGGAGTATATTGTTATGCCGGTGAGGTTGTCCTAAACTCCTCTGTAAGAAATAGTTCTGTAATGAAAGATCTTTTCTTCTCCCCATCTGCCAACCCCGTCAAATTTAGTTTCAGTTCCTATAAATATTGTATACGTTGTCCCTAATTGGTACGGCTTTACAGGGATTATTTTGGCGGTTTTTCTGTCTCCCGAAAGTTCAATTTTGTAATCTATTTTCGGTTCCATCCGCAGTTTAAATTCCCCCACATTTTCCAAGGGCCTGTTAAAAGTAATTTCTATAGTTGCTGTTGCAGGGATGATTGTGTCCTCCAAAGGATCAGGCTTGGTGGAGACAAT
>JAHIUE010000059.1 GCA_018817205.1 Patescibacteria group bacterium | reverse complement strand
CTTGCTGTATTTAGTAACATTAGTAGATGGCCCTATTCGATCGGAATCAACAAAACCAAGCGTACGTAATCGTACGCCTACTTTTTTCTATTCAGTTAAGATTAATTTAACACAAACAATATAGGCCGTCAAGAGGGAAAAAGGTTGTTGATTTTGGAGAATTTGTGGTAAGGTTAAAATAATGAGTAAAAAATCTTTAGCAATTCTTTTAATTTTAAGCGTGGTAGTAACTTATGGAACAGCATTTGTGGATGCTATAACAAATACATCTGCTAACCAAGCAGGGTTGCCGTTTAAATTCGGATCATATGTTTTATTTGGAGAAGCAAGTACAAATTATCCACTTTTAGTTTTAGATATTGCTTTCTGGTTTGTAGTAATTTGGGTAATCTGGAAAGTTTTACAAAAATTACGAAAAAATAGTTAATAAACAACTTCCAATTGTCCTTTATTAGTTTGAAGTTGAAGCAAAACTAAACCATTTCTAACTTCTTTTACCCTTTCTTGTCTCGATTCCTTAACTATTATGGTACTTCGGTCTTTCTTCTGGTTATATTGAATCCGTATTTTTACCTCGCCTTTTTGCTCAAAATTTTGTTCCTTAACATTTAATTTACTTTTTTTACCTTGGTAAACAACATTAAAATGGTTATTTTCCAGTATTTGCGCAGGGTTATCATCATATTGAATAGAATAGATCCTGAATCTATCTCGCTTTTCTTTATCTCTTTCCCTAACATCTAATCTTAAGATATTTCCTACCTCATCTATTATTTTATATATGGCATCATCTTTTTTCTTTGTTGCCGTGTTATCAGATCTTTCTACTGTTGTGAAATTTTGATCTACACCTTCAACGACCAGATTATTCTTATCCTGATCTACAAATATCTTTGCTTCCGGCGCAATTTTATCGATTTTAATTGCTATTTCCTGTGGAATCTCTTCGTTGCCAGCTTTATCTGTAGCCTTAACTTTCAATTTAGTAATTCCCTCCTGCGAAACCATAAATAGCCCGGAGTATGTACTTATAGTTTGACCATCATCCAGTGTATATTCTATCTTTTGTATTCCTGATCCGTCCTGATCTTCTGCTGATAATGTCACAGTTACATTTGATTTATACCAGCCGTTATTTCCCTTTGTTCCGTCTAAACTGATTGTTGTTTGAGGAGATACTTCATCATAATTAGCATTACCGGACAAAACCGAAGTTGAATTCATTTGTATATCCGTTGTACCGTTTCCATCCTGATCAACCTGTAAAACTGGAGGATATAGCGAGTTGGTGTCTAAAACGGCTTGAGCTTTAGTAGAAAAAGCCAGAGGTACATCTTTATATAAAGTAGTTTTCGTATTTACATCATTTTCAAACTCCCTAATTTTAAAATTAAAACTCCCCTGGTCAGTTGCTTCGAATTTAACTATGTATTGCCCATCATTTGGCAAAAAGATAAATTTAGCATCACCCAAAGTATCATAGCTTGAGCCGGGAATATTTGCTTCAAATTCATCTGCAGTTGGACCCGTATGATTTCCGTTATTATCATAAACATGAATGCTTACAGGTGAATGGATAGATAAACTTACCCCATTAAAAGAATAGGGACTGGTAGAAACGCCATCTGGTAATTGGGTATCATCATTCAAAATATTTTTTACCAGATTTAAAGCTGAGTCGCTAGTTACTAAATCGCCATGTTTTTGACTGGTGTAATATAGTTTGGCAGAACCAAGCAGAGATTGACTCTTAGCAATATCGTTCAAAGACGCACTGAACAAAGGTACAGTTTCGTCACCGTTTATAACCACAATATCTTTGCGAATACCAACTATCCCTAGTAGAGAAATAGTTTTCTCCTCAATAATCTGCCCCAAGGTTGGTTGACCGGAGCCGGCGATGACTGTTACATCTACATCGTTAGTATTTGGAAGATTATTATCTATCGAATGGAAAGTTTCACTGGGATTAAACAACATAGTATTATACCCAAGAGTCGTTAACATATTTTTAATCTGATTATAATTCAGGGGTCCAAGTTCTGTTTTAAATGGATAAGGATGTTGATTATCTTCTCCGGAATAAAAGTTGAAATAGGATTGGCTTGGCGCTAATTCAAAACCACTGATCATATTCCGTAAAACATCATACACCTCTGAGTTAATTATCCCTAAACACAGAGGACCTAACGACACGGGCAATGGAGTTAAGCAGTCACCATAATGTAATTTCTTAATAGCATCAACTGATCCTAGATGTGGAGTTCCCAAGGTAAATAATTTCCTAACATTTACTGCTTTTGCAGAATCTGCAATGTAGTTTCTGGCTACAAGTCCTCCCATTGAATGGGCTACTATATCTACTTTTTGAGCTTCTGTTTGCTGTTTGATAGATTGAATTTTTTGATCAAGTAAACTTGCAGTTCCGCTTAAATCCAATCTCCAGTCATAAGGAAAAACAAAAAGGTCTTTATCTAGGATATAACCATTAGCAGTAAAGAAATCTATGGTGTTTTGATATGCTCTTGCAAGTAAATCATCTGTTAATGCTAAATTAACCTCACTGGTTATTCCATCTGTTTTCATTCTCAAAATATCAAAATAATCATCATCCCCGGGCATTATCGCTTCTCCCTCATTCACCCAAACTTTTTCATCTTTTGCATATGCACGGTTATATGTCCCTCCATGCCCATCATCTTTACTCCAAACAGTATCTTCCACTACTTTTAACTCTGATCCTCCAATTCCAGGGATTAAAATCAGGGGGGTTTTGGAAGGTAGTGGTGTTGGAGTTGGAGTAGGAGTTGGTGTTGGTGTAGGCTCAGGAATAGTGTTATTAAGAATAAAATACAAATCATCTTTAGGAGAAGTCAAGATATTACAACCTGTAGTAGGATTTGGTGTGATATCACCCCAAATATAGTTGACAGGGTCGCAACGACCGCCGTTGTGATAATAATCATATGGATTACCATTGGCATATCTTAATCCGCCTCCCGGGAAATAATCCAAATTTGTATTTGCATATGCGGATGCTGCAAAAAGAATTTGGCCACTGCCGGAATTTCCAAGATTGGCATTAGTAATAAAGATTAAATATCTGTGTCCCGGTACAAAAGTGTAGTTGTGGCAGGAGAAATCAATGATGACATCTTCATAACCAACAGGGACACCATTTGTACTAAATGTTAATCCTCTAAGGCGATCGTTGGGATCACTTCCTGAAGGAAGGCAACCAAAAGGGACTACCAAAGCATTGGTTGTCTTATCATAAATCTTGGCATTTTGAGCAGTATAATCGAATTGATTAAGATTTGTCCGAGAGGTATCAACTCTAAATGTAAAGTTTTGAGCTATCCCTGAAAGATTATCCCCCAATTCCTGGATCATCTGCCAGACATATAAAGGTGTTGAATATTCGTCAGTTTGTTTGGCGATTGATAGAGCTGAAACTGGCTTTATGAAAAATATAGTAAAAAGAATAAAGAGAATAAAGCTAAAAAATGCTAAAAATTTAACATTCACTATAATACAATAGCATGTTTACTAAAATATTTTCTTGCTTCTTGTTCATCTTTTTTCATT
>JAHIUE010000058.1 GCA_018817205.1 Patescibacteria group bacterium | reverse complement strand
GGGCCGCCATATCGGAATCAAGGACTTTAATAGCTTCAGCTTCGGCATCAGTCCAAGCTCAAGCCCAAAACGATTATACTGTTGCCGTGACTTCCGAAAGCCGTGTTAGGGCCGATATTCAAAAAATAAGACTTCAGCTTCATGAAGACTTGCTGGTAGCCAGAAAACAGGTAATAGACGCCAAACAATCTGTGGCAAATGCCATAAGGGAAGGAAAAGCAAATGGAACCCGGTAACAACCAACAGCCAATACCGCCAATACCGCAGCCAGCAGTACCGCCGGCTCCCGGCCCTCAACCTGCACCCAGCCCGCAACCGGCAAAGACTTTTACCTCATCACAGAATCCTGCTCCGGAAACAGGATCAAATAAATTTGTCGTTTGGCTGCTTGTAGGACTTGTACTAATTATCCTGATGGTAGGAGGAGTTTATTTGTATTTAAGCAGACAGCAAGCCGCTCCTGCGGCTGTTCCAACCCCCACACCTGTAGTCCAAGAAAACTTGGAAGATGAATTGAATGCAATAAATATTGCCAGCCCGGATGCGGATTTCACTTCTGTAGATCAGGATATCGAGCAGCTTTGAACTTACTTTTTTGAAAGTTTTTTCTTGGCTACTTTTGTTTTCTCCTCGGTATTAACAGTTTGTTCTTCAGGCTTAGGAACTAGCATTGTTAATATTTTATCAAGTTTGTTATTTAATTGCTCAAACTGTTCTTTGAAATTAGGTTGAGATTGCCCATTTCCACTGCTTCCGGCTCCCTTTTTCTCCCCAAAACAATTACTGCAATAGACTGGCTTTCCGCCGCTTGGTTGAAAAGGAACTCTACAGCTGTTTCTACACTCATCACAAACCGCTTCAAACATTCTTGAATCAGAACCTCTATTGTTTTCAAAGCAACTGCTGCAGAAAACCGGCTTGCCATTAGTCGGCCTAAAGGGTACTTCGCATTCTTTTCTACAATTATCACAAGTTGCCTGGTGCATTTGAGCAGGCCCTCTTGAGCCTCTGTCATTAAAGCCCCTTCTCTCAAAACCTCTTCCTCCACCAGATCTGTTGCCACGGTTAAAATTTGCCATGGAGTTAATTATACCAGCTATTCATTAAAAATGTATACCCAAAAGTAAAAGGATTAAAAATACGTGAGCTGGAGACGGTATTAGAGTTAGACTCCAAAACTTATTTAATGATCAAAACGAGGAAGCTAAACAACTAGCTTATCAATTAGAACTTCTTAAAAATCACCTGGGAGATAATAACGCTTGACGCATCAATCAATATAAACTACTATTTTATCAGTGACCATATTTCTATCCTCCATTGAACAAATCATAAAAACAGATCCGTTTTTAATCTAACAGGAAGGGGGTGAAGTAAATGATAGATTCATATAATGTAATTATAGGTTCTCTTAATCAGGTATGGGTTCAGATGTTGATATTTGTTCCTAAAATAATTATTGCGATAATTATTTGGGTTATTGGTAAATACCTTATCAATCTTGCAGTTAAACTAGTTAGAAAAATTGATATTAAGGAAACCAAGATTGACAATCATTTGGTTGGTGTTTTTTCCAGCGTTGTACTAATAGCAGGAAAAATCATATTAGCCTTGGTTATCCTCGATTTTCTGGGTATAGGAAGAACAATAATTGGTGCACTCGCTACCGGACTGACGCTCACGATAGCAATCGCCTTAGGATTGTCTTTCGGAAAAGCCTTAGAAGAGGACGCTAAAAATGTGGTGGAAGAATTCAAGAAGCATTTCAAACATAAAAGCGCTGATTAACAAATGCATACCGAATTTATCTAACAATCTAGATACCTCTCGGAGCAGATATATAATATCGCTCGCACCTACTTCCGAGAAAACTTTTGAGGAAGCAAGCTTGTTTATTGAATACCACAATTTACTTGTCACAACAATCTAATCCCCACAATAGACCACAATTGTGGTGGATGTGCGTAAAATCCACAACTGTGGAGTTGTGGGTTGAAACAACCAACGTTGTGTCAACGGGATAACTTCATACTAATCCTCGTTCAGAGGATAACTTAAAATAAGATGTTATCCCAGGACAAGTTGTGGAGTTAGTTCTGCTTTTCATAATGAAGACATACACCCTCGCTCCCTTTTTTCTCTTTTAGTATAGCCTGCCGTTGCGGGGGCGGCGGAAGCCGCAAGAAAACTATCCATTTCCAGCATGACCCATATAATAACCGCCTGCTGGAATTACTTCACAAGTAACAGAATAAGAATCCGGATTAGCATAAGCTTGACCTAATTCATGTTCCAATTTGGTTTTATCACTCCTCCAGATAGCTGCTGCTATCGAGCGATGTTCATATTTTATTGAAAAGTGCGGGTCGGGAACGAAATGTCTTGAATGAAACACAATATCCCCATCAGGGTTTGTTTCTACCATAAGATAATTAACATGATAGGACTGCATATTTAGATTTGGATCGGTCTGAGATCGTGCTCCTTGTATTTTGGTTTCCGAACCTAGAAAAACAACATCAAATAAGGAATCCGGGTCTAAAGTTAGATCATATCTAAACTTATTAACAGCCTTTACTGCTTCACCCTTCGAAGAATTCCCTTTGGGAGATACACTCACAAAATCTGCCATAGTTTCAGGGTAATTTGATACACCTCTTGGTGTAAATAATGTTATATGCCCTTTCTCTTCATAAATTGTTGGATCAAGTTTTGTTAATCTATCTAAATGAGATAAAAGTCTATCAGTCCCACTTTCCTTTCGGAATACTCGTGCTTGTTCTCGTCTAAATCTATGCAATGCAGACTCATTTGCTTCTCGCAGCTGATTCTGTCTTTGCTGATCTAACCTTAATGTTAATTCAGCTGCATCCGTCTGTCGTTTACCTGCTATCTTTCCCTCAACTGCCTGTCTTAAATTTTCAATAAATCCCATATGCTTGGATTTTAACCCTATAAGCTCAAAAAGTCAAAATTTGATATACTGCTGTCATGAAAGATTATAGTTCATATTTCATTGGAATCCCTTTACCTGAAATATATCAACAAGAGTTTGAAGATCTACAAGCTGATGTTTCTCAAATCAGTCCTTTATTTAAAACAACCAACTCTAAAACTCCCCATATAACTGTTTATTACTTAGGCAAACAATCTCAATCTGCTATATCTGGTATAGCAAAAGAAACAAAAAAGCATTTAGGATTACTGAAAGGAGCTGAAATAAAGGTTGGCGGTTTTGGGTATTTTGGAGAAGATATGCCGAAAGTGCTATTTTTAGATGTTCAATACCCACCACAATTACAGGAATTTAATAAGGTTATTACAAAAAGTCTCTCTGTTCATTCCACTACTGATAATAATCTACCATTTCATCCTCATGTTACTGTGGCTTGGGTAGGAGATCCAAAAGCTCAAGAAGCATTTCAAGCTTCACGGTTGGAATTAAGCTCCAGGCTAAAGAAAGTCAACTGGATATTTGATATTACTGAACTAATATTATATGGAGTTGATTCTACAAAAAAGCCGGAATATCACGAAAAATTAATTTCCCTTGCAGTTAAGTAATAAGTTCCAAACTTTAGCTTATCCTGACAGTCTAAATACCTCTTGGAGCGGGATAGGGGACTCGAACCCCTGACATCCTGCTTGGAAAGCAGACGTTCTACCACTGAACTAATCCCGCAAATGTAGGCTAATTTTAACACAAACTGTTT
>JAHIUE010000057.1 GCA_018817205.1 Patescibacteria group bacterium | reverse complement strand
TGAGTTATGTCACATCAGTTTCAGCTGAAGACGAACTTGCCAGCACTGATAAGCTGGTGACACTTATTGAAAAGGATGATCTGCTTGTTTATGAGATAGACGGAGTAAGAGAGCATAAAATCCTCGGGTTTATTCCGCTAAAGAGCAAAGTCAAAGCTTTTGTTTCGGCAGAAAACGGTCAGGTAGTAAAAACAGAACAATCTCTGCTTGGCAAAATCCTCAACAGAATCGCTTCTTAGCCGCTTGCCAAAATTACCCTTGACAAAATTATTTATAAGGTGTATTATGAATAGGTATTCAATATTATACCGATAAAGGAGGTGAGAAAAGATGCCGAGATTTGATAGAACCGGTCCTATGGGACAAGGTCCAATGACAGGTAGAGGTTTTGGTCTGTGCGGGAAGAGGAACTTGAGAATGTCAAAAAAGAAGAAGAAAAAATAGATAAAGAAGAATAAAATATATGCCAAGACCAAGAATGCCCCGTTGTTTGCGTTTTAACCCGAATGTCTATTATTTTAAACCTCGAGGTATTCCTTTGAGAATACTAGAGGAGATTGTACTTAAAGCCGACGAACTTGAAGCCTTGAAGCTATATGAGGTCGATGGTTTGGACCAAATTGAAGCTGCTAAGAAAATGAAAATTTCTCAATCCACTTTCGCAAGAATACTTGATAGTGCCAATAAAAAAGTAGCCAATGCTATAATTTCAGGAAAAGCTATTAGAATTGACAATAGTAGATGAAACGACTGTTCGATTTTCGATTGACTGCCTTATTGAGAAGGTTGATTTTGTGTGATACTCTATTACTTCAATGAAATTAGAGACCTATTTACCAGCTGTTCTTTCTTGGATTAGTAATCACGGGATTAAAGTCGCTTTTATATTAGCAGCAGTATTTTTTATTCATAAATTCGCCCATATCTTAATTGAAAGAGGTATTCGCAAAGCAGTTAAGACAGACAGATTTGTTGTGCCCGGAGCTGAAAGGAAAAGGGAAGATACTTTAATTGCAATTTTCCATCAAGCCTTTGTGATGCTGATTTGGCTTATGGCAATCATGATGATTCTATCGGAAATTGGAGTTAATACGACACCTCTGGTAGCCGGGGCAGGAATAATAGGTTTAGCCTTTGGTTTTGGAGGGCAGTACCTGATAAAAGATTTAATTTCAGGATTTTTCATTATTTTGGAAAATCAGTATAGGATAGGTGATGTGGTTTGTTTTGGAGATACCTGCGGGCTAGTAGAAAAAATTAATCTTAGAACCACTATTTTGCGGGATTTGGATGGGGTTGTGCACCATGTACCAAATGGAGAAATTAAAACAGCTTCGAATTTATCCAAATATTTTGCCAGGGTTAATCTTAATATAGGAATTTCCTATAATTCAGATTTGGAAAAAGTAATCAAAGTAGTAAATAAAGTAGGAAAAGAGTTAGCAAAAGACTCTAACTGGAAAGATATGATTACAAAGCCGCCGCAATTTTTAAGAGTAGATGATTTTGGAGATTCGGCAATAATTATTAAGATTTTAGGCGAAACAAAACCGATTAAACAGTGGGATGTAACAGGGGAACTTAGAAAAAGATTAAAGATTGCGTTTGATAAAGAAGGAATAGAAATACCTTTTCCGCAAAGAGTTATCCATCAAGCAAAATAGATTAGAATAGGTGTAACATATCTTAACTAAAATGAGAAAAGTAGTGCCTGTCGGGCAATTGCCCGGGTTTATCAGAAGTTTAAAGAAGAAGAATTTGAAAATTGTTTTGGCAGGGGGATGTTTTGATGTTTTACATCTCGGCCATGTCATATTCCTGCAAAAAGCCAAAAAAAAGGGGGATGTTTTAATGGTGATGCTGGAAAGTGACCGGAAGGCAGGGGAGTTAAAAGGCGAAAACCGCCCAATTCATACTCAAAAGGGGAGGACAGAAATTTTATCAGCTTTGGAAGCGGTAGACTATGTTGTGCCTCTGCCGTATATGAGAAATGATGCAGAGTATGACCGTTTAGTAGGCAAAATCATGCCGGATGTGATTGCGGCAACGGTTGGTGGTAACAATATTCATCATCAAAGACTTTCTAAGCTTACAGGAGCAAAACTAAAATTTGTCACCAA
Source organism: Patescibacteria group bacterium (assembly GCA_018817205.1). Taxonomy (GTDB): domain Bacteria; phylum Patescibacteriota; class Microgenomatia; order Daviesbacterales; family UBA10151; genus UBA10151. The sequence goes on along the minus strand of JAHIUE010000057.1, from coordinate 19,832 downwards.
AAAAATCGGCAATTATTCCACCAGCAAAATATTAAACAGTACTGTACAATAAATTATTGTGAGAACTAAATTATTTCTCCTCGCTGTGGTATTTGCATTGCTTTTTACTTACTTTTCATATGCGGTGGCAAAAGAAAGATGGCAAACAATAGACTTTGATACGACTGTTAAGGTGCAAGATCATATCTCGCAGCGTTTTGATGGGATTTTTTCCTATTTTAGTTTATTAGGATCAGCAGAGGTGACATTGGGTTTTTGTCTGGTGTTGGCTTTTTGGGCGCTTATTCGACGGCACGGCTTGGCAATAGTAGGTTGGCTGATGGTAATCCCGGCATCGGTAGGAGAGGTTTTTGGGAAATTGGTCCTTTTCCATCCCGGTCCTCCAATATTTTTGCACAGGAGCCAACTGGCTACAACTTTACCCAGTTTTTATGTGCATACGGATTTTTCTTATCCTTCCGGACACATGACCAGGACAGTTTTTATTGTGACGGTTTTTGCTCTTATGGTCATTTTTTCCAAAAAGATCAATATTTTCTCCAGATTTATTATTTTGGGTTCGCTTCTGATGATGGCGTTCCTGATGGGTTTGACCAGAGTATATTTAGGAGAACATTGGTTGTCTGATGTGTTGGGCGGTTCCCTTTTGGGAGTATCCGCAGGTTTTTTTGCTTCTGTATTGATTTTACGGCCGGTAAAGGTTTAAGATAAGCAAGCTGCCCTAGCAAGGGGGTGAGTATATGAACAGAAATGTTTCCATAGTGGTGGTTATCTTGGTATTGGTAGTTATTGCAGGTTATTTGGTATGGCTTCGTAGTAAAGTTTCGCCGGCTATCTCTCCTCAAGCAGAAGAGCAGGTTATACCAACAGTTCAACCGACTGAAGTAGCCAGTCCGTCTGCAATAACGGTAGAAGAAGAAGCCACAGATTCTGTACAGCAAAAAACTGCTACCCCAGGCGCGGCTGAAAAGTGATTGTGATGGAGAAAGCTAAAATTGAGAAATTAATAATCATAGGTTCAGGTCCGGCAGGACTGACAGCCGCAATTTATGGAGCGCGCGGCAATTTAATTCCTTTGGTAATAGCCGGCAGGGAAGCGGGGGGACAGCTGATACTTACTTCCGACGTTGATGATTACCCGGGGTTTGATCAGGGTATCCAAGGACCTGAATTAATGGCCAGGATGAGAAAACAAGCCGAACGCTTTAATACCAGATTTATCAATGAGGATGTGGTCTCTATTGATTTAAAAACAAGACCATTCCTGATTAAAACTGAGAACCACGAACTAAGAACTAAGTCGCTAATTATAGCCACCGGCGCCTCTGCTATGTGGCTTGGTCTTCCTTCCGAGGAAAGATTTAGAGGTAAAGGGGTGTCTGCTTGTGCTGTTTGCGACGGCTTTTTCTTTAAAGATAAATCGGTAATAGTAGTTGGAGGAGGGGATGCGGCCATGAGGGAGGTGCAATACCTTTCTAAAATCTGTAAGAATGTGACTGTTGTACATAGACGCGATGTATTTCGGGCCCAACCGGCTTTGATAGAGCAAGTTAAGGGTAAACCTAATGTAAAATTCCTTTTTAATACCACTATAGTAGAGTTTCTAGGACAAGATAAACTGGCTGGTGTGAGGTTAAAAAGTACCCGGGATGGAAGTCTTTCGGAAATGACTATAGACGGTGTTTTTGTGGCAATAGGCCATAAGCCAAATACGGACTTCTTAAAAGGACAGCTAGAATTAGATGAAAAAGGTTATGTGGTCCGCCAGCCGGCGGACGAGACTCATACCAAAGTGCCGGGGGTATTCGTGGCAGGGGATGTTTCAGACCGCAGATACCGTCAGGCAGTGACAGCTGCAGGCGCAGGCTGTAAAGCGGTATTTGATGTAGAAGAGTATTTGGAAAACTTGAGATGAATTATTGACAATGTAAGACATTGTGTTACAATATGGATATTGTTATTGATGAACTGATTATTGAGGAAGATAGGCCGGAACATATTAAAAAGCATAAGATTTTGATGAAAGAGGTATTGGAGGTTATAGCAGGGGATTATTTAGTTCTTGAAGGAAAATCTGATAAAAGTTTGTTAGTTGGGAGAACGAAAAGAGGCAGGATAATAACTGTAGTTGTGGGTAAAAGAGGCGGAAAGAATAAGTATGGATTGGTAACAGCGAGACATGTTAAAAGGAAAGAAGAAATGTTATATCAGGAGAATCTTAAAGGAGGTAAAAAATGAAAGTAAAATTTGTTAAAAAGGGTACTATAAAACCAGTTAAGCCATTTAAAAGCTTAGAAGAAGAAGCTAATTTTTGGGATAGCCATGATGCAGTTGAAGTTTTTGGGAAAGATATCAAGGTTGGTTTCCATCGTGTAAATAAAACACATACCATAACTATCCGTTTTGAGCCCAAAAAACTACAATCCTTAAGAGAAAAAGCAGATAGGATTGGAGTTGGCCCAACTACTCTTGCCCGAATGTGGATTATGGAAAAACTTAGTCAAAGTGCTTAAAGCGGCATTTGATGTAGAAGAATATTTGGAAGATTTGAAAACTTGACAATATCTAAATTTGTGTTACAATTTAGGCAAGAATTGTAACATAATGAAAAACATAACTACTCTTTTTACCGCGCAGCAACTAGAAGAACTTCTGGGAAAGAAGTATTTTTATCGACAAAGTATATATAGAATGGTTGAAGAAGGCAAAGTGTCCACTTTTCAAGTAGAAGGAACAATGTATTTTTCTAAAGATCAAATAATAATGACAAGTTTAAAGAAACTTGCAGAAAGAATCAGATACAGATATCCATGGATTAGTAGTTTACTTAGGATTAAGTTTGATGAAAACCAGGCTAAAGAACTTACCGTATATGGATTTTCAAACGGACAAAAAATAGTAGCCAATACAGACGAAGATACAGAGGAAGATTTACTCGGTAAAATAGAAAAAATAGGAAGGGAGGTGAGAATAATGCCGGATATACCTGTTAGGCCCCCGCATGAGTCTTATGATGAGCCTCCGCCACCTCCGCCTCATCATGGTCACAAACCTCCACCGCCTCATCATTTTGAGATAACGGAGGTTTTGAGAAGAATTGAGGAGCGGTTGGCAAGGATCGAGGAGGAGCTAGGGTAGGGAAGAATTTAGAGTAGCGCTACTCTTTGCATTTTGTTGTTGGATTGTTGGAGATAATGTTAGTGGAAGCACTAATAGCAAAAATTTCGGTCCAATAGACAGGGCTGATATTATAGGCAAAGTGGTATTTATAAATAAGTAAAATGTGAGATAATACTTTTATGGAAGGATCTGCCTTTAAAGAACAGGAAATCATTCAATTTCCGGATCAACATACAAGAAGCCTTCATGCACGAGTAAGTCAAGATTTGCACAAGGCTGGCTATCCGACTCCTCCCAAGGCAGTAAATCCTCACGATCAATCCCCATTAGAAGATATCCAGCAGAAATTGGGTGATTCAGTTCATATAGTGGGAGGTGTTTTAACAGAGGGTACAGGTGGTGAGGAGTCAACAACTCGTGTTCGTACCACACCATCAAAATCTGCCCGAAGGATGTTGTTGAGTAAATTGTTTAGAAAAGCAGCATAAATTATGGAAGTGACGCAAAGTACAGGAATAGATTTTGTAGGGATTGTTCTTATTGTGACGGCAGCTTTGGGTGCGGCCCTAATTTTGGTGGGGCTTTTCTTCTTTTTTAAAAAATATTTGGTAGGCTGGATTAAATATAGAAGCCGGGAAAAACATTCCCTGCAGTTTGTGCTTTTGCAAATTAGAGTACCCCGTGGCAATGAGATTAAAATTGATGCGGCCGAACAATTCTTTGCCACTTTGGCTTCACTTCGTAAATCCGGCGGGTTGTTTCAGGCGTTTACACCCCAGCCCCAGATGTCTTTTGAAATAGTGGCTTTGCATGAATCAATCAGATTTTTCATTTCCTGCCACCGTTCCCATCAGGATTTAATAGAAAAACAAGTTCACGGGGCATATCCTGATGCCGAGATTAAAGAAGTTCCGGAGTATAATCTTTTTTCCGAAACAGGCAAAACCGCCTATGCACAGCTCAAATTTAAAAATGCCGATTTCTTCCCCATAAAGACTTTCAGAGATTTGCCGACAGACCCGCTGTCAGCCTTAACTTCTGCTTTGGCCAAAATGCAAGCCAGCGAGGGGGCGGTCATACAAATGATTATTTCTCCAAGTAATAATAAATGGAAAGATTTGGGCCATAAGTGGTTAAGAAAACAGAAAGAACCCGGTGATGAGAAAAATCCTAAACCCCCTCCTGATGCCAAGGAGCTTGAGGCAGTTGAAGGAAAGGTTGCCAAAGGCGGTTTTGATACGAGTTTAAAAATAGTGGTATCTTCCTCTTCTGAGGAGTCTGCCAAGGCTCATTTAACAAATATCAAGGCAGGTTTTGAACAATTTGCCGGGACTTACAATAGGTTTTCCGGAGTTAAAATTTACTCGGAAAAAGGATTTTTAATGGATTTTATTTATCGGTATTTACCTAAATTTTCCAAATTGTCCGTACTTACAGTAGATGAACTTGCTTCTATATTCCATTTCCCCAACAAATCCATAGAAACACCTTACATCAGTTGGCTTTCTTCCAAGCGGGCTCCGGCGCCGGAAAAAATTCCCGTTTCAGGACTTTATCTTGGCAGATCGGTATTTAGAGGTATTGACAGGCCTACCTACCTTTCCGAAGACGACAGACGTAAGCATATGTACATTATCGGTCGGACCGGTACAGGTAAGTCAGAACTGCTTAAAACTTTAATGCTGCAGGATGTAATGGCAGGAAAGGGTTTATGCTTCATTGATCCCCACGGTGATGCGGCAGAAGAGATGCTGGAGTTGATTCCGCCCGAGCGAGCTGAAGATGTAATCTATTTTGATCCTTCTGATATGCAAAGACCTTTTGGTTTAAACATGCTTGAGGCATACACCGAGGAGCAAAAACATTTTGTAGTATCTTCCATTATTGGGCTAATGTATAAATTATTTGATCCCAACAAAACCGGCATTATCGGTCCCCGTTTTGAACATGGTGTCAGAAATGCCATGTTAACCGCCATGAGTAATCCGGGTGCCACTTTTGTGGAAGTTGTAAGGATCATGACTGATGCCAATTATGTCAGAGAGCTTTTGCCAAATGTGACTGACCCGGTGGTCAGGCGCTATTGGACAGATCAGATTGCCCAAACTACGGATTTCCATAAATCGGAAGTTCTGGATTACACGGTTTCCAAATTCGGTAGATTTGTTACCAACAAAATGATGAGAAATATTATTGGCCAATCAAAATCCGCATTTGATCTTAGAAAAGTTATGGACGAGGGAAAAATTTTAATTATGAATTTATCAAAAGGTAGAATAGGGGAGGAAAACTCCAACTTTTTGGGACTGATTTTGGTCCCCAAACTTCTGGCTGCTGCCATGTCCCGCTCCAATGTCGCGATGGAGGGAAGGCGGGATTTTTACCTGTATGTTGATGAATTTCAAAATTTTGCCACAGATACCTTTGCCGATATTTTATCCGAAGCCAGAAAATACAGATTAAACTTGGTTGTGGCAAATCAGTTTATCGGTCAGATTGGCGAAGATTTGAAAAATGCCGTTTTTGGTAATGTTGGTACGGTTATTGCTTTTAGGGTGGGAGTAACTGATGCAAATTATTTGCAGCATGAATTTTCACCGACATTCACGGAGGCAGATCTGGTTAATATTGAGTCTCCCCATGTTTACATTAAAACTATAGTTAACGGTGAGCCGGTGGTGCCATTCTCTTTGGATACCACTAAAGACATGAAAAAATGGAAGGCCATGTGTAATCCTCAAATCGGCCAGGCTATTAAGGAATTGTCCAGATTGAAATACGGCCGTGATGTTACCCAGGTTGAGGGTGAAATTGCCTCAAGGGCAAGACTCTAGTATAATTTCTCCCACAGGCCCGTAGCTCAGTGGTAGAGCGGGTGTCTTATACACACTTGATGAGGGTTCGATTCCTTCCGGGCCTACCGAATCCTGGTCCACCCACATCTTATAGCTCTTCCAGTTTAACTTTTCCTTCGCCGTTGTGGCCTTGGATAAATTGGAGGTATTTTTCGGTGGTTGTAAGCCTTTTGTGACCTGCTAGTTTTGAAACCATGGTCATAGGCACGCCTGATTGCAATTGGAATGCTACCCAGGTGTGTCTTAAATCATTAACTTTGGCTCCTTTAATACCGGCAATTCTGAAATATCTGTCAATGGCAGTTCTGATATTTCTAATAAGCAGAGGTCTTCCGGTTTTGGTGACAAAAAGGGCATGGTTAGGAGTCTTGGCTCTTTTTGGGAGATAATTTTTAACGGCTTCGGCAACTCCCTTATTCAAGGGAATGATTCTTTCTCTGGTATCTTCAAATGGGGGAACATGTACAGTCAGATTTTCCAAATCTACATCTTCAACGCGGACTTTGGCAAGTTCGCCAATCCGCATGCCTGTTTGAAGCAGAAGTTCAATTACTGCCAGTATTCTAATATCTGCCCTTGCCGCATCCCTTAAGGATCTATATTCCAGCTTGGCTAAAATTCTGGGTGGCTTATTTTCAAATTTGGGATGTCCAAGACCTGTTGCAGGGTCGGAAGGTATTAAATTGGAAATCTTTAAGAATTTAAAAAAGGTTTTGGTGGAATTGGTTTTTCTGGATATTGATTTAGGAGTGTAATTTTCCGTGGTCAGCTTCTGCATAAATGCCGCAAGATCGGTAGTTTCAACTTCTTTAGGATCTGTTTTACTTTGATCTTTTAAGTAAGTCACCAGTTGCTCTATGTCTTTGCCGTAGGCTAGAATAGTAGCAGAGGCACGAGACTTATCCTTTAAGTGGCCGACAAATTGTTGGTGTGCATCATTCAAAGTCATCATATGATAACTATTTTAGTGTTATAGGATACAAATGTCAAGTAGTAAAATTTATAAGTAATGATTAAAAAAATAACTTTGGGACTTACGATCATAATAACTGCAATAATTGCCTATAATTTAATTACTCAAATAATAGGAGCGGTTAAATCAGGGGAAAGATTAACACAGGCCGCAGACGAGGTCTATAAATTAGAAGTAGAAAATAAGGCTTTGAAAAAGCGGCTTTCTCAAATTTCGTCACCTCAGTTTATGGAAGAAGAAATCAGAAATAAACTAGGGTTGACCAAAAAAGGGGAAACCTTGGTGGTTATTCCGGAAGAAAAACTGCACTCGGTAATGGGAGCCAGCCCTTCGGCTCAAATCAGACTGCCAAACTGGTTAGGTTGGTTGAAAGTATTTTTCAGATAACTCTTTTTACAAATTAAGTTTTAGAATTTTAATCTTCTTTTCCCTGCTCCAGCCTTTAATTTGCCCTTCTCTTTTGAGAGCTTCAGATTGTGTAGATAATTGCTCAGAGTAAATTAACTTAACTGGTTTATGAGATTTTGTGTAATGTCCACCTTTGCCGTTTTTGTGATCTGAAAAGCGTTGCTTGATATTGTTAGAATAACCGGTATATAAACTATCGTCTTCGCAAAGTAGGATATAAACAAACCACATAATCTATTTGTAGCACTTCGGCAAGCTCAGTGCACTTCGACTTGAATTTAACATTGAATTTTATCAATAAAAAACTCGCTTCAATCATTCAGTGCCTGCACTGAGCGAGCGAAGCGAGTCGAAGTGTTGCGGGGGGGAGAGTTGAACTCCCTGCCTTCAGATTATGCACCTTCTTACATTACTGCAAGGGTAGGACTATATCATGTACGTTCATGTAAACTGAATGTACCTCGGCGTGTAGTCTCTACGGGGTCCGCCAAAGGCGGACTTCCCTCGGTATTGTCCCGTATCATACGGTATAGGATTTCACCGATATAGCCAAGTACTCTCCAGTAGTTACCTGCTGGAGGGCCCAAATTGAGCCTGATGTGCAGCCGTTACACTTCCCCGCGATATATAAAAGAACAGGTGTATTGTAGTCTGTCTGTAGGTTTATGTCAATCAAAAGGAGCTTGACAATGAAGTATAAACACTGGATAATAGAATTACATCCCATAACTCAACAATATCGATGAAACGCAAACAAATTCAATATGAAAAAGCTTTAATCTTACGAAGATCTGGTAAAAGTATAAAGAAAATAGCAAAATTATTAGGCGTGAGTGTGAGTATTGTAAGCGTGTGGAGTAGGGAAGTGGAGTTAACAGAGGAGCAGAGAGAAAAACTAAAAAGAAGAAAAGTAAGAATTAGACATTTAAGAAAATTAGCTAAACAGAGTCATTTAGAAAAGATATCAAGAGTAAAAAGGTTATTTGAGGATGCGCACGCAGAGATTAAGCCATTGACTGCTAAAGAGCTTTTTTTAACAGGATTATCGCTTTATTGGGCAGAAGGTTTCAAAAGTGTTAAAGAAGGCCGCTTAGGTTTTTGCAATTCCGATCCAAGGATGGTGAAATTTATGATTAAATGGTTTAAGAAGACGTTAAAAATTAAGAAAGAGGATTTCATTTTACGCACCGAGTTTAATGAAGCGCACAAAGATCGGGAAGAGGAAATTAAATCTTTTTGGTCAAAATTAACAGGTATTTCTTTAAGCCAATTTGAAAAGCCATTCTATCATCGTTCAGTGTGGCTTAGAGATTATCCTAATCGTGAAGCTTACTTCGGTATTTTAAGAATCCGGGTACGGAAAAGTAGTGAACTACTAAATAAAATGAAGGGGTGGATTAGCGGTTTAAGCGAAGCTGCATAAGTAGTTCCCGCAACATAGTTAGAACCTTCTGATATAATTCGGCTATCTACGCTATGGATACCTATGGGAGCATAAATTACCCTACATACAAGTTATCGGAGTTATAAAGACCTTTAGAGGCAAAGGGGTTGGCAAGGAACTGCTCCAAACCGCTGGGGCTATGCTTAAGGAACTTGGCTTTCATTATATTTTGAGTTCTACTGATCAAGATAATTTAATATCTTTATCATTCCATAAGAGATTAGGATTTGAGAAAATTGGAGTTTTGAAATTTCCCCTATCAATTCAAAATCAACCAGAAGTATTCCTGATCAAGAAGCTAGAAAAATTCTAACAGCATCCTGCCCCGCAACAAATTTTTACCAGTTTATATTAGGAAACAAGTCAGAAACCAATTTTAGTTTTAAACCTGCATTAATTTTCTTTAAGTAGCCTTTATCAAAAGAAAAAATAGCATCATATGTATACCTTACAGTCGCAGCCATGACAAAAGAATCAAACAGGGATTCTTCTTTGGAAGTTTGTTTCCGGAATAATTTGACTGCGGAATTTATCAGCTCTTTGTCAATTTCAATCATTTGATGATTTGTTCCTTCAGTAAATATCTCTACCACTGCTTTTGTCTGGTTAAGTCCAACTCGGCTGGCTGCAATCAGAGAAAATTCAGAAAGGGTAGTCGGCAGCAAGAACAATTGAACTTCTTGAGTAAACATCGCAGCGAGCAAAGCTTTGGCTTTTGCATGGAGAGAATCCGCAGAATTTATTAGTGCGAGTAGGGCATCCGTGTCAACAATGATATTCATTTAATAAAATAGTCGTCATGACGAGTAGCCAAATCAACAGGGCCTTTCCAGTTTTCCTTCTCGGCTTTTTCTGCCAGATTTAAAAGATTTTTTGTAATCCGAGCTTGCTGTTTTATGCTTCCGGTGCCTAATTTTTCCCTGACAATGGCGGCAAAGCTTTTGCGTTTTTTTGCAGCTTCAAATTTCAGTCTTAAATATTCATCTTCAGGAAGCCTGATGTTAGTAGTAACAAAATTCATATAATACAATTATACCATAATACTATTGTATGTCAAGGTACTAAGAATGAGATTATGGTGGCAGTGCCTGCCAGGGTCATCAAGACTATAATTAGCCATCCCAGCAAAGTGGCGATTCTACCATTAACCCATCTGCCCATAATTTTAGGATTTCCGCTCATTGAAACTATCAAAACCAGCACCACCGGCGCTATCAGGCCGTTAAAAACTGCCGTGTAAATTAATACTTTAATAGTGTCAAATCCTAAGAAATTGATGGCAAGTCCTATTCCTGTAGAGATGATAATGACCCCATAAAAAGCATTTGCTTCTTTTAACTTTCTATAGAGCCCGAATTTCCACCCCATACTTTCTGATAGCGCGTAAGAGGCGGATCCTGCTAAAATCGGCACTGCCAACATACCTGTTCCGATAATGCCCAAAGCGAAAAGTAAATAGACTTGGTCTCCGGCAATCGGGCGCAGAGCTTCAGCAGCTTGTGCTGCCGTAGTAATATTGGTGATTCCATGAGCAAAAAGTACTCCGGCGCAGGCGGCAATAATAAAAAACATCACCAGATTTGATAAGAACATACCTGACCAGACATCAGTCCGCATATTTTTAATTTCACCAACAGTAGTTTCTTCTTGCCGCAGTTTCAGAGTAGTTTTGCCCTCCAAAATTCCCTCCTCCACTTCTTGGGAGGTTTGCCAGAAAAATAAATAAGGAGAAATGGTTGTACCCAAAACAGCAGTGATTAAAAAGATTTGATCCTTCGAGAAAGCAATTGTGGGAATAATTGCCCTTTGGAGAACTTCGTTCCAGTTTAAATTGATAGTCAGGGCTGAAAATACATAAGACAGGAGCACCAGTGCCAGCCACTTTAGATATTTGGCATAACTGTCGTAGGTTGTGAAGATCTGCAGCGCTAAAGATAGGACTGTAAAGCTCAGTATAAGTGAGGTGAAACTGATTCTGGGAAAGAGTAGCTGGGTTGCTTTGGCCATGGCTCCCAAATCTGCACCTATGTTTAAGGAATTGGCAATAAAAAGGAGCGAGGTGGCGCTATACAATACCCACCGGGGGTAATATTGCCGGATATTGGCGGCCAAGCCCCGGCCTGTGACGATGCCGATTCTGGCACACATTTCCTGCACCATAGCCATTAAGGGAAAAGTCCAGGCAGACAACCACAGTAAACTAAATCCATAGGAAGCCCCTGCCTGTGAATATGTGGCAATGCCTGATGGGTCATCATCAGCTGCACCGGTAGTAAGTCCCGGCCCCAAAGATTTCCAAAAGGCGCGGGCGCGGCCGACCTGTTTTTGTCTCGAAAACTCCCTGGTGATGTTTTTTGAAGTATCGATAGTTTTGTCTAAAATATCAGCAGGCGCCCCGGCTATTTTTTCCAAGAGTTTCTTGTTGGACATTGATAAATTAAGAGTAAACCAGTTTACATCGGGTCGTCAAGCCCGGTTAATTCATATCCATGACTAAACCGCCCCAGGTAAAATCTTTTGCCCCTAACCCTTTTCCTGTTTGGGGATTAAAATATTCACGGAAGCCGGATTTGGCGATTAAACTCTCGGAAGATTTCCTGATTTCCTCCGCGATCTCCGTGAAGCCATAGTTTACCAAACCCTTATAAATGAACCAATTGGTTGCTATCCAGGTAGGCCCCCGCCAAAAACCTTCGGGTTTAAATGCTGGTTCGCTTAAGGCAGTAGTGGGTACAGGAAACTTTGTCCAAAATTCGTCTTTATTTAATAAGTAGGCAGATACTAATTTTTTTACTTCTTCCCGATTTAAAATTTCGGCAAATAAAGGAGTAAATATAGCCCAGGTCTTAACCTTAATTTTTTTATACCCCTTTCCGTAAGTTGAGTAAAAAATACCATCCTCCAACATAAATTCCCTCATAGCTATGGAAATATCCTCTGCTTGCTTCGTAAAGTAGCTGGCATCCTCTTCATTTTTTAATTGTTCGGCAATTTTGGCAAGCAGTTTCAGGTTCGCTACCATAATTGCATTGAATGGTACATCTTTTACCCAGAAAAAGTTCCTCATGCAAAATGGAGCATCGAATTTACAATCAATGTTTTGAGCAACCAACCCTAGCCGTCTTTTAATGTTTTGCTGTAAAGTATGTACCGGTTTAAGACCCAAAGGTAAATCAAATCTGGGAGAGTTATCCTCCCCTGATTCATCGGGATTCATAATGCCGATCAGGTGTTTTCCGTGAGGATCTCTCTCGTTGAGTAAATACCTGTAAAAGTGATAAAGATGGGGATAGGTTAGTTTCAGGAAGCTTGGATCCTTATCTTTTTGAAAAATCCGCCAGATAGCATAGGCAATCATCGGCGGCTGGGTAATGGTTGAGATGTCTTCTTTGCCCCATTCGATTCGGGGAAATGAAACCTTTTTATGGTTTTTCCAATAAATCATGTGCGGGATCATGCCGTTTTGGAGCTGTTTGGATAAGAGAGAGAGGATTTCCGCTTTAGCATCAGCCGGATTAAAGTGGGATAAAATAATGGCATGGAAACAGGAATCCCACAGCCATTGGTAAGGGTAAGTGTCAGGGGAGGGAATAGTATATTGAAAACCATTCGTTTTTCTCTTATTGATCCTAAGCAAATTTCGGCAATCGCTTTTAATATTTTTTATCATGTAAACACTATAACAAAATTTTTAAGATTTGGACTACCTCGTTTGTGTTATTGACATAATATTTGGCTTTTGACTGGCGTTTTTTACCAACAGCTATGGTAATCTTGTTTTTCAGTGTTTTGAAGATAGACTCATCGGTTGTGTCGTCACCGATAAAAATTACAACCGGAGCCGTTTTTGTTCTTGTGCGTATTTTATTAATCACAAATTTTGCGAAATATCCTTTATCCCAGTTTACTTTCGGGTATATATCAAACACCATTTTTCCTGTAAGGATAGAGATTAATCCATTTTCAACATAAGGCTTTATTACTCTTTTGAATTGCGATTTAATTACAGATATCTGTTGCTTATCTACCAACCTGTAATGGAAACTTAAAACCGGACCTTTATCTTCGATAAATACACCCCTAGACTTATCCGCGATTCCATCAAGCTGTTTCCGGATAGCTTTTACGATTGAAAGTGTTTTATTTGGGATAGGGTAGGAATCTATTTTGTTAAAGATTTCCCATTTCAAGCCATGGTTCCCACTATAAATAATATTTGGAAGCCTGATTTTTTCCTTAATATCAGAAAGCTTTCTGCCGCTGATAATTGCTAAATAAAAATTGGGTTTTTGGCTAAGTTTCTGCAGCAAACTTCTGTTTTCCTGCGACAAATTTGCCTTTTGGGGAGATTTGGCAATAGGAACTAGAGTGCCGTCAAAATCAAGAAGTAATACTTTTGGACAATCTTTTTTTAATAAGGGAGTAATTTTATCAAGATTTTGCCATAAGTATTTCATCTACAGATTTACCCTAAATTAACCATTGTCTTTAAAATCTCTGCCGACCATCGGTAAACATTATAGTTTTTGATTACCTCTCTCATATCGCGTATCCTTTTGGTTTGTTCTGCAGGTTTCATTTCCAGTGCCTCTTTGATAACAGTTGCTGTTTGTTCCGCATTGTAAGGATTGACGATTAAAGCCTCTTTCAGTTCTCTGGAGGCTCCTGTAAACTGGCTAAGGACGAGTACGCCTTTTTCGTCATTTCTGGCCGCAACAAATTCTTTAGCCACCAAATTCATCCCGTCGTGCAGGGAAGTTACCAAGCAAAAATCAGCCGCTCTATAGAACTTTTGGACTTCTTCATGACTATGGTATTTTTCTAAAAGTACAATAGGCGTCCATTTGTTCTTTTTATACAAAGAGTTTATTCTTTCTACTTCCTTTTCCACTTCGATTGCGAAATCGCGATATTTTTTAACTTTGGTCCTGCTGGGGGCGGCAATTTGGATAAAGGTAAATTTGTCTCTGTAGAATGGGTATTTACTCAGGAAAATCTCAATCGACTTAAATCTTTCCAGTATGCCTTTTGTATAGTCAAGCCGGTCGATTCCCAACCCGATATATTTTGTCTTGATCCCTAAATCTTTCAATAATTTTTCTTTCTCATTCTTTACGTCTTGATTTTCCGATTTATCAAAGCCATTTGGAAAAGAAATACTGATTGGGAACGGTTTGGTATAAGATGTGTGATTATGTCTGGTAATGCTAAATTGCTCGAGATCGATCAGTGATTCCAGCTCTCTCCCCACTGTTTCAATGAAATTATTACAATGGAACTGGGTATGAAAACCCAAAAGATCGGTACCCAGCATGCCATCTAAAATTTCTTTTTTCCAAGGACATATACTGAAAGATTCCGGATTGGGCCAGGGGATATGCCAGAACAGACCGATTGTAGCGCTCGGCCTTTGAGCCTTGATCATTCTGGGGACTAATGCAAGATGGAAGTCCTGAATTAAAACAAACGGCCTGTCGCAGTCTTTTATTTCCGAAAGAACGGTATCGGCAAACTTTTTATTTACGCTAACGTACTGCTCCCAGTCTTCTTTTCTAAAAATTGGCCTGTTGTGGGCAATATGGCAAAGAGGCCAAAGGCCTTCGTTGGAAAAACCATAATAATAGCCGATTTCTTCCTCCTCGGTTAACCAGATGCGTTTGAGCGTGTATTTTGGTTCATCCGGCGGTACTTTGATTCTGTCGTTTTTATCAACAACCAATTTGTCGGCATCGCCGCTTCCGTATGCAATCCATGTTCCGCCGCAAGCCTGCATTACCGGTTCAATAGCTGTGGCCATGCCGCTGGCAGGGAAATAATAATTGATCTTACCCCCGTTTTCTGTATAATGGATATAAGGTTCCCTGTTTGATACCATAAAAATATTCCTGCCTTTTAGGGTATCTTTGATAAATTCTTTTAATCTTTCCGCGGTCCAGGGGGAATCTAATTTTTCCAGCCGCATCCTGGCTTCTTCGCTGGCAGAGATTCTGGCTTGCAAAAGACTGTTTCTTATATTTGAAATTTCTTTAACCAGAGGTTGGAAGAATAAGGAGCTTGTTAACCTGCCGGAGCTTTGTTCCGTACCTCCCATCCTTGCCAGTCTTAATGTTTCAACTAGTCCTCGGATAGGCGCATAGATAATCCAGCGTATCAAAATGATAGTGGCGAAAGATAATAAAGACGCCTGGATAAGGAGCCTGATAAGATTATTTCTCCAGATTTCGCTTAAGCGGTCGTCGATATATGCGGCATTTTGCACCACCATCAACGCACCTACCACACTTTGATCATCATGTAATGGCAGTGCTAAAATATAAAACTTTCTGCTTTCCAGCGTCTCAAAGTCTCCGGTTGCTTTATCCGCATCCATAGCATTGGCAACTATCTGAGAAGCTGCAGAAGTTGCTTCCGGAATGCTGGAAGAGACTGCAATAATTTCATTCTTATTGTCGTAGATTCCCAGTCCTGCGAATCTTTCTTTATTGGCAAATCTTTCTACCACAGTTTGCAAGTAACCTTCTGATTTATTAATGAAGTTCGGTTCAACTGTTTCTTTCAGGCTTTCGGCAAGCAGTGTTGAGCGGTATTGGAGATCAGACTTAAGTCTTTGTTCCTCTTGTCCGACTTGGTTAATGGTGAAAGCGATAACAATCAAACTAATTATAGTTACGATTATTAAAAGTGCTGCAATGACTTGTTTCATCAAACATATATTGTACTACAGTTGGGCAATAAATTCTGTTTTCTGGTACAATTTGTAAGGCGCGGCAACGTAGCTCAGTGGTAGAGCGGAGCCCTCATAAAGCTTAGGTCGCTGGTCCGATCCCAGCCGTTGCCACCTATGAAAATAATTATTTTAGCTGCAGGCGAAGGCAAAAGGATGTGGCCGGTTGAAACCGGTAAATGCTTGATCCCGTTTTTGGGAAAGCCCTTGCTGTTTCATAATTTAAAAAAGATCAAAGAGACTATAAACGGAGAATATGTAATAGTGGCATCCCCAGACAGCCGTGATGGGGTAGAGGATGTTGCTAAAGAATTGGGACTTTCTTATAAAATTGTCATTCAGAAAAAACCTGCAGGCATGGCAGATGCTTTGCTTTGCGCCAAAGATTTGGTAGACGGTGAAATTTTGGTAATCAATGCCGAAGATATTTTAGAGCCTAGCGTATTTCAAAATAAATTTGAAGGGGATGTTGCACTAACGGGACTTAAAGTTAAAAAATATTTTGACGGAGGATATCTCAAGGTGGAAGGGGAAAGGGTCAAGGGGATAGTGGAAAAGCCGGGAGAGGGAAATGAGCCTTCGGATATGATTAAGCTGGTAGTAGATTACTATAAAGATGGCAAAAAGTTAATTGAGTATATAGAAAAAGTCTCTGACCCTGAGCGAAGTCGAAGGGATGATGTTTATGAAGTAGCGTTGTCACAGATGATTTCCGATGGGATGGATGTGAAGTTTGCAAAATATGATGGAGTCTGGATTCCTTTAAAATACCCCTGGCACATCTTGGATATTACAGCTCACTTTTTAGGCAGTATTGATCAAAAAATTTATCCGGGCAAAGTGATAATAGAAGATGGGGTAAAAGTGTTTGAGGGAGCCCTTATTAAAGGCCCTTGTTACATTGGCAAAAACTGTATTGTAGGTAATTATTCTATGGTGAGAGAAGCGAATTTAGAAGAGGGATGCGTCACCGGATTTTCCTCGGATATTACAAGATCATATGTTGGGGTAAATTCATGGTTTCATACCAATTATATCGGGGATTCTATTTTAGAAGGGGATTTTGGAGCAGGATCTGGTGCAGTTCTGGCAAATTTGAGGTTGGATAACCGTTCGATAAGATCAGGGGAAATAGATACAGGCAGAAGCAAACTTGGTTTGATTGCAGGAAAAGGGGTAAGGGTGGGGGCGAATGTCTCTACTATGCCCGGTGTAAAGATTGGGGCAGGATCTTTGGTTGGGCCGGGAGTGGTATTGAAAAAAGACTTAAAAGAGAATAAAAAGATAGTTATAAAAAAAGAAGAAGCTTATGAAATTCAGGATCATTCAGCCTTGCCTACAGCTTATGATCAGTTTAGAGATAAGCTGAAATAAACCCACACTTGACTTATTTACCAACCTATAGTAGAATAGACTTGACAAGAATACCCGAGGATGTTAATTATTAAATTGTAATATCCCTTTCGGGATTTTTGTTTTTAAGAATATTAAGAATATATGGAAACAGTAGAAAAACTCAAATTCAAACGCAAACCCCTTGATGGAATAACAATTAGAGGCGTTTTACCTAGTAGGGATCAAAATGGAGTAGTTACTATTGTGAATTATACTGGTCAGAACAAATCTTGTCTTACAAAAGGGATTTTCTTACCCCAATCAGTCGGGGCTCATATCAGAGATGGCTGGTTAAGTGTACCCGATCCTGCGACTACTCCGGAAAGACCATTATTTGATCAACGATTTTCTCTACCTGTTCTATTAAATGGCGGCGGAGAGGGTGGTGAAATTTTGACGAAGTTAAACAGCTGGGGTATTAAAGTTTTGTCAATGGGACAGATTAAACGCGGTAATTACTAAATACTGCCCCCTCATTCCCTATCCTCCCTTGGAAAATACAATCGATCGTTAAAGTTTTATTTGCTTTTTAGGCATAAATGTGGTATATTTAAGATTATGAGAATGTTTGAAACTTTAATTTCATATTGGTATAGCGCAAACAACTGAACCTTGTTGGCGTTTTAGTACCTAAATTATAACCAAAACCGCCAGCAAAGGCGGTTTTTTCATGCTTTTTAAGCATGATCCTGAGCGAAGTCGAAGGATAACTATGAATAAAATAAAACAAAAGAAAATTATTGGAATATTGGGAGGAATGGGGCCACAGGCATCGAGCCGTTTGGTCCAAATCCTCGTGGATTTATCAGCCAAAGAATTTGGAGCAAAAAATGGAGATGAATTTCCGGAGATTGTGCTTGATTCAATTCCTGTGCCTGATTTTATCGCCAATAAGAAAAATAAAAAAGCCGCTCTAGAAATGCTTAAACAAAGAGTAAAACAGATGGATACGATGCAAGTTGGCATATTTGCCATAGCTTGCAATACGGCTCATGTTTTGCTTAATCAATTACAGGCCGTTTCAAAAGCACCTTTTGTTTCTATGGTTGAAGAAGTTGCCAAAGAAGTAAAAAGACAGGGTGTTAAGAAAGTAGGACTTTTGGCTTCTCCCACTACTTTTAAATCAGGCATTTTCCAGAAAGATTTTAAGTCTATAATTCAACCGTCAAAGAAAGAGCAGGTGATTCTGGAAAAAATAATCAGAAAAGTTATTGCAGGAGAGATTAAAAAATCAGATAAGCTCAAGTTGGTTGAGATTGCCAGATCTTTGAAGAAAAAAGGGGCGCAAGGAATTATATTGGGATGTACGGAACTGTCTTTAATATTTCCTAAAAAATTCGAGATTCCTGTTTTTGATTCCTTAGAAATTTTAGCAAGAGCCTTACTTGATAGGTTATAATGAAAACTATGAAAAGAATTTTAACAGGGGATAGGCCGACAGGAAGACTGCATTTGGGTCATTATGTGGGCTCACTTAAAAACAGGGTTAAATTGCAGGATGAATATGAGTGTTTTTTTATTATTGCGGATTTACATACTTTAACTACCCGTCCGGAGAAAACAGGGGAGTTAAAAGATAATATCTTTCAAATGGTTTTGGATTATTTATCTGTTGGGATTGATCCTAAAAAATCCACCATTTATATCCAATCGCAAATTCCGGAAGTTTGCGAACTGGCTGTAATTTTTGCCAATTTAACCACAGTTCCCAGACTTGAGCGGATGCCTACTTTAAAAGATGTCATGAGGGATGCAGATATTACCATTCCTTCGTATGGATTATTAGGCTACCCGATCTTGCAGGCGGCAGATATTTTAATGGTTCAAGCTAATTTGGTGCCGGTTGGCAAAGATCAACAGTCTCATGTTGAAGTGGCCCGGGAAGTGGCCAAGGATTTTAACAGGACTTACAGTCAAGTGTTCCCTGAACCAAAAGCTTTGATTGGGGAAGTGCCGACTTTACCCGGAACTGACGGTTCTTCAAAGATGAGTAAATCAGCCGGGAATGTGATTAATTTGTCTGATTCTGCCGAAGAAGTGGAGAAAAAAGTTATGAGTATGTATACAGACCCCAAAAGAATTCATTCTACAGATCCGGGGACTGTGGAGAATAACCCTGTTTTCATTTATCTTGATGCTTTTGGTTCTCCGTCTGACCGCGAACAAATAACGAAATACAAAGAGCTTTACAGGGAAGGCCGAGTGGGGGATATTGAGGTAAAAAAGTACCTTATAAAAATTCTTAATAATTTCCTGCAGCCAATTAGAGAAAATCGAGCCCGGTACGAGCGAGATCCCGAGCTTGTCGAACGGATTTTGAAGGAAGGTACCGAAAAAGCAAGAAAAGAAGCCCAGAAAACTCTATCCGAGGTCAAAAAAGCCATGAAGCTTGATTATTTCGGATAAGTCTAGCGATTTCACCCCCAGTGTGCTAGAATTTCCAGGATGGCAAATGGCAAGAGAAAGATTAATTTAAATAAGAAGATTTGGGCAATTACCAAAGGGTTGATTGTGTATGTTTTAATTGCTGTGGCAGCGCTGATTTTCTTCTACCAGGTTTCAGGCAGGTCTTCGACTCCAGATAGTAGCGAGGTGCCAATTTCACAAATTGTAAATGATATCAAGGACGGCAAAATCGGAAAGATTGCTTTGGAAGGCGATAAAATTACAGTTGAAGTTGAAGGTTCTGATCAAAAACTGACCTCCCGCAAAGAAGCAGGGGAGTCAATCTATAAAATTTTGGAATCGTCCGGCGTTGACCCTAAATCTGTCACTATAGAAATTAAAGATCTTTCCTGGCAACAAGCTTGGGTAGGGATACTTTCGGCAGTTTTGCCTATTTTAATTTTGGTAGGACTGATGTTTTTGCTTCTCAGAAACGCCAGAGGAGGAGCGCAGGGCATTTTTTCTTTT
>JAHIUE010000056.1 GCA_018817205.1 Patescibacteria group bacterium | reverse complement strand
CGCCTTTTTGTTTTTTTACAGTATTTACCAGGAAAGATAAATTAATCTGGTGGATTTTATCGGGCATGATGTGGTCCCCAAAATGCCCTTGATAATCCATAATATGGTCAAAAGCCAAAGATCCGGTAACTTCAATCATAAATAATGTATTGATTATCGGTTATACTACGTTGGTTTTCAAGGCCTTTTTGAATGCTTTAATCCTGTGTTCCTACAAGATATATTGCCTGCCAGGGTTTGTAGGCAGAACGCCAAATTTCATTAATTATAGTTCCCCCGCCTCTTGTAACAACCCTTTTAAAGGAAACATTGGCTCCCCAGGCTGCCCAGTCAACCTGTTTAACAGTGCCTCTTGGCAAAGTGAGATCATCCTGCCTAAGCTCCGGCGGAGGAGGAGTTTGATCTGCAACTACCGGTTTGGTTAAACTGACTTTTCTTCCATCTGATGTTCCATACAAATCAATATACAAAGTATTACCTGCAGTATATGCCTGGATTAAGATATGGGCAGGGGTGTCGTTTTTAAATTGAAAATCAACGCTTGGGTGAAAAACCGTGGCATCTAAACCGGGAGGAAAACCTTGTTCATAATAGCCGACCCTATATGCATGGGCAGTCCTTTTGATAACCGGAAGTCCCGCATAAAGTACCGCCCTGAAAACCGTTGTTGAAACCTGGCAAACTCCCCCTCCGTCATCCAAAACCGTCCGTCCTTCCTTAATAACATAAGCCTGTTTGAAGCCGGTGTCAGCAGAAATATCCCCAATAGTCTGATTAAAAGAAAAAGTTTCACCCGGGGCAACTAAAACTCCGTTTAATTTTGAGGCTGTAAGGTTGATATTATAAATTCTATTTTGGATGGAGCCGGCAAAACGAGAAATACCTTTACCCAAAAGCTCTTTAATGCCCAAACTATTTACATCTTGGGTTTGGGTTTTGGGTTTGATAATATCAACCGGAAGCTGAATAATTTTTGGTGCCGGGTTAGTTAAGGCAGCAGTTATTAACTGGTATGTTTTATCTTTATCGAGTTTCCTGCCTTCCTGTGAAGGTTGGAAAGCCGAGACTTTTTTTGTGGTGGCATTAAATTCAAACAAGCCCCCCCGGACTTCTTGGTCAATATCCCTGGCAATTGTATCAAGATAAAGGGAAGTCTGGTCTTTATCTAAAAGTAAGCCTTCTCCTTTTTGCAGGTCCAGCAAAGTCAAAAGTTGTTTGGTATCCAAAGTCCAGGAATTTCCTTCAAAAACAAGTTCAATAGGGTCTTTTTCCAAACTTTCCAAAGCGATTTTTGCCCGGGTAACCTGGTTTAAACCTACTTTGGGCGGGACTATTTTGGTTGGCAGGATATTTTGATACCTTTGGTTTAAAAGGAAACTTTCTACTTCTTTTATAATTCTATCGCGGTCCAGCGCAAGACCGTCAGTACCGTCTTTTATTTGAATGCGGGAGGAAGAAGTGGCATCTTTATCAGGTGTTTCATCAAAAATTAGTTGGGCATTTTGCGGCTCTATATCAACTGCCAGGGCTATTGCATCCAGTTGTTTGTTTAAATCCAGACTAATTTCAGGCTTAATTTTTTGAAACACAAAAAAACAAAGGTTTTTATGGCTGTTATTGGAAGCTTCATAAACCGGAGTATAGTCTAATGCGGCAGAGGAGGTGGCAAGATCAACAGTGAAAATGCCTTGGGGGTAATTAAATGCAAGTTTGTCTTGGGCTCTTTTTTGAAAATTTGCCTCAATTGCTTTTTGGGCCTGGGCTTTGGTTAAAAAAGAAATGTTCATATTACCTACATATGTTAAGGGGTAAAATTTATCTTGCATAAAAACCTGGTAGGTAAGAATAATTAAGATAAAAAGAAGCAGGGAAAGAATAATCGGCAGGAGGTTTTTCTTTAAAATAGAAAATTTTTTTGCTTTAGCCATGGGGATATTGTAGCTTTTTAGGGTATAATTGAAAAGCATGTAGTGAGCGAAGTCGAACTATGAAGAAAATAATTATCATTGTTTTAGTAATTAGCATTATCCTTGGCTTTTTATTCTGGAAATTCGGTTCGTCTTTGCCGTTTTTTAATAAAGCAACAGAACCAACCGGCCCAATAACCTTAACTTATTGGGGGCTTTGGGAAGATGATAATTTAATAAAGCCCGTGATTGCCGAATACCAAAAACTGCGGCCCGATGTGACTGTAAATTACGAGAAAAAATCCTCGCTAAATTATAGAACCCGCGTGCAGACCCAGATTAGAGAAGGGGTGGGGCCGGATGTTTTTAGAATCCATAATTCCTGGCTGCCAATGTTTTCTTTAGATTTGGTCCCGGCACCGGCCGATGTCTTTAATATGACTGATTTTAAAAATATGTTCTATCCTGTGGCTTGGGATTCTTTTGTCAAAGATAATTTAATTTATGCTGCGCCTATAGAAATAGACGGGCTGGGACTTTTCTACAATGAAGATATGCTAAACGGGGTTGGGGGTGTGCCTCCCAAAAATTGGCAGGAGTTTATTGATTTGGCAACAAAAATGACAGTCAAAGACCAAAGCGGTATTCAAACAGCAGGTGCGGCTTTGGGGACAACGGGTAATGTCGACCACTGGAGCGATATTTTAGGGCTTTTGCTCCTGCAGCAACCGGAAGTAGATTTTAATAATGTTGCATCAGCCCAAGTTGAGGAGGTAGTGAAATTTTATACGGGATTTGTAATAGACCCCAAGAAAAAAACCTGGGATGTGAACTTGCCAAAATCAACAGACATGTTTGCCCAAGGGAGATTAGGTTTTTATTTTGCCCCATCCTGGAGGGCGCATGAACTAAGAATTCAAAACCCCAATTTGAAATTTAAGATTGCCCCGGTGCCCCAGCTTTCAGGAAGGCAGATTGCCTGGGCCAGTTTTTGGGGAGAGGCAGTATCTGCAAAATCACAAAATTCACAAGAAGCCTGGAAATTTGTAAAGTATTTAACCTCGGCCGAGGCTGAAAAACTTGCCTACCAGACTGCCTCGCAAATTAGGCTTTTTGGAGAGCCCTATTCGTTAACAAGCCTGCAGGGGGAACTTGCTACTGATCCGATGGCGGGGGCTTATGTGACACAGGGTCCTGCCTATAAATTTTGGTATTTATCATCAGATACTTTTGATAACGGTATAAACGATGAAATGATTAAATATTGGGAAGACGGGATAAATACAATTTTAGCAGGTACTACCCCTGAGACGGCTTTACAAACTGTTGATCAAGGGGTCAAGCAGGTTTTGGATAAATATACCAAGCCTATTCTTAGTCCAACAGGGGAATAAAAATGTTTAAAATTGTCACTTTTGTGCCGATAAAAGATGCTCCAAAAATAAGGCAAGCCATGGGGGATGCCGGAGCAGGAGTTTTGGGGAATTACACCCATGCCAGTTTTTCAACAAAAGGCATAGGTAGGTTTATCCCAAAGCAGGGCGCCAATCCTGCCATAGGACAAGTTGGAAAACTAGAAGAAGTTGAGGAGGAAAGAATCGAAGTAATTTGCGAAAAAGACAAAGTCAAAGTTGTGCTGGCAGCCGTAAAAAGAGTGCATCCTTATGAAGAAATACCTTTAGAAATTTATCAGTTAGTGGATGAAGAGACGTTAGATTAAGGGCGGCAAATTAATTAGTTGGACTTCGGGGACAAGAATAATTCCAAATTTTTCCTTTACTTTTTGGGCATATTGTTTTGCCAGATTATAAAAAGCCTGGGCTGTACCATTATCTTTATTTATAAATAAATTGGCATGATAAGAAGCGATTTCTATGCCATCTAAAGATTGCCCTTTTGCCCCAACTTCTTCAAGCAGTGTTCCTGCAGGCAATTTACCATAAACAATTTTTTCAGCAGG
Source organism: Patescibacteria group bacterium (assembly GCA_018817205.1). GTDB lineage: Bacteria > Patescibacteriota > Microgenomatia > Daviesbacterales > UBA10151 > UBA10151. The sequence continues at coordinate 7,837 of JAHIUE010000056.1, read as the reverse complement.
GATTTTGGCAAGAACCTCTTTTGGCAAGGTTGAGGCTACAATATTTTTGAAAAAAGAGCCAGGACTTTTTATTCCGGGAGGATATTTAACAAATCTTTTCCAAATAACCTCTTTAGTTTCCGTTTGTAGAGTATTCTTGTCCCCTTTTTCCAAATGGAATTTTGTCTCTAGAATAATGAATTTGTTTCTTTTAAAAATACTATCGCGGTAGTTAAACTGACAATCAGAATTGTTAAATTGTTCTATTGTTAAATTGCTAGGATTAAGCACCGTAACTTGAGTTATGCGATCGGAGATACTTTGTCCGTATGCTCCGGCATTGCCATATATAGCCCCGCCCAAAGTTCCCGGAATTCCTGTTAATTTTTGCAAACCGGAAAGGTTGTTTTGTATTGAATAATCAACAAGTTCCTGTAAAGGAGTACCGGATTTGACTGATATTACATCATTCTGTGCAATGCCCGAGATTTTATTTCGGATAACTAAGCAATCTGTCCCTTGGTCTGAAACCAGCAAATTGCTCCCGCCGCCGATAACAAGATATTCCAAATTTTGGCTTTTGGCATATTTTATGGTCTTAATTAATTCTTCCTGGGTCAAAACTTCCACAAACTTCTTAGCCGGTCCGCCGATCCCGAGAGTTGTGACATTTTTTAATGAATAGTTATCCTGTAATTGCATATAGCTAATTATACATGCTAAATTAGCAGCATGGAAAAAGCCATATTAAAAACTTTGATTTATGCCGATATTTTTGATTATCCGTTAAAGATAAACGAAATCCATAAATGGCTAATTAAAAAGAAAGCCACCCCAAGGCAGATGGAATCGGTTTTAGGCCGATTAATGCAAAGGGCAAAGTGTAAAGTGCAAAGTGAATATTACTTTTTGCCGGGAAAAAATGGGTTGGTTGCAAAGAGGTGGCGAAGAGAAAAACAATCAGTAATTTATTTTAGGAAAGCAAAAATCCTTTCCCAGATTTTGAAAATAATCCCTTGGGTGAAACTTGTAGGCATTTCAGGCGGGCTGGCAATGGGAAATGCAAATAAGAGAGATGATATAGATTTGTTTATTATTACCAATAAAAATCGTTTATGGATAAGTAGACTGCTTGCATTGGGACTTATTTCTTTGATAGGGCAAAGAAGAAAAAGGGAGGATCAAGGCAGAAAAATCGCCGGAAAAATTTGCATTAATATTTTACTGGAAGAAGATAGGTTGGTACAGAAAAATAAAGATATTTTTACGGCCCATGAAGTTTTGCAAATGAAGGTGTTGTGGCAAAGAGATGGAATGTATTCCAAATACCTTTCTGATAATGCCTGGGCATTTAAGTTCTTGCCAAACTGGATAGAAAATAGAATTAAGAATAATGAATTAAGAATTAAGCATAAAAAGCATAATTCCTTATTCTTACTGCTTGATGCTATTTTGGATTATTTCGAGAATCTAGCCAAATGGTTTCAACTAAAGATTATGCAACAGCCGCAGGGAAATGAGCGGGTAGAAGATGGTGCTTTGTATTTTCACCCACAAGATTGCCGGTTGCAAGTTTTATCAAAATATCATCAAAAATTGAAAAAGATAATCAGTCCTTGACAAGAAGTGCCAGGTTTGATATATTCTCACACACATTCTGCCCCAGAGTAATTTCATATGCCGAAAATTAAAAAGAATACAAGCAATAAAATGAGCATTAAACCCTTGATGGGTTATGTGTTAGTTGAGCCATCAGAACCAGAAACTAAAACTTCTTCAGGCATAATTTTGCCGGAATCAGCTCAGGAAAAACCGGCTCAAGGTACGGTTTTATCTTGCGGGGATGAGATGGTTTTTGAAAACGGTAAAACCTTAAAATGCCCGGTTAAAATCGGAGATAAAGTTGTTTATAAAAAATGGGGCGGAGATGAAATTAAAGTTGAAGGAAAAGAATTAAAACTGGTAAAATTCGATGATCTGATGGCAATATTGGAGTAAAAATATGACTCAAGTAGAAATGAAAAAGAGGGATGGAACTGAAACCGGCAGATTTCTTGTTGGTGTCGCTGAAGATGGTAAGGAATTAGACCCGAAGCAATTTTTTGCTGGGATGGCAAATCATCGAGAGAGGACTATAGAAGAGGGCGAACCGGCTGGCTCTTATTATTTAGAAATGATATGGCTTCATGAAGGAATACAGGCTGCGGGGGAACTGGTGAAGCGATGGAGTCAACCTAGATTTATCGAGATAGGTAGTCCAAAAAGGTTTGTAAGAAGACCCGTTGAACAATGGACAGCAGATCAATTTGTTCAAGCGAGTTTGGATGCGATGAAAGGAACCAGATCAACTATTGTATTGGATTTAAGCGATAGAGGATGTTTTTAAAAGAAAACTATGAGTAAGATATTAAAATTTGATAGTGAAGCAAGAGAGAAACTGTTAAAGGGTATAAATACCCTGACTGAGGCTGTGGCAACAACTTTGGGGCCAAAAGGTAGAAACGTTGCTTTGGATAAAAAATGGGGTGCCCCGAATGTGGTGCATGACGGGGTGACTGTTGCCAAAGAAATAGAACTTGAAGATCCGTTTGAAAACATGGGGGCTCAACTTATTAAAGAGGCAGCTTCCAAAACCTCTGATGTGGCAGGGGACGGGACAACAACTGCCACGATTTTGGCAAAAGCCATAGTATCCGAAGGCTTAAAAAATATCCAGGCAGGCTCTAATCCCATGATCTTAAAGCATGGCATTGAAAAAGCGGTGGTAGTTTTGGTTGAAGAGTTGAAGAAAATGAGCAAGAAAATTTCCACCCAGGAGGAAGTGGCCCAGGTTGCCACTATTTCCGCCTCTGATGCTCAAATCGGCAACCTTATTGCCGAATCTTTGCAAAAGGTCGGCAAAGACGGGGTGGTTACTGTTGAGGAAGGCAAGACCATGGAGATGAATGTTGATTACAAAGAAGGCATGGAATTTGACAAGGGCTTTGTCAGCCCTTATTTTGTGACCGATACCGATAAAATGGAATCTTCCATTGAAGATGCCTATATCTTGATTACCGACAAAAAGATCTCTTCGGCTTCCGACTTAGTCCCATTCCTTGAGAAATTTGTTCAAGTTTCCAAAAACCTGGTGATTATTGCAGACGAGGTGGAAGGAGAGGCTTTGGCCCTTTTGGTTGTTAATAAACTCAGAAGTTCTTTTAATGTCTTGGCTGTTAAAGCTCCGGGCTTTGGGGACAGAAGAAAGGAAATGCTTGAAGATATAGCCATTTTGACCGGTGGGATTGTCCTAAGCGAGGATACCGGCAAAAAGTTTGAGTCAGTTGAAATTAATGAGTTGGGTAGGGCAGGTAGGGTAACATCCGATAAAGACAATACTTTGATTGTTGACGGTAAGGGGACAAAGGCGAAAATTGAAGGAAGGATTTCTCAAATAAGAAGGGAACTTTCCTCTTCCGATTCGGAATTTGACAAAGAAAAACTTCAGGAAAGATTAGCCAAGCTGACCAGTGGAGTAGCAGTTATTAATGTAGGTGCTGCCACCGAAGTTGAACTTAAGGAGAAAAAAGAGCGGGTGATTGATGCGGTGGCTGCCACCAAGGCGGCAATTGAAGAAGGAATTGTGGCAGGGGGGGAAGTTGCGTTGATTCGTGCGATACAGAAGCTGGATTCTGTAAGACCCGAAGATCCGGAAGAGGCATTAGGTGTTGTTATCGTACAAAAAGCTCTTGATAAACCATTCCGGATGTTAGTGAAGAATGCTGGAATGGATGATGGGGTAGCTTTAGCCAAGGTTTTGGAGGCTACCGGAAATGAAGGTATTGATGTTTTGGATGGTAAGATAAAAGATTTGGTTAAAGCTGGGATCATTGATCCTGTTAAAGTTACCCGCTGCGCTTTGCAAAATGCCGCATCAGTGGCCGTAATGGTGATGACTACTAATGTTTTAATTAGTGACAAGCCGGAGCCAACTCCTCCGCCTCCCCCAATGCCCGGCGGCATGCCTGAATATTAATTAGAGTATTAGCGACTAGCGTTTAGCGTTTAGTTATTCTACAATTGATTTACCTAGACGCTAATTATTAGACGCTAGTTACTGACTATGGCGAAGTTTCATTATAGTGGATCTCCTACCGAGAAACAAAAAAAAGCTTTCAGGGGATATTTATCCGAAGATGAAGAGCTGGTTTTGGTGACCGGTTTGTCAGGGGCTTATACAAGAAGCAAATTTGTATTTTATTTACTTTTTCCCGGGATGATTTTCTTTGGGTTGGGTTTGGGGTTGGGATGGCTTTTGGGTTTTGGAAAAATTTGGGCACTTATTTTAGGTTTGGTGCTGATGGTTTTGTCGGCTATTCTAAAAACAATGCATGTTTACCATGCCAATAGATACCTGCTTACAACCAGAAGAGTAATTATCAAAAAGGGAATATTTTCGGTTAAAGTATCGGCAACACTTTTTGACAAAATTACTCATCTGGAAGTTGATCAATCGTTTATTGATAGATTACTTCTGCATCATGGTACTATTCACATCAATACGGCAGGTTTAAATAAAGGCGAGATTATGCTTAAGTTTGTGGATTACCCCATGGAGCTTAAGAACTTACTGGAAAGATTAATTAACAGGGAAAGGGAACAATTCGGTTTAAGGGGTGTAAATCTCACGGAAGTTGAGGGGGAGATTGTTTCATAGCAGGAATTTCCGGCAAGATAGCTTGCGGATTAACATAATTTCCGTTGTGGGTGATTTCCAAGTGTGTATGCGGACCGGAAGTATGTCCGGTCATACCTACTTCCCCTAAAATATTCTCTTGAGTAATTTTATCGCCGGTTTTAACATAGATTTTCCCCATGTGGGCGTACTTTGATTTAAAACCATTTTCATGCAAAACTTCCACAAAATTACCTAACCCAAAGAGATCTCTGCCTACTCGTACAATTTCTCCATCAAGAATAGGACGAATGGGCATGCCCAGCCCGGCGGCAATATCAATACCTGGATGATAAGTTGAAAATTTCGTTGAGAGATAACCGGGATGAGGTAAAGCGAGCGGTTTGGAAAAAGAGTTGGCAATAATTTCCCCTTTTTGTTCTTGGACTTGAGCATGTATGACAGATTGTTTGATGGGAGGAAACCCGAAGTTAGGGTAATATCCTAATAAAGTTGGCAAGATAGCAGAGATTATTGCAAGCTTAGTAAACCTACCCAGGAACCTTGGCTTGATTTTAGATAATTCCGCATTTAGGGCATCCCTTCGAGAAACTATCTTAGGCAGAAGGTTTGTGTTTTGAATTTTCAAAACAAGTCACGTTCATGTTTAACTGAACGTGACAGGCGCGTATAATAACAAGTTTTGGTCTCTCTGTCAAGGATTCTAGGGTAGTATAATAATAACTTGCCATGAAAAAATTTCTGGTCTGGACTCTGGTTGCCATTTCTTTAATCGCTATCTTGCTGCGCTTTTCCGACAAATTGGCGGATGGTTTGTTTGGCATTAGAAAAACAAGCGGCATTTCTGTTTTATCAGAGCCTTCCGAAGCTACAGTTTTTTTTGACAGCAAAAAAGTCGGTGAAACACCATATGAAGAAAAAAATCTGGAAGCTAGAGAGTACTTTATTAAGATTGAAAAAGGAGAGGCTTCTTGGCAAGGTAAAGTTAACTTGATTGTGGGTGCGGTAACTGTTATTAACAGGGATATAGCTAAGGATCTGATATCTTCTGCGGGCGAAATTTTAACTTTGGATAAAGGTGAAGGATTGACAGTTGTTTCCAGTCCTACGGATGCGGATGTTGAAATAGACGGGAAGTTCTTTGGTAAAACCCCAACCGCGGTGGATGTAGATACAGGAGACCATACGATTTTAGTCAGCCGCAAAGGTTACTTCAACAGAAGTATTAGGGTCAATTTACCGAAAGACTATAGTATGACCGTATCGGTTGACTTGGCGCTTTCCGAAGCGGATTTGACAGCAATTCAAACTCCTGTGACTACTCAGACCCCGGAACTTTTGGTTAAAGATACACCCACGGGATTTTTAAGGGTTAGGGATAAAGCCTCACTTGCCGGCAAAGAAATTACCCAAGTCAAACCAGGAGATACCTTGATACTTTTGGAGGAACTTACGGGTTGGGATCGGGTGCGGTTGTCTGACGGAACCGAAGGGTATGTTTCCTCCTCCTATGTAGAAAAGAAAAATCCTTAAGCCTTCAGGTAATAGATGATACCGATGATCATTGCTAGCCAGATTATCACGGTTACAAGCAAAGGCTTGTCTGTTAAAAGAACACGCTCCGGTGATTCTCCTTCTTTCTTCTCGTAGATTATGTAGAGATATCTCATGACAGCATAGATGACTACCGGTACCGTGGCCATTAAATATTTGGCTTCGGTAAACGGTAATTCAAACTCGCCTAAAAATGTAGTGATGGCCCGTCGTGCTTGGATGGGGGGTTGTAAAAAGGCGAAAAATGCATAAGTCAACCAGGTGGAGTTGGCAAACATACTGGTTAAAATATCCAATAGATTTTCCGGATAATGCAGCAAAGTTTCCCGATGATGCGAAGCTTGGGTTTCCATTAAAGTCCGCTCCGAACGCCTTTTGCCGATGGCCAAAAACAAGGCAAAAGAGATAACCGAAAGCAAAAACCAGACATTTAAATGGGCATCCACAACCCAGACTCCGGCGTAAACCCTTAAGACAAATCCGGCGGCAATTACCAGTACATCAATCAAAATGATCCGTTTGAGGTAAGCGGAGTAGAATAGTTGCATAATCAAATATGCCAAAGCAACAAAGAAAAAGGCAGAGGATAGTTTGTAGGCCAAAGGTAATGAAATGACTATCAGGATAAGCGCCAGTGAAACCGCCAGGGGTATTGGGATAAGCCCTGAGGCAATTGGCCGCTTTTTTTTGAAAGGATGGAGTTTGTCTCTCTCGATATCAAATACGTCATTTAATAAATAAGTAGCGGATGAGAAAACACAAAATAACAAGAAGGCAGCAAGGGCTGTAAGTTGGTTTGTAGGATCTAGGAGTGTCCCCGAAAAAATTAACGCTGCGAAAACAACAAAATTCTTTATCCACTGTTTGGGCCTTGCGGCTTTGATAACTGCCCAAAGAAGTTTAACCATAGAATACCTCCTAAAATAGTTGCCCCCACCAAAAGATTCGCAAAGAGCTTACCGGATGAGGACAAACTTAAGGCTGTTGCCCCCAGAATAACACTTCCTAGAATGTAAAACAAGGCAATTTGTTGATGAGATAAACCCATCTGAAATAGTTTGTGGTGCAAGTGTCCCTTGTCTCCCCAGACAGGCGATTTGCCCTGCAGGATTCTTCGAAAAAATGTATACGCAAAATCAGTTGCGGGAATAAGTAAAGTCAAGATTGCAGTTGCCAGTTTTCCTCCGGAGAGGATCGCCAAAACTGCAATCATAAACCCCAGGATTGTTGAGCCGGAAAATCCGGGAAAAATCTTGGCCGGATGCCAGTTAACAATCAAAAGCGCAAAAGCGGATCCTGCAGTAATGAAGGCGAGTTTGACTACAGTCAGTTGCGAGGGATCTCCCAATAGATTAAGTTTTAAAGCCAACAGCCCCAAGATTATGGCGGCAACACAGATGATGCCCGGCATCTGTCCGTCTACACCCTTTGACCAATTAACCATATTCATTATCCAGACGATCCAGAATATGGCAAGTATATCGGCAAGTAAAAATACAGAGTCAAAATTAATGATCCCTCCCAAAGGATTGGTAATAAAATGAATGTTGACGCCGCTTGCCACTACCACAGTCGCGGCTAAAAATTGGGTAATTAATCTAAAATACGGCGAGAGATTTTGATATTTAT